>NZ_JBFWZI010000091.1:18107-28485 GCF_050185545.1 Reyranella sp. | reverse complement strand
TTCGGCCAGCCATGCTTGCGCAGCTCGAGGAGCTTCAGGAACGCCTCCTCCTCGCGGCCCGGCGCGTGCTGGCACATCAGGATCGCCGCCGCCGCCGTCGAGCGCGACACGCCGGCGTGGCAATGCACCAGGACATGGCTGCCGGCCTTGGCGTGGGCGCGCTCGCCGAACTGCAGGACCTTCTCGATGTGCGCCGGCGTGCAGGCCTCGAAGCCGGGATACTCGGCGACGACGTCGTCGAAGCGGATCAGCTCGTGGTCGATCTCGAAGTAGTCGTCGAGCGCCGACGGGCGCGGCTCGTGGGTGTCGATGATCGACAGGACGTGGCTGACGCCGACCGCGCAATGTTGCGCCAGCTCGGGAATGCCGCAGATCGTGACCTTGTGACTCGGGAGGGGCATGGCGGGGGTTCTATAGCAGGCTTGAGGCCATTTGGAGGCCGATGGCGAACATGCCGATGAGGAAGACTCGCCGGAACGTCTCGGGGGTGACCGCATGGCGGGTCTTCTGGCCAATCCACACGCCGGCCATGGTTGGGGCTATGACCACGATCGCGCCGATCAGGTTGGCGGTATCGAAAGCGCCCTTGATCGCCAGCGCGAGCGTGAGCGCGCCGATGATGAAGATGAACATGACGCCGAGCGCCTGGACGAGCTCGTGACGGTTCATGTCGAGCGACTGCATGTAGGGTAGGAAGGGCACAGCCGCGACGCCGGTTGCGCCGGCCACCGCGCCGCTCGCCAGCCCGACCAGCGGATTGGCCCAGCGCTCCGCCGAACGCGGTACGTGCGGCCGCCAGGCGGTCAGCGCGAGGGCCGAGTAGATCACCAGGATCACACCCACCCAGGCAGTGGCGCCGTGCGAGCCCAGGCTGCCGAAGGCCAGGGCGACGATCATCAGCCCGACGATCGAGGCGGCGGCCATCGTCCAGAACCGTCTCATCAGGACTGCGAAGCCGCGGCCGTAGACCGCTTGCCACAGGTTGGTCACCATGGTCGGCACGACCATCAGGGCGAGCGCGCTTTCCATCGGCACCGCGAAGCTCATGATGCCGAGCGCGATCGGCGGCAGTCCCATGCCGATCGCCCCCTTGGCGATGCCGGCGATGATGAAGGCGGCGGCAATCACCAGGACCTGGGTCAATGTCATGGACCGAGGACGCCGCGCGCCAGCCGGTCGAAGCCTTCCCAGAACAGGGCCCGCAGATCGTCCGTCTCCATCATGATCTCGTGGCGCGCGCCGGCCACGGTGAAATGCTCGCTACGGCGCAACCGCGCCGCGACCGGCCCGTGCGTACGCGAATCGACCAGGCGGTCCTCGCCGGCGGTCACCAGGAGAAGCGGCAGGTCGATGCGTTCGAGATAGCCCGGCGCCAGGGCCGCCGTCATCGACCGTGCCGCCTGGCGCCCCCAGCCCAGGGTCGGCCCCCCCAGGGTGAGGCGCGGGTCGGCGGCGAACCACTCGTCGGTGAAGCGGTAGCGGCGCTCGTCGTGGGTCACGAAGTTGGAATGGAACTCGCGGGCCAGCAGGATGAATGGTCCTGTGCCGAACAGATAGCGCTCGTCGACGGCCGGCACCTCGGGCATCAGCATCAGGACCGAGCGCAGCATCGCCTCGCGCCTGAGCCCGGTCATCGGCGACACGAAGACGGCGGCGGAGATCGGTCCCGATCCGTTCTCGGCGACCTCCCGCATGGCGATGTGCGCTCCCATCGAATGGCAGAGCGCCACGATCGGGCGCGGAGCGCCCGGAACCACGACCTCGTCGACGAATGCCCGCAGGTCGGCCATGTAGGTGGTGAAATTGTCGATGTGGCCCTTGCCGCGATCGACCAGCGGCCGATCCGACAGACCCTGGCCGCGCCAGTCCATCGCCATCACCGCCCAGCCGCGGGCGCGCAGCTCGCCCACCACCTCCATGGCGTACTTCTCGATGAACTCGCCGCGGCCCGGCAGCAGCACGACCGTGCCGCGGGTGGCGCCAAGCTGCCGCCAGCTAGCGAAACGCAGGCGAGCGCCCGCCCGTTCGAAGAAACCGTACCGATCGGCCTCGACGTAGGTGTCGGCCACATTTGCTGGCCGGGCGGCCGGCGCCGCGGACGGGTCTTCAAGGATCATCCAGTGCGGCGTTTTGGCGAAGGCGGTTGCGTAACGCCAGTGGAGATTTGGGCATTTTAGCGAAGTTGCCCGCGATCCCTTTACCGTTTGCACACGCGCGGCTATATCTCGCGTCGGTCGCCGCATCCCCTGCGACGGGTCGTAGGGGAGGAAAACGGGCGCAAGGAAGCCTCACAGAGGTCAACCGCACTGCGTGGTAATCGGCTCGTCGGTTGAGTCGATCCGGCACGGTCCTTGCGTCGAGGTTCTCGTCCGCAGGAGACATGCGACCGCGATCCCGACGACCAGCAGGTGCCACCGGCGGTTTTCGTTGGAGCGATCGCCTGTTCATGATCCGTCAGGCCTTGGTTCTTCTCGTTGTTGCAGCGGCCACGCTGGCAGGCTGGCGGTTGCTCGATTCGCGGATCGACGCGGCGAACATCGACGGCCCCCTGCACGGCGTCACCTATGCGCCCTGGGCGAAGGACCAGGATCCGATCGAGGCCAAGTCGAGCGGCATCGTGAGCTTTCTGCGCACCGCCTTCACCGACACCCCGCCGCCGCCGGTCAAGCCGCGCCGCGAGCAGATCGAACGTGACTTCGGGATGTTGTCCGGCAAGGTCAAATACGTGCGTACCTACCGCGCGTCGGACGGTGGCGAGATCATGCCGGAGATCGCGGCGAGAAATGGCCTGAAGCTGGTGCCCGGCGCGTGGATCTACAGCGCCAGCGAAGCCAAGCAGCAGTTCGGCCGCGAGGCCGGCGAGGTCAATGCCGAGGAGACTCGCGCGCTGATCCGCATGGCCAACAATAACCCCAACATCGAGCGTGTGCTGGTCGGCAACGAGAACATCCTGCGCTGGGATGGCCAGAAGCATCTGCGCGACCCGAACGCCACCAGCCCGGCCCAGCTGATTCGCGAGATCCGCAACGTCAAGCGCAACGTCAAGGTGCCGGTCAGCACGGCCGAGCCGTGGCACGTCTGGCTGCACTATCCCGAACTGGCACGCGAGGTCGACTACCTCGCCGTGCACATTCTACCCTACTGGGACGAGAAGTCCGACGAGACGCCGCTCGACTACCTGAAGAGTCGGATCGGCATGCTGAAGCAGGCCTATCCCAACAAGAACATCATCGTCACCGAGGTCGGCTGGCCGTCGAACGGGGCGGCGCGGCGAGGCCCCGGCAGCGGCCTGGTGAAGTACGCCACGCCGGCCGAGCAGGCCAAGAACATCCGCGATGCGGTGGCCTGGCTGCGCTCGCAGAACATCGATCACTTCGTGGTCGAGGCGGTCGACCAGCCCTGGAAGTCGTACGACCTCGAAGGCAAGGCCGGCGGCTACTGGGGGCTGTGGAACGCCGACCGCCAGCCGAAGTTCGCCTGGACGGGCACGATCGATCGTTTCCCGCAATGGGGCGCCGCGGCGACGTGGTCGCTGGGGCTCGCCCTGCCGGTGATCCTGCTGTTCCTGTGGCGCTGGCCCGGCATCGCCATGGTGGGGCAGATCGCCTTCGCCGGACTGGTTGCCTTGTCGGCGAGCGCACTGGTGTACGGCGCCACCGTCGCGGCCGGAACCTACATGCTGGTCGGCGAGATGGTGGGCTGGGCCGTGCTCGCCTTCTTCCTGGTGTTGAGTCTCGCCATGGCGTTGGTGCAGGCGCTCGAAATGTCCGAGACGATCTGGCGCGGCCGCTGGCGGCGCGAGGCGCTCCCGGCGGCCGACATGATCGCCCGCCAGCCGGCCGATCGCGTGTGGCCCAAAGTGTCGCTGCACTTGGCGATCTGCAACGAGCCGCCGGCCATGGTGATCCAGACGCTCGATTCGCTGGCCGCTCTCGACTATCCGGACTTCGAGGTCATCGTCATCGACAACAACACCAAGGACCCGGCGGTGTGGCGCCCGGTGCAGGAATACTGCGCCCAGCTCGGCGAGCGTTTCCGGTTCTTTCATTTCGACGTCATGAAGGGCTTCAAGGCCGGCGCGCTCAACTACGTGCTGAGCCAGACCTCGCCGGATGCGCGCGTCATTGGCGTCATCGACAGCGACTACATGGTGCGCCCCGACTGGCTCAAGGCGCTGATCCCTTACTTCGACGACGACAAGATCAGCTACGTGCAGGCGCCGCAGGATCATCGCGACTGGAAAGGTGATCGCTTCAAGGAGATGCTGAACTGGGAGTATGCTGGATTCTTCGATATCGGCATGTGCCTGCGCAACGAGTACGACGCCATCATCCAGCACGGTACCATGACCCTGGTGCGCCGCGACCGCATGGAGGAGATGGGTGGCTGGGCCACCTGGTGCATCACCGAGGACACCGAGCTCGGCCTGCGCCTGATGGAGAAGGGCTACGGCGCCATGTACAGCCGCGAGCGCTTTGGCCACGGCCTGACGCCCGACCATTTCGCCGGCTACAAGAAGCAGCGCTTCCGCTGGGCCTACGGCGCCATGCAGATCATGAAGGCGCACGCCGGCAAGATGCTGGGCAACAGCACGAGGCTCACCTTCTGGCAGAAGTATCACTTCGTCGCCGGCTGGCTGCCGTGGTTCGCCGATGCGCTCAACCTGATCTTCACCTGGGCCGGTCTGGCATGGCTGCTCGCGGTGATCGTGCCGCCGCTGTTCGGCATCAAGCCGGTCGGTCTGCCGCCGGCCGAGTTCATCCTGCCGACCATCGGTATCTTCGTCTTCAAGCTGCTCTATTCGTTCGGGCTCTATTTCGACCGTGTCCGCTGCACCTTCCGCCAGAGCGTCGGCGCGTCGCTCGCCGGCCTGGCGCTGACCTACACGGTCGGACGCGCCGTTCTGTATGGCCTGGCGACCAGCCGCTTGCCCTTCATGCGCACGCCCAAGATGGACGAACGCGCCACGCTCGGCATGGCGCTCGGTATGGCGCGCGGCGAGGCCGTGTTGGCGGTCCTGCTGTGGCTGGGAGCCATCATCCTGTGGTTCACCAGCGGCCAGCTCGACCCCGAGGCACGACTGTGGGCGGCCTTCATGGTCGTGCAGTCGCTGCCGTTCGCGGCCGCCATCTACGTCTCGATGGTGAATGCGCTCGAGCAGATGCGGCACGCGCGGGCTCTCTTCGCACCCGCTCCCGCGGCCATCGCGACGCCGGCGCCGGCGATGCAGCCGGCGCAGTAGGGCCACGCGGTTTTCCCAGTCGACTTGACGAAGCGGTCTGCTAGCGTTTGGCCATGCCCCAGCTCGCTCACGCCGGCACGACCCTCTTCCTCAAGCGGTGGTTGCGTCGCCCCTTCGCAATGGGCTCGGTGGTGCCGAGTGGCCGCCTGCTTGCCGAGGAAATGGCCCGCGCCACGCTGGCAGCGCTCGGCACGCGTCCGGGACAGGTCGTCGAGCTCGGGGCCGGTACCGGCGAGGTGACAAAGGCCCTGCTTGCGGCGGGTATCCCGGCGCGGCGCCTGGCGCTCGTGGAGCGCGATCCGGAGCTGGCGGTCTTCCTGCGCCGCCACTTTCCCGGCCTGCAGATCGTCGAGGGCGATGCGGCGCGCCTGCCGCGCCTGATCGACGACCATGGTCTGGCGCCGGTTGCCGCCGTCGTCTCGAGCCTGCCGCTGCTGTCGCTGCCGGCCGAGGTCGTCAATGGAATCGTCGGCGGCGTGTTCGACATCCTGCCGCGCGGCGGCGCCCTCGTGCAGTTCACCTACGGGCCGAAGCCTCCGGTGCCGCGCGGCCTGCGCGAACGGCATCACCTGCTCGGCACCCACGGCAAGCGGGTCTGGCGCAATGTGCCGCCGGCGGTTGTGTGGACGTTCCGGAGATCGGCGGCCGCGTGAACGCCTTTCGCTTCGACGACGCGCTGCGGTCAGCCATCACAGGCCATCTTGGCCGCTTCCCGCTGCGCCGCAATCCCAATCCGGCTGGCCTCAAGCGCGCGGCCGTCGCCGTTGTCATGGTCGAGGCCGATCGCTCGGGGCAGGCGGCGTTCCTTCTCACCAAGCGGACGCCGCGGCTTCGGGCCCATGGCGGTCAGTGGGCCCTGCCGGGCGGACGGGTCGATCCCGGCGAGACCATCGAACAGACGGCGCTGCGCGAGCTGCACGAGGAGCTGGGCGTGCTGGCCTCGACCGATGACATCCTGGGCACGCTCGACGACTATCCGACGCGATCCGGCTACATGATCGCGCCGGTCGTGGTGTGGGCGCCCGGCGTGACGGTGACTCCCAATCCCGGCGAGGTCGCCGCCGCCTATCGCATCGAATGCGCCGAGCTGTTCCGCGACGGTTCGCCCGAGATCGTCGCCATCGAGGAATCGGACCGTCCGATCATCCGGCTGCCGTTGTCGGTCTCGACGGTGAATGCGCCAACCGCCGCCGTGCTGTTCCAGTTCCGCGAGGTCGCACTGGCCGGCCGCGACACGCGTGTCGACCACTACGAGCAGCCGGTCTTCGCCTGGCGGTGAAAATTGCTCGCCTCCCCCGATTACGGGGGAGGCGAGAAAACATGACGGCGCTTGAGGAAGACCGTCGTATCCTGCTCCATCACCGGCTCGCCGCGCTGATTGCTGGTCACCTGCCTGATCTTGACGAGACCACGGTCGGGCTTCGAGGCCGAGGGGCGCAGCTCGACGATCTCCGTGGAGACGTGAAGCGTGTCGCCGGGACGAACCGGCCGGGCAAAGGTCACCGGACCGAGGCCGCCCGCCCCGATGCAGCAGGCCTTGAAGACGCCTTGGTCGAGCCACAGCCGGAGCGTGGCCGACATCGTGTGCAGGCCCGACGCGATGAGCCCGCCGAACTGCCATGTCCTGGCGAATTCGACATCGATGTGAAACGGCTGCGGATCCCACTGCCGCGCGAAATCGAGGATGGCCGATTCGGTGATCGTCATGCCGCCGCTGACGAAGCGGTCGCCGACCTTGAAATCCTCGAAGTAGCGATCGCTCAAAGCGCCAGTTCCATGTACGCGGTGTCGGCCAGCGGGCTGGCGTAGTAGGGCGGAATGGCGACGAAACCCATCGACCGATAAAGGCTCATCGCCACACCCATCTTGCTCGCGATCGTGTCCAGCCTGACACGCCGGTAGCCCTGGCTGCGCGCCTCGGCGACGATTCCCTCGGCCAGCGCGCGGCCGATCGAAACGCCCCCGGCGGTGCGCCTGCCGCGAAACGACGGCCGCACATAGAGCCGCTTCATCTCGCCGATTTCCGGCGAGACCTTGCGCAGCGCCACGGCGCCGGCGGGCGTGCCGTCATCGCCGCGGGCAAGCAGCAGTGCTCCGCCCGGCGAGGCGTACTTGCCGGCGAGGTCCGCGAGCTCGGCATCGAGCTCCTCATGGGCGAGCGAGACGCCCAGCGAATCGACGTACTCGATGATCAGCGTCTTGATGGCGTCGAAGTCGGCCGGCGTGCTAGGCGGCACGATCGCAATGCTGGAGGAGGTGTTCATGCGGTTCGATTGTCAGAGGGGTGTGGTAGCCTGTCATGCGAAGGTGATGGGAGGCAAGCAATGACGGGTAATCTGAAGCGGCGGCGGGCGCTCGGCCTCGCCGCCACGGCGATGGCTGCTCCCTCGATGATCCGATCGGCGGCGGCGCAGGCGGCATGGCCGGCCAAGCCGGTGCGCTTCATCGTGCCGTTCCCGCCGGGACAGGCGGCCGACATCTTCGCCCGGCTGATGGCCGAGAAGCTGACGGACGTCTGGAAGCAGCAGGTCATCGTCGAGAACAAGGCGGGCGGCAGCGGCATTCCGGCGACCGAGTATGCAAAGAACGCGCCGCCCGACGGCTACACCCTGATGGTGGTGTCGAGCGGCACCTTCGGCGTCAATCCGAGCCTGTTTCCCAACCTGCCCTATCGGCCGCTCGTCGATTTCCTGCCGATCTCCAATATTTTCCTGGTTCCGCTGGTGATCGTGGCGCACCCGAGCTTTCCCGCAAATACGCTGGCGGAGCTGATCGCGCTCGCCCGCAAGGAGCCCGGCAAGTACTCCTACGCATCGGCCGGCCCCGGCACATCGCAGCACCTGTCGATGGAACTGTTCAAGCTCAAGGCGGGGCTCGACATCGTCCATGTGCCGTACAAGGGCAGCGGTCCGGCGATGGCCGACCTGCTGGGCGGCCATATCAAGCTGATGATGGACAGCACCGCGGCCGCGCTCGGCCCGATCAGCGACGGCCGCATCAAGGCGCTGGCCCTCACCACGGCACGGCGCGCCGCGCCGCCGCTCGACAAGATTCCGCCCATCGCCGACACCCTGCCAGGCTTCGATGCCGCCGGCTGGTCGGGCCTCGCCGCACCGGCACGCACGCCGCTGGAGATCGTGGCCAAGGTCAGTCGCGACCTGCAGGCCTTGCTCAAAGATCCCGAGATCATCCGACAGATCGAGCAGAAAGCCGCCATGCCGGCGCCCGGCTCGCCGATTCAGTTCGCCGAGTTCATCAAGAAGGAGATCGACACCTGGGGCGAAGTGGTGCGGGCGACCGGCACCAAGCCGGGCACGTGAGGAGATTAGAAGCGGCCGCATCTATTGTGCAACCGAAGGCATAGTGGACAGCTCCCCGCCCGTCATCGAACCGTCATCGGGGGATGAAAAATGATGCGTCATCTCCCCAGAGAGGAGAGTTCAGACGCCCAGAAGGCCGCGGCGGCGATCGCCGCGCACACGGCGACGCCCGGCGCCGCCCGACGCAGATTGTCTGGTGCCCACAGCCGGACGATCTCGACGGCGGCGGTGCTGCTACGCATCAAGGACGGCGACGAGCTGCCCTTCGCCGATTGCTTCACCCTCGCTGACCTTGATTTCCTTGATGACTCCCGCCTTTGGGGCGAGCACGGGGATTTCCATCTTCATCGATTCGAGGATCATGATTTCACCCTCGAGCTCGACCCGGTCGCCGGGCTTGGTCTGGATCTTCCAGACGTTGCCTGCGATTTCAGACTTCACGTTGACGACCGCCATACTCCGCTCATCCCTCCGGCCCAGATGCCAGCGAGCCCTTTTCGGCCACGGCGAGAGCCAACGCAAGGGCGGAGCCACCGATGCGGGCGCCGAGCCGATATGCGGATTGGTTCACCTCGGACAGAAAGCCGTCAACCAGCGTGGAACGGCCCTCGCCGATGCGCGCTGACAAGGTCGACACGGCCGCCGCCGCGATTCCGGCGCGGTCGAGGATCGCGAGGCCGGCCACGCCGGCATGCTCCATCCCGAAGCCCGCATCGTTGAACAGTGCCAGCTTCGGCGCGAAGGCGGCGGCGGTTTCGCCGGCCGGCACGCCGCCATGGCTGCCGCTGGCGACAACGCGGCCGCGATCGCGCCCATCCGCCAGCGAGATGGAGTCGACGCAGAAGACACGGCCGGCGATCGAGCGACCTTCGGTCATGGGCGCAGGCTCGACGTGCGGCCACGGCGCCGACTTCGACCGCTCGACCGCCTCCCCGGTCGACTGGCCCGGAGCGACGCCACAGGCCTGGGCGATGGCGTTGGCGCGACTGATGATGCCTCGACGCAGCATGTCGTCACCGTCGCCGATCCGCGCGCTGCTGCTCAGCACGGCCGCCATGGCCATGCCGTGCGCCTCCGCCCAGGCCAATCCGCTCACGCCGGCCTCGTCGCGGCCGATGCCGGTATCGTTATGGATCGCCGCACGCGCGCCTGCCCTGGCCGAGAGATAGGCCGCGTAGACGGCGCCATGCGAGCCGCCCACCACGACGGCACCATCGGTCTCGGGGGGAGCCCGATGACGGTGGGGCGGACGATGACGGCAATGGTCATGGCGACAGAGTCGGAGTTTGCAGCCTATATGTTCGCCCATGCCTGACACGCCGCCAAGGGTCGACAACAAGGTCGCCGTCCTGATCCTGCAGCACCCGCAGGAGCAGGACCGTGTGCTCGGAACGGCCCGATTGATCGCGGAGACGCTGTCGAACAGCCGCGTGGTCATCGGTCTGTCATGGCGCAACCTCGGGCATGCGCTCGGTGCGCCGGCCGAGCCGAACCAGTGGGGTGTGCTCTATCTCGGCTCGTCCCAGGTGCGCGACCTGGCCAGGAGCGGCGGCCCCTTGGTTGCCGTCGATCAGAAGGGGGCGCCGCTCGCCGACCAGGCGGCCGCCCGTGCCGGCCTCTCGGGGCTGGTGGTGCTCGACGGCAACTGGGCGCAGGCCAAGGCGCTGTGGTGGCGCAACGCTTGGCTCACCAGGCTTCGCCGCTTCGTGGTCTTGCCCTTCGGTCCGTCGCTCTATGGCGATCTGCGCCGTGAGGCGAGGGCAGGCGCCGTCTCGACCCTGGAAGCCGTCGCCCTGGCGCTTTCGGTCCTGGAGGG
>NZ_JBFWZI010000091.1:0-18007 GCF_050185545.1 Reyranella sp. | reverse complement strand
CCAGGCTTCGCCGCTTCGTGGTCTTGCCCTTCGGTCCGTCGCTCTATGGCGATCTGCGCCGTGAGGCGAGGGCAGGCGCCGTCTCGACCCTGGAAGCCGTCGCCCTGGCGCTTTCGGTCCTGGAGGGCGATCCGGCGGTCGGTCAGAAACTGCTGCAGCCGTTCCGAGAGCTCGTCGCCGCCGCGCGCAAGGCCGGCATCCGCGATTCCAAGCGTGATCGCCGCGTACGCCGCTAGAGAGGCCCGATGATCATGCGCTGGGACCGCGCCACGGGTATTCCTTCCCCGTCATCGGGGGCCCCGTCATACGGGGCGGAGGGGAAAGCCGCAGTCGAGGTCTCTCTGGCTCCGACGTCGGAACTTCATGAACCGCGTGTGAGGCTCTCCCCCTCCGACCCTCCGGGCCACGTCCCCCGATTACGGGTCTATTGCTGAGAGACACACAGCACGGCCGGCGCGCACCACGATGGTGAGAAAATCGGGCGGTACCCGCCCCGATTTTCATAGGAGGAAAACATGGCGCGCGCTCCCGGCGAGTCAGGCGGCCAAGCCACGGAGCCCACGAACGGCGCATCCTTCTCGCCAGCGCGCCGTGCCTCGGGGTAACCTCGTGCGATGAACAGCGACCCGTCCTCCACCGCCGAAGCGACCATCGTGCCCTTTCTCAGTCGCCACGAGGTCACTGTCGAATGGGGCGACTGCGATCCTGCCGGCATCGTCTACTACCCCTCCTATTTCCGCTGGATCGACCAGGCCACGCATCGGCTGTTCCATAATGCCGGGGCGACGCGCGAGGGCATGTCGGGCGGGCGATGGACCGAGGGGATTCCCCTGGTCGCAGCGGAATGCTCCTTCCGGCGGGCGTCGCAGCCGGGCGAGAAGCTGGTGGTCGAGAGTCACATTTCGCGGTTCGGACGCAGCTCCTTCACCATCAGCCACGTCTTCCGCGACGCCGCGGGCGAGATCGCCGCAGAAGGAACGGAGACACGCATCTGGGCGCGCAAGGAGGGGGGTGCGAGCTTGTTGAAATCGGTGCCGATTCCCGCCGACGTCCGACGGCGCCTGGGGGGCTGACCTACAGGCGCGGGCGATCCGCGCCGGTGCGGCACGGCGCGACGATGTTGCGGTCAGGACTGCGCGCGCGGCCTTTGCCAGGCTACGCCGCCTCAGTGTCGTTGGAAGGGTGCAGGAGAGAGAACCATTCGCGCTCGTCCTGGCGGAACTGTTCGCGGATGTAGTCGATGACGGCGCGGATGCGCGCTCCCTTGTTGGTCTCCTCGTGCGACACCAGCCAGATGTCGCGCGAGATGTTGAGATCGATGGGGGTCTCGACGATGTCCGCCATCTTACTGCTGTAGCTCGGGAAGATCGAAAGGCCCCAGGAGGCCTTTACGGCCTCCATCGCCGAATGCGACGAGTTGGTTCGCAGCGCCACGCGCGTGCTGCGTTCGACGATCTCGCTCCACGGTTTCATTGCCGGCAAATTGTGCAACGTCGTGTGGTCGACGATGTGGTGTTCGTGCAAATCGTCGAGCTGGCGCGGCAAGCCGAATTGCTCGATGTAGGCCGGCGCAGCAAACACCGACATCCTGAACTGGCCGACACGGGCGGCGACCAGCTGGCTCGATGTCGGCCTGAAGAAGCGGATGGCAAGATCGGTCTGGCGCGTCGCCAGGTCGAGAATCTGATCGCCGACGATCACCTGCACGAGGATGTCGGCATGCCGCCGTCGCAGTTCGGTCAGGCGCGGGACCAGCCATTGCGCGGCCAGACCCTCGGTCACGGCGACGCGCACGACTCCGGCCATTTCGCGGTCCAGACCAGCGAGATGCCGTTCGATCGACGAGGCGTTCGACTGCATCGATTCGGCTTGAGCGAGAACACCGCGCGCAGCCGGTGTCACTTCCATACCGTGGCGATGGCGGTCGAACAGCTTGGCGCCGAGCCGACGCTCGAGCGCCTGGATGCGACGCCCGACCGTTGTCTGCTTGGTGCTCAGTTGAGTCGCAGCGGCGCTGAAACTGCCGGTCTTCGCAACCGCAAGGAAAAACCGGACGTCATCCCAGTCGCCGAGGATGTTCGTGATCTTGGCTTTGCCGTCAGAGGTCGTATTCATCGTGACATGCAATAATGTAAAGGTGCGGCTTGAAGCTTGAATGACAGGAAGCAGTGCAACATCCTACAGCATTGTTGGCAAGAAGTCGGTCGCGTCGTCGCTTTTCTCGCTTTGTGATCTTCCTCACTAACGAGGTGCTATCGCGGGCTCTATCGCAAGAAGTAAGAGTTTTTCTTTGTTTTCAAAGACTTGCGGCAAGTGGTTGGGTGGCCAAGTCAAGCCTTTGCTGGGGTAGGTGATCCGGTGACAGCCATCGATTCAGAGCGCAAATCGCTCAATTTTCCATTGCTGGCGAGGAAAATTCGCCAGTACCTGCGCAGTCCGTCGACCCAGTTGGCGGCTGTTGTCGCCCTGATCTCGTACTTGAGTTATGCGTACGCGCATATCAGTTGGACTAACCCGGCGCTGATAAGCGTGTCAGTCTTCACGGGGGCATTCCTTCCGAGTTACGCAAAGCTCAGCAACAAAGCCGAACTGTGGGCGAACAACCGCTTCGGCTTCGTGACAGCCGGCCGGCTTGGGCGATTCGCCCCGCAATATGCGTTCAACCTGGCGGTGTTCTGGATCATGTATTGGGGAGGCGCCCTGAATCGGGATGGCATCGCGTCCGTCGGCGGCTTTGCGTCGGCGGCGTTGCTCACCTCGCTTGCCTCCCAGGGCGCCCAGTATATCAGCCTCTTCCTGTTCCAGCGTGGCATCGGCGATGCCAACCGCAACGTTCTGGCCGGCTTGTCAGCGACAATGGTGCTGGTCGCGTTCGGGACGGCCGGCGTGCCGATCGCCCGTGAAGCATTCCTGGCCGTCGGGCTTGGCTTTGGCGCGCTGGTGTTCGGGATCGGGCTGTTGTCCGACATTCGTTCGAAGGTCGCGCCGAAGGGCGGCATCGGGTTGTTCTTCGGCACCTTCAATCCCTTCCACAACACCCATCTCGCGATCATCCAGCGCGCCATAGAGGAGCGTGGCCTCGACAAGGTGATCATCCATCCCACGCTGATACCGAGGCTGCACGCCGACGCCTTTCGCAAGGGACAGATCCGGGTTGCCCGGCTGGAAAACGGGTTCCAGATCTACGAAACGACCGAGAAAGCCGATCTCAACGCCGACTACTTCCCGAGTGGCAGGCAGTTTCTGCCGCCGGAGACCCGACGCGTGCTGATCGAGCTCGCTGTTGCCGAGTCGGGGCTCGGCGACAAGGCCGAGGTCGTCTTCTACCGCGAGATCTACGACAGCAAGGGATTCCGGGGCGTGATCGCCGAGGTCAGGCGGCGCCACCCGGGGGTACGGCTTCACGGGCTGCACGGCACCGACGCCGGCGGCATGTCGGTGCGCGCGACCATGGACGAATGCGGCTGGATCTACCCGTGGCGAATCCTGCGCCGCGACAAGGTGTCAGCGACTGCCATCCGGCGCGGGGCAAAGGGCATGACATCAGCCGTCGTGACCGACGTGCTGGAACAGTTGACGGCGAATCTTCCGGTGGTAACGGCTGGAGGTCGCCGCTTCCGGAACGACAACGGTGTGCTGACCGAAGGGGAGTAACATGACTACGCAAACGACGCTGGCGCCGCCTGGTTTGACGCCGGTTGTCACCATCAAGATCGCCTCGACATCGGACGAGATGCTGCAGTGCTACGCAATGCGGGCCGCCGTGTTCATGGGCGAGCAGGAATGCCCGTACGACGAGGAGTTCGACGGCAACGACTACACCGCAACGCACGTCATCATGTACGTCGACGGTGAGCCTGCCGGCTCGATGCGCCTGCGCTGGTTCCAGTCGTTCTGTAAGTTCGAGCGTTGCGTCGTGCTGCGCCGCTATCGCGGGCTCGGCATCCACCACCGGATCAATGCCTGGTGCAAGGAGTTCGCGCGGCGCAAGGGCTACACCAAGGTCTATATCCATCTGCAGAAGCGGCACATGCCGATGATGGAGAAGGAGGGCTTCCGCCGGGTCGACGACAAGGTCTTCAACTTCTGCGACCACGAGCACTACGCCATCTATTGCGACCTGGAGCCGTCGCCGGACGCCGTCACGCTCGAATCGGAGCCGATGGTTGTCAACCGGCCGGAAGACCGCCTCGACGAGGAAGGCATCCTCGAACTGTCGATGGAGCGCGGCGCCTCCGACGCGGGCACGCCCCACGCACCGCGTCCTGAACGGCACGTCAACTGAGGGAAATGACCATGACGACGATCTCGGCTTCGATCGACGGTGTGCCCGTCACGACCCGCACGGCGACGAAGATGGAGGACTCGCTGCAGGCTTTCGCCATTCGCGCGGCCTGCTTCATCGGCGAGCTCGACATTCCGTACACCGAGGAGTTCGACGGCCACGACTTCAACGCCACCCACGTCGTGGCCTACCTGGACGAGAACCCCGTGGGCGCCGTGCGGATGCGCTGGTTCCAGACCTTCGCGATGCCCGAGCGACTCTGCGTCATGCAGCGCTACCGCGGCCATGACATCGGGCGACTGTTGATCGAACGCTGCCGCAAGCTGGCCGAGGGCCGTGGCTGCAACATGCTCTACGTCCACGTCCTGCCGAAGGACATGGCCTATTGGGAGAAGCAGGGTTGGCGCCGTCTCGATCCGGACGCTCCGCCGGCCTTGAAGGGTACCATCGCGCTCGTCCGGCCGGTGGCCGATGGCAAGCCTGTTGCTGCCGAGCAGGCGCCTGAAGTCGTCACGATCCGCCAGGATGCGCCGGCGGCGAGAGCCTCGGGCGGCTGATACGTCGTTGAAGGTCCCTCGCTGCGCACGGTGATGACGGGCGCCGCGAGGGATTTTGGCTTGTGTCGTGGCCGGGAGCGCGCCACTCCGTGGCGCTCATGTTCTTCTTCCGATTCGCAATTGGTGTTTCCGCCATCGCCATGAGGGCCACGGAGTGGCGCGCTCCCGCCCATGAGATTCAAGCCGGGTCGGGCAGGCAAACCGCCTGGGCCCAGCCGTCGACGCCGGCGTTGGTCGTCCAGGCCCAGACGCAGACGAACTGCCAGGTGCCGTTGGCATCGCGCTCGGGGCCGAAGTTCTGCAGCAAGCCGGTGCCCGACTTGACGATGCAGCTGCCGCCAATCGCCCTGGTTTTCGGCGGACAGGCCGAGGCAAAGACCGAACCTGGACCGCGCCTGACCGACGGCGCGCCCGATTGCGTCACCGCGGTGGGGCCGGCGGCGCGCTCGGGCTCGCCGGGCTTGCCGATTTCGACCTGCACGCCGGCGCCGCCGATCTTGACCGGCGTCTTGTTGAACACGACGGCGATGATGACTGCGATGGTAAGGGCCAGCCACAGGAGGCTGCGCACCCAGGGTTCGGGGTTGAAGTCTTTCATGGCGTACCTCTCGCTCCGCCACAATCGCCTGCTCCACCGCCCCCAAGCCGCGACCGCAGGTGCAAGGGAAACACGCCGTACAACCGCTGTCTACTCGAGCGGGCCTGCGCCAGTGCATGTCACTTGGGCCGTACGCGCCTACTTGTGACGCGGGTCGAGTGCGTCGCGCAGGCCGTCGCCCAGGAGGTTGAAGGAGAGGACGGCAAAGAAGATGGCGAAGCCCGGCCAGAACGCCATCCACGGCGCATTGGCAAGAAAGCGCTGGGCGGAGTTCAGCATGCTGCCCCAGGAGGGCGCCGGCGGCTGCTGGCCGAGCCCGAGGAAGGAGAGCGCCGCTTCCGCGATGATCGCGCCGGCGATGGCGAGCGAAGCCTGCACCAGGAGCGGCGGCACGATGTTGGGCAACACGTGGCGCAATGCGATCCGCCAGTGCGGATTGCCGACGGCGCGCGCCGCCTCAACATAGTCTTCGACCTTGGCGGCAAGGGTCTGGCCGCGCGTCAGTCGCACGAAGATCGGCGTCGCGGTGACGCCGATGGCGATCATGGCATTGGTCAGGCTGGGCCCGAGAAAGGCTGCCAGGGCGATCGCCAGGATGAGGAACGGCACGGCCAGCATCGCATCGACGATGCGCGACAGCACCGAATCGATCCAGCCGCCGGAATAACCCGCCAGCAACCCCAGCGGCACGCCGATGCCCAGCGCGATGCCGACCGAGACCAGCCCGGCGCTGAGCGAGGCGCGCGCGCCGAACAGCACGCGGCTCAGCACGTCGCGGCCGACTTCGTCGGTGCCCATCCAGTGGGCCCAGCTCGGCGCCTTGCGCACCGCGCTCCAGCTCGTCGCCGTCGGGTCGTAGGGCGCCACCAGCGGCGCGAATATCGCGAGCAGGACGAACAGCACCACGACGGCAAGGCCGACCATTGCGCCCTTGCGGCGACGCAGGCGGCGCCAGGCGCGCGCCCACGGGTTCTCCTCGTGGCTCTCGGCCGTCAGGGTGGTGGGAAGGGTCGCGGTGGTCATCCGCGCAGCCTCGGATTGACCAGGACGTAGGCGATGTCGGCCAGCAGGTTGAGCACGATGTAGGTCGTTGCCGTCACCAGTACGACACCCTGCACCACGGCATAGTCGCGGTTGAAGACGGCATCGACGATCAGCTTGCCGAAGCCCGGGATGGTGAAAATCTGCTCGGTCAGCACCGCGCCAGAGAGCAGGGTGCCGAACTCGAGCGCGCCCAGGGTGATCACCGGCGTCATGGCGTTGCGCAGCGCATGCTTCAGCACGACACGCCGCTCGTAAAGGCCTTTGGCGCGGGCGGTGCGCACGTAGTCCGCACCCATTGCCTGCAGCATGGCGCTGCGCGTATGCCGCATCAGGATGGCGGCGATGGCGTTGCCCAGCACGAAGGCCGGCATCACAGTGGTGGCGAGGCTGGCGCGCCAGTCCTCGCCCAGGCGCACATAGCCCGAGGCTGGCAGCCACCCCAGGGTCACCGAGAACAGGAAGATGAGGAGGATGCCCAGCCAGAAGTTGGGCGTGCTGATGCCCCACAGCGCGAAGATGTTGGCGCCGTAGTCCCATGCGGTGTCCTTCTTCACCGCCGAGACGATGCCCGCGGGAATACCGATCCCCAGCGCCACCAGGATCGCCATGCCGGCGAGCTGCAAGGTCACCGGCAGCTTCTCGGCGACCAGCGAGGCCACCGAGCTCTTCAGCCGCATCGATTCACCCAGGTTCCCCGAGAGGACGCCCTTCATCCAGTAGAAGTACTGGATCGGGATCGGCTCGTTCAGCCGGTACTGCTCGCGGATCTCCTCCAGCACCTTGGGGTCACGCTCCTCGCCCGCCATGATCAGCGCCGGATCTCCCGGCAGGAGCTGCTGCAGGCCGAAGATCAGCATCGACACCAGGATCAGAGTCGGCAGGATCTGCAGCACGCGCTGGGTGAGGAAGGCGAGCATGGGGATCTAATACTTCATGTCTTCTGGACCGCGGGCGTCCCGCCCGCTCATGAGGAAGAGTGGGCGGGACGCCCGCGGTCCAGATGAGCTCATTTCAGCTTCACGCCGACGACGCGGATCAGGCCGTCGGGCATCTGCTTGTAGCCGTCGACCTTGTCGGACAAGGCGACCAGGACGCGGCGATGGTAGAGGTAGACGACCGAGCCCGCGGCCAGGAACTTGGCGGCAACCGTCGCGTAGATCTTCTTGCGCTCGGCAGGATCGCTGGTGGCGCGCGCCTTGGCGTGCGCTTCGTCGACCTCCTTGTCGCAGAACTTGGCATTGTTCTGCGGCTGGTTGCAGACCTGGAACGCATAGGAGTTGCCGTCGGGGTCGCTGCGTCCGCTCCAGCCGATCAGGAAGAGCTGGAACTCGCCGTTCTCGGCCTGCTTCAGCGAGGTCGCGAACTCGGTGACGCGGATCTTGAGATCGAAGCCGGTCTCCGCCGCCATCGATTGCACGACCTCGGCGACGGCGCGGTTCTCCGGCCCGTTGGGCACCATGAAGTCCAGAGCGATCGGCCCGCTGACGCCTGCCTCCTTGAGCAGCGCCTTGGCCTTGGCGACGTCGCGCTTGGGAACGGGGAACGCCTGCTGGTAATAGAAGTTCGTCGGGTTGATCCACTGGTTGCCCGGCACGAACTCGCCGTTGAACACGACCTGGTTGATGGCCTCGCGATCGAGGCTGAGCTCGAAGGCGCGGCGCACGCGCGCGTCCTTGGCGAACGGCGTGTCGGCCTTGGGCCCGTTGGCCAGGTTCATGGTAATGCCGAAATAGCCCAGCTCGACGGCGCTGATCAGCTTGAGCTTCGGATTGTCGCGCACCGTCTTGATGTCGGTCGCCAGCACGCGCTCGATCATGTCGAGGCCGCCGGACCGAAGGTTGGCGAGCCGAACCGTGCTGTCGACGATCGGCAGGAAGGTGATCCTGTCGATGAAGACGTTGTCCTTGTTCCAGTAATCGGCGAACTTCTCTACCACGATGCGGTCCTGCTGGACGCGCTCGACGAACTTGAAGGGCCCGGCACAGACCGGCTTCAGGCCGAACTTGTCGGCCGCCGCCTCGGCCGCCTTGGGCGACACCATCATGCCGGCGCGGTCGGTGAGCTGGGCGAGCAGCGGCGAGAACGGCGCCTTGAGATTGAGCTTGATGGTCAACGGATCGACCACCTCGACGCTGTCGACCGAGGCGATCTCGGGCTTGCGGAACGAGCCTTTCATGGTGAGATGGCGATCGAGGCTGTACTTGGCCGCCTGGGCGGTGAACGGCTCGCCATCGTGGAACTTGACGTTGGGACGGAGCTTGATCGTCACCGTCTTGCCGTCGCCCGAAGTCTCGTGGCTCAAGGCGAGCTGCGGCACGATCGAGAGCTTCTCGTCGATGTCGAACAGCTTGTCGCAGATCGACGAGAAGACGATTCGCCCGACATAGGTGCGCGCCAGCGTCGGGTCGAGCACATCGGGGTCCTCTGCGAGGCCGATGCGCAGATGCGATTGCGCCAGCGCGCCGCCGGCCAGGCTGGCGGCAAGCGCCAGGGTAAGTGCGGCCACTCCTATCGTCTTTTTCATGTTGCCTCCCTTTGAGCCGATACGAACGCCGCTTGCAGCCGCACGAGCCGCGCGCGGTCTCGATCGGGGCCGCGCGCCGCCGCGATCGGCGACACCGGCGGAAACTCGCGCCACCACGGGCAGGCCGTAGCATGACCCGTGCCGTCATCGGCCAGCGCCGGCACGTCGCTGCGGCAGCTTTCGCGCTCGAAGGGGCAGCGCGTGTGAAAACGGCAGCCCGGCGGCGGCGCCATCGCGCTCGGCAGGTCGCCTTCGAGCAACGCCCGCTCGCGCTGCACGGTCGGGTCGGGCACCGGCACGGCGGCGAGCAGGGCGCGCGTATAGGGATGGCGAGGCTGCCGGAACAATTCTTCGGTCGTCGCCGTCTCCACGATCTTGCCCAGATACATTACGGCGATGCGATCGGCGATGTGCTTCACAACCGCGAGATCGTGGCTGATGAAGATGTAGGCGAGCCCGAAACGCTGCTGCAGGGCGCGCATCAGGTTGATGACCTGGGCCTGGATCGACACGTCGAGAGCGGACACCGGCTCGTCGGCCACGATCAGCCTGGGCTCGACCGCGAGGGCACGGGCGATCGCCAGGCGCTGGCGCTGGCCACCGGAGAACTCGTGCGGATAGCGGCGGGCGTGGTCGGGACGCAGGCCGACGAGATCGAGCAGCTCGGCGATGCGGGCGCGACGGGCCGCCTCGCCCTTGGCGAGGCCGTGCAGCATCAGGGGCTCGCCCAGCATGGCGCCCACCGTCATGCGCGGATTGAGCGAGGCATAGGGGTCCTGGAAGATCACCTGCATGCGTTGGCGGCGGGCGCGCATGTCGCCGTCGCTCAACGCCAGCAGGTCCTCGCCCTCGAAGCGCACCGAGCCGGCCGAAGGCTCGATCAGCCGCAGCACCAGCCGGCCGACCGTCGACTTGCCACACCCCGACTCGCCCACGATGGCCAGCGTCTCGCCGGCGGCGAGCTCGAAGTCGACGCCGTCGACGGCGCGCACATGCCCCGACACCAGCCCGAACGCGCCGCGGCGCACCGGGAAATGCTTGGCGAGATCGCGGACGGCGAGGAGGGCGGTCATGGCTCTTCCGGACCGCGGGCGTCCCGCCCGCGCCTGAGAAAGAGCGGGCGGGACGCCCGCGGTCCGAATGAGCATGGTCGACCCAATCCAGCGGTGTGCGGCGGCAGCGCGAGAGGTGGCCGGGCGACACCGCGACAAGCAAGGGCTCGGTCTCGCGGCAGGCCGGCTCGACGAACGGGCAGCGCGGTGCAAAGCGGCAGCCGACCAAGGGCTTCGACATGTCGGGCACGCGGCCCTCGATCGAGGGCAGGTGCTCGCGTTTCTCGTCGAGGCGGGGGATCGAGCCCAGCAGACCCACGGTGTAGGGATGCTCGGGCCGGGCGAACAGCACCTGCACCGGTGCCCGCTCGACGATCTGGCCGGCGTACATCACGGCGACTTCGTCGGCCATCTCGGCCACTACGCCGAGATCGTGCGTGATCAGGATGATCGCCGTGCCGGTATCGCGCCGGAGCCCGCGCAGCAGGTCGAGGATCTGCGCCTGGATGGTGACGTCGAGCGCCGTGGTCGGCTCGTCGGCGATCAGCAGCTCGGGACCGCAGGCGAGCGCCATGGCGATCATGGCGCGCTGGCGCATGCCGCCGGACAGCTTGTGCGGATATTCGTCGACCCGCTTCTCCGGCGAGGGGATGCGCACCGTGCGCAGCATCTCGATGGCGCGCGTCCGCGCCTCGGCCGCCGGCAGGCCCTGATGGCGCTGGATCGCCTCGATGATCTGGTCGCCCACGGTGTAGGCCGGGTTGAGCGAGGTCATCGGTTCCTGGAAGATCATGGCCAGGCTGGCGCCGCGCAGGTCGCGCATCGTTCCCGGATCGAGCGTCAACAGGTCGCGTCCCTGGAAGCGAACCTCGCCGCGAACCTTGGAGTTTTCCGGCGGCAGCAGGCCCATGATGGCAAGCGACGTCACGCTCTTGCCGCAACCCGATTCGCCCACCAGCCCGAGCGTGCGGCCGCGCCCCAGCACCAGATCGATGCCGTCGACGGCATGCACCGTGCCGTCGTCGGTAGCGAAGGAGACGGCGAGGTGTCGAAGATCGAGAAGGGGAGCGTCGGCGACGCCGGTCATGAAGGCTCCGCCGCCAGGCCCTTCTCGATGCCGGCCTCCAGCTCGGCACGGTCGAACGTGCCGGCCGGATTGTCGCGCGTCGCCAGGAAGCCACGAAAATGCGTCCAGTGCTCGCGGCTCACCCGCTCCAGGCGCGACAGCTCGATCAACGGCTCGACGTGATCGTCTACACGCAGGTCGAGCTCGGAGTAATCCTGGTCGCCATAGATCAGCAGTGCCGCCGACTGCTTGCCGCGCTTGTCACCGCCCGCCCTCTCGCCGGCCCTCATTGCCTCGATGAGCCGGCGCGGAAGGGCCAGGTCGGCGCGCTCGCGCATCGTGCGCACCGTCTCGGCGACCACCTGCGGCCCGGCCAGCATGTTCCCTGCGACCGACATATCGTCGCCGATCCAGTGGCCGCACCATGGCACACAGTCGGCACCGGTGTGCGCGGCGAAGACGCCGTCGGCGCCCAGCACGTGGAGCTGGCGATGGGCACGGCCGGGATCGGACGCGGTCAGCAGGCGCACGACGTCGGTGGCGCCGAGGCCCTCGCGAATCAAGCGCAGGCCGCGCGGTCCGTAGAACGGGTTGAACAGCGCCTGGCTGCACACCGCACCCTTGCCTGGCGCGATGCTGGGCACGCGCGAGCCGACGGCGAAGAACTTTGTGGCGACCGCGATGCCGATACGGCCGGTGTCGCGCTCGCGGAAGATGATCGACCAGGTCATCGGCCGATCAGCGTCCCGCGGCGTAGCCCTGCATGCCGCGCGGATTGGCAGCCGCCTTGCGCCACGGATCTTCGCGCGACGCCGCGGTGAGGCGACCCTCCGACCAGGCCTCTCCGACCTCGACCTCGTGACCGCGCTTGCGCAGCTCGGCCACCGTCTCGGCCGGCACGCGACCCTCCAGCACGAGCACGCCGGGGCGCGCGGTGCGTGGCCAGAAGGAGGAGGGGAAATGCTCGCTGTGCCAGGCCGGCGCGTCGATCGCCTCCTGCAGGTTCATGCCGCAATGGACGTGGCGCAGGAAGAACTGGGTCACCCACTGGTCCTGCTGGTCGCCGCCCGGCGAGCCCCAGACCATGTACGGCTCGCCGTCGCGATGGGCGAGCGTCGGCGTCAGCGTGCTGCGCGGCCGCTTGCCGGGCGCCAGCGAGCCCGGCAGGCCCTCCTCCAGCCAGAACATCTGGCCGCGCGTGCCGAGCGGGAAGCCGAGCTCGGGGATGACCGGCGAGCTCTGCAGCCAGCCGCCCGAGGGCGTGGCCGAGATCATGTTGCCGTCGCGATCGACGATGTCGAAATGCACGGTGTCGCCGGACGTCTGGCCGACCCGGCCGACCGTCGGCTCGCCGGCGCCGCTCGCCGCCACGCCAAGCCGTGCGCTGTCGGCACGACGCAGCTTGACCACGCCGCCATAGCCGTCGACTTCGCCCGGCCGCTGCTCGAGCGAGGCGTGGCGCGGATCGACCAGCTTGCGGCGGTCGGCGTTGTAGGCATCCGACAGCAGGGTGCGCATCGGCACGTCGACATGGGCGGGATCGCCGTAGAACGCCTCGCGGTCGGCATAGGCGAGCTTCAGGCATTCGACCTGCAGATGGATGAAGTCGGCGCTGGTCGGGTCCATGCCGTCGAGGTCATAGCCCTTGAGCAGGGCGAGCTGCTGCAGGACCACCGGGCCCTGCGTCCAGGTGTGCGCCTTGCAAACCGTGTACCGGCCGTAGTCGTAGGCGAGCGGCGCCTCGACGGTGGCTTGCCATCTCGCCATGTCGTCGCCGCTCAGCACGCCACGATTGCGCCGGCCCGAGACGTCCATGATTTCCTGGGTGCGGCAGAACTGGTCGATCGCGGCGGCGACGAAGCCCTGGCTCCACGTCTTGCGCGCCCGCTCGATCTCGGCCTCGCGACCGCCGCTGCCGGCTTCGGCCTCGGCGAGGATGCGGGCATAGGTGTTGCCGAACGTCGGGTTGCGGAACAGGACACCCGGCTTGGGCAGAGCGTCGCCGGGCATGAACACGGCGGCCGAGGTCGGCCAGTGCGTGCGGAACTGCTGCGCCACGGTGGCGATCGTCGCCGAGGCGCGCTCGACCAGTGGAAAGCCGTTCTGCAGGTAGCCGATCGCCGGGCTGATCACATCGCGCAGCCGCATCGTGCCGTAGTCGCGCAGCACAAGCATATAGGCGTCGAACGTGCCGGGGATGCAGGCCGGCAAGAGGCCGGTGCCGGGGATCAGGTCGAGGCCGAGGCCACGATAATGGGTGATAGTAGCCCTGGCCGGCATAGGGCCCTGGCCGCAGATCACTTCCGTCTTGCCTCGACGCGTATCGTGCAGGATCAGCGGCGCATCGCCGCCGGGACCGCAGAGATGCGGCTCGACGACCTGGAGGGTGAAGGCCGTGGCGACGGCTGCATCGAAGGCGTTGCCGCCACGCTCGAGGATGCCCATGCCGACGGCAGTGGCGATCCAATGGGTCGATGCGACCACGCCGAACGTGCCGACGATCTCGGGCCGGGTGGTGAAGGGATTGGGATTGATCAGGCTCACGGGCCTCTGCTCCTGCGCTTGTACTGGGGGCGCTGCAAAGGCGGGACCTTAGGCCCGTGACGCAAGAGAGGCTAGCGCGAGATGCTGCTAAGCTTCTTCGGGCTAAGGATTGGCGGCTTCCGAAGCGAGCCGCATCCAGGCGGGCTTTTCCGGCACGAGACGTGCGTCTCCCGCGGTCAGCGTGTGACCCTCGCCGACAGCGTCGAGCCGCAGCATGGCAAGCGCACGGCCGTCGACGCCCGATCTCACCTCGCCGACTTCCTCGAGGCCATCGAGCACGGCGGTGCCGGGCGCCGGAAGCGCGCCTTCGACGCGCACCGGAAACAGGCGCTTGCGGATCAGCGCGCGGTACTTGGTGCGCGCGGTCAGCTCCTGGCCCATGTAGCAGCCCTTCTGCCAATCGACGCCGTTCAGCTCATCGAAGCCGTTCTCGAGCAGCAGCGCCTTCTCGACGACGAGATCGCGACTGCCGTCGGGCGCGCCGAGGCTGAGGCGAAGGGAGTCATAGTCGACGAGTGGCCGCTCGATGCAGCCTGCCGCGGCGAGAGCCGACGCCAACTGGCCTGCAGGCCCCAACACGCGCACGCCGAGTCCGGCGAGGCGCGGATCGACGAAGGCCACCAGGCCCGCCGGGGAAAGCCGGGGCAGCAGCGTCGTCGCGTCGAGACCGGGGCCGAACGCGACGGCGACCTCCAGTGCGACGCTGCGATCCTCGACCTTCACCTGGGAGCGCAGCTTGTACATCGACAGCTTGCGCGCCAGCGCGGGCGCACGCTCGCGTTCGGTTTCCAGCAGCAGAGTCTCGCCATCGGTGGCTACGAACATGTCATTGAGGAAGCGACCTTGCGGCGTCAGCAGGGCCGCCCACACCGCGTGACCCGGAGCCACCTTGGTCGTGTCGTTGGAGATCAGGCCTTGCAGAAACTCGACGCGGTCGGCGCCGGAAACGGCAATGACCCCACGATGCGTAAGGACGCTGAAGGAACAATCGGACATGGGCCAAGACTTGGGTCCAGCCTTCCCACTTGGCAAGCCGGCGATGTCTCTCAAATCCTCCTCCGTCTTACGGGGGAGGTGCCCCCGAAAGGGGCGGAGGGGGAAGGCCGCAGTCGAGTTCCATGACGTTCCGACGTCGGAATCAGAGACATTTCGAGTGTGGCTTTCCCCCCGCCCCGCATGACGGGGCACTTCCCCCGATTACGGGGGGATTCGAGATGTGTCCATTCGGGCGGATCGCCTTCGGCCTGTAGATCGTCGCGGCGGCCTGGAGCTGATGGTCGCGACGCCGCGCGGCGTCGCGACCTACACGGCTCGATAGAACGGCTTGTCACCACGCACCGTGACGCGATGGCCGTAGCGGCGGTGCGGGAAGTAGTCGAACAGCGCGTGGTGCTGGGTGGCGCGGTTGTCCCAGAACGCCACCGAGTTGGCCTGCCACTTGAAGCGGCAGTGGAACTCCGGCGTCTCGATGTGGCGGTAGAGCATCTCCAGCAGGGCATCGCTCTCGAAGCGCTTGAGCTGCGGGATACGCAGCGTGAAACCGCGATTGACGAACAGCGCCTGCCTGCCAGTCACCGGATGGGTGCGCACGATCGGATGCTCGGCGTTGGGAAACTTGATGTCGTTACGGTCCGTCGCCTTGGCGCGGTAATAGTGCGCCTTGGAACTGTCGTGCAGGGCGGTGAGGCCGGTCAGCAGCTTCCTAGTCGGCTCGGAGAGCGTCTCGTAGGCGCGGTACATGTTGGCGAACATCGTGTCGCCGCCGCCGTCGGGCGGCACCTCGGTGAGATAGAGGATGGAGCCCATCGGTGGCTCGGCATCGCAACTCACGTCCGAGTGCCATTCCTCGCCCGCAACGTGCTTCGACTTTTCGTCGGCCTTGATCACCAGGATCTCGGGGTGCTCGGAAAAGGTGATCGGCGCGTTGGGATGGGTGTGCAGCGGGCCGAAGCGGCGGCCGAAATCCTTGTGCTGGTCGATCGACATCTTCTGGTCGCGGAAGAAGATCACCAGATTGTCCATCAGCGCGTCGTGGACCTCCTGGAACTGCTGGTTGCCGAGCGGCTGGGCGAGATCGACACCGAAGATTTCGGCTCCGATGGTGGGCGTGAGCTTGCGCACCTCGATCGTCTGGTAGGCCATTGGCGGTTCCTCCTTCGTGCCGAGTGTAGGCCGCTCGCCGCGTCAACCTCCCGGCAAAGTCGACAAAGTCCGTAATACGGACTATCGTCGCGGCGTGCCAGAGACTGTCATCGAGCCGGTGCGACGGAGCTTCGCGGTGCTGGAGGCGCTGAGCCGCCGGCGCACGTCGACCTTGTCCCTGCTTGCCTCCGAGACCTGCCTCCCGCGGCCGACGGTCGTCCGCCTGCTGCACACGTTGGCGTCGCTGGGGTATGCGCAGAGAGTGTCGCGCGAAAAGGGCTGGCGTCTTACCGACCGCGTGCTGGGCCTTTCCGAATCGATCCGATTCGTCGATCACCTGGTCGACGCCGCCATGCCGCACATGAGCCGCTTCACGTCGGAGCACGGCTGGCCGCTCTACCTCGCGACCCTGAGCAGCGGCGCCATCACCATCCGCCATTCTACGGCGCCGGAAAGCCCGATGGCGTTCGAGGCCGCCGCCCTCAACACGCGGCGATCGGTGCTGGTGAGCGCGCTCGGCCGCGTCTGGCTTGCCTTCGCCGGCCCGGAGGAACGGCGCGCCGTCCTGCGGGAGGTGGAAGCCGCCGCCCTCGGCGGACGGGCGACGGCGGCTTTCGACGCGATGCTGGCGCGCATCCGGCGCGATGGCTGGGCTTTCACCGCGCGCACGCGCTCGCGCATCCACGGGATGGCGGTGCCGATCCGCAACGAAGGCCGCATGCTGGGCAGTCTCTCCATGCGATTCCCGCATTCAGCGATGGGCGAGGACGAGGCGGCGAGCCGATTCGGCCGCCGGCTGGTGGCTGTCGCGCGCGCGATCGCCGGCGACGTTGTCGCTGCGCGCGACTCGTCGTCTGCTCAGATTGCTCGCCCCCCGTTGGGGGGCGGTTAGGGCAGGGCACTCGCAAAAGAAAAATGCCGTCATCCCGACCGGAGCCGCGCGGTAGCGAGGCGTAGTGGGGGGACCTTTCCTGGTGCAGATCAGAAAGTAAGGTCCCTCGACTGCGCCGCCAATGGCGCTGTAACCAGCGCCTAGTCGGGAGGCTCCACTCGGGATGACGGAAATTCTGTCGGTATGCGAATGCCCTGCCGGTTAGGACAGGGAATTGCGCTCCCTGAGCAGGCTCCGGCTGCTAACCGCGCCGCGCCTCGACCAGCGTCCGCGCTGCCTCCGCGCCGGCGGCGAGGATGCGATCCGACAGGGGCGTGCCCTTCGCGGCGCGGGCAAGCTGGAGCGTGCCGATCAGCGTCGCGTAGATGCCCAGCGCCGCATCCTCGCGATCTCCTCTTCCGGGCGGCAGGGCTTGGGCCATCTCGCGCACCGTAGCGTGCAGGCGGTCGGCGCAGGCTCGGCGCGTCTTGATCGGTTCGCGCGCGAGCTCCGGCAGCAGCGCCGCCGCGGCGCAGCCCTTTGCCGGATCGTCGCGATGTCGGGGTGAGAGATAGGCCGCGATCACGGCGTCGAAGCCGCCCGCGTCCAATAGCTCGCGCAGGCGGCTCGACTGGGCGTCGATCGTCTCGGCGACGCTTTCGCGGACCAGCTCCGCCTTTGACTTGAAGTGCGGATAGAACGCGCCGTTGGTCAGCCCGGCCTCGCTCATGATGCCGGCCAGCCCGGACGCCGCGATGCCGTCGCTGCGGAACCGGTCTGCCGCCACCTCCATGATGCGGCGGCGCGAGGCCTCCTTGCGGCCCTTTTCGTAGCGCATGGCCTTCTTCGACTCCAGCTATTGAATTATGATCATAATATAACTATGTGATCGTAATGCAATAGTGCCGCGGAGCGACCATGAGCATCTCGTCGGGAATGACCGCCATCGTGACAGGAGCCTCCTCGGGCATCGGCCGCGCCAGCGCCGCTGCCCTTTCGAAAGCGGGCTGCTGGCGGCGATGGCCCGCCATCCGCGACGTCGCTACGCCGCCGGCGAGGTGGCGCGGCAGGTGAGTGTGTTGCGCCGCTTCGCGCCGGCGGCGATCTTCGACAAGAGCCTGCGCAGGCAGATGCGGCCTGCCCACCTGAAGGAAGCGAGCCAGCACCATGACCCAACCCGACATCCAGGACGTTGCTCTCATCGTCGGTGGCGGCCCCGGCATCAGCGCGAGTTGTGCCCGGCTGTTTGCCAACAACGGCATGCGCGTCGCAGTTGCCGCCCGGACACCGGACAAGCCGGTCCTGCAGGCATTGGAGGAAAAGC
>NZ_JBFWZI010000090.1:8367-28563 GCF_050185545.1 Reyranella sp. | reverse complement strand
CCGCCCGCTCATCACTCATCATGATCATGAGATCATGAGCGGGCGGGACGCCCGCGGTCCAGGCGCGCTCCCAGCAAAGAGGCGACATCGATGGGCAAAGTTAGCGCCTATGAGTGGCGCGCTCCCAGCGATGAGGCCTCTCATTCGATCGAGCGGATGCCGGCTTTGCGGATGACGTCGGCCCAGCGCACGGCTTCCGACTTGATCAGGGCGTCGAGCTCCTCCGGCGAGGTCGGCGTCACCGACAGGCCGAGCTCGGCTAAACGCTGCTTGAGGTCCGGAACCGCGAGCGCGCGCAGCACTTCGGCGTTGAGCCGGCGCACGACATCGCGCGGCGTGGCGGCAGGTGCGGTGAGCCCGAACCAGGTCTCGACACGGTGCCAGTGATGCCCGACTGGGCGAGGGTGGGAATGTCGGGCAGGCTCGGTGCCCGCTTGGGCGAGGTAACGGCGAGCGCCCGCAAGGCGCCAGCCTTCACCTGCGCCGTGACGACCGCGACGTTGGCGAACATCAGCGGCACCTGGCCTGCCAGCAGGTCGGCGATCGCCGGCGCCTCGCCGCGGTAGGAAACGTGGGTCATGCGCAGGCCGGTGTTGAACAGGAAAAGCTCCGCCGCCATGTAGGGCGTCGTGCCGACGCCGCCCGAGGCGTAGTTGAACCCCCCTGCGGGCCTTCGCCATGTCGATCAGTTCGCCGAGCGACTTGGCCGCAAACGACGGGTTGGCGATGAGCACCAGGTGCGAGGCGCCGAGCAGGGCGACGCCTGCGACGTCGCGCCGGGCATCGAACGTCGCCGACTTGTAGAGCCCCGGGGCCACGTCGGAGGTGGTCTGCGAGGCGACCATCAGGGTGGTGCCGTCAGGGGGTGCCTTGGCCAGAATGTCGGCGGCGATCAGCCCACTCGCCCCGGCGCGATTCTCGACGAGGACTGGCGCGAACGGCCCGTCGGACAGTTTCTGCGTGACAATGCGCGCGATGACATCGTTGCCACCCCCGGCGGCGAACCCCACAAGGATACGGGTCGGACGACCGGTCTGGGCCAGGGCGGGGCCGGCGGCAGCGGCCGTGGTCACCTGTCCGAGCAGGCGGCGATGGGTCAGGATGGCCATGTCGTGAACTCCCCCCGGTTCTTAAGTCTAGCCCGGATTTCGGGTTGACGCTGGCCTGTCCGGTCCCTATTTTCCGGCCGCTTTGGAATTCCCCCGGCTTTGCCGGGGCTTTTTGTCGAGAGCAACCATGAAGATCCGTCACTCCCTCAAGTCCGTGAAGGCGCGCCACAAGGACAGCCGAATCGTCCGCCGCAAGGGCCGCGTCTACGTCATCAACAAGACCAATCCGCGCTTCAAGGCCCGCCAGGGCTGACGCCCGGCCGGTTACAGCCGTCGGAGCGGCGGAGGCCTCGGCTTCCGCCGCTTTTTCATTTGGCGTATGAGCGAGGCATGCAGATGCCGCCGCTCGATCCAGCCACTCTCGCCCGTCGATCCGAGATCGTGGCGGCCTTGCGCGCCATCGTGCCGGGCGAAGGGGTCGTAGACGATCAGGACGGCATGCGCCCCTACGAGTGCGACGCCCTGTCGGCCTACCGCCAGATGCCGCTCGTCGTCGTGCTACCGGAGACGGTGGCCCAGGTCTCGGCCATCCTGCGCTTCTGCCAGGCCAACAAGGTCAAGGTCGTGCCGCGCGGTGGCGGCACCTCGCTGTCCGGCGGCTCCATGCCGGTGGGCGATGCCGTCCTGCTCGCCATGGGCAAGTTCAACCGCGTGCTCGAGATCGACTACGCCAACCGCTGCGCGCGCGTGCAGCCCGGCGTCACCAACCTCGGCATCACCAAGGCGGTCGAGCACGAGGGCTTCTACTACGCGCCCGATCCCAGCTCGCAGATCGCCTGCTCGATCGGCGGCAACGTCGCCGAGAATTCGGGCGGCGTGCACTGCCTGAAGTACGGCCTCACGACAAACAACCTGCTCGGCCTCGAGCTGGTGCTGATGAACGGCGAGGTCGTACGCCTTGGCGGTAAGCACCTCGATTCTGGTGGCTACGACCTGATGGGACTGATGACCGGCTCCGAAGGTCTCCTGGGTGTCGTCACCGAGGTGACGGTGCGCCTGCTGCGCAAGCCGTCGACAGCACGCGCCGTGCTGCTCGGTTTCCCGACCGAAGCGGGGGCAGCCGACTGCGTCGCGGCCGTGATCGCCTCGGGCATCATTCCCGGCGGCATGGAGATGATGGACCGCGACGCGGTGAAGTGCGCCGAGGCCTATGTCGGTGCCGGCTATCCGCTCGATGTCGAAGGTTTGCTGATCGTCGAACTCGACGGCCCGCCGATCGAGGTCGACTACCTGGTCGAGCGCGTCTCGGAGATCGCGCGCGGTCGTGGTGCCACTACGATCCGGGTCAGTCACGACGAGCAAGAGCGCATGCTGTTCTGGGCCGGGCGCAAGGCGGCCTTCCCGGCGGTCGGCCAAATCTCGCCCGACTACATGTGCCTCGATGGCTCAGTACCGCGCGGCCGGCTGGTCGAGGTGCTGGCCGGGATCCGGCAAATGTCGAAGGCCTATGGCCTGCGCGTGGTCAACGTCTTCCATGCCGGCGACGGTAACCTGCATCCGCTGATCCTGTTCGACGCCAACGATCCCCACGAGCTGCATCGCGCCGAGCAGTTCGGCGCCGACATCCTGCGGCTCTGCGTGAAGGTGGGGGGCGTGCTGACGGGCGAGCATGGCGTGGGCATCGAGAAGCGCGATCTCATGGGCGAGCAGTTCACCGAGATCGACCTCGATCAGCAGATGCGCGTGAAGTGCGCTTTCGACCCAGACCACCTGCTCAATCCGGGCAAGGTGTTCCCCAAGCTGCGGCGCTGCGCCGAGCTCGGCCAGATGGTCGTGCATCATAACAAGTTGCCGTTCCCCGACATCCCGCGGTTCTGACGCATGGCCGACACGATCAGGCCGCGCGACGCCGGCGAGCTGCGTCAGGCGGTGGAATGGGTGCTTGCCGAGGGCCTCACACTCGACGTGCGCGGCAGAGGAAGCAAGCTTGCCTTGGGCCGACCCATGCGGTGCGACGCGGTGCTCGACCTGTCGGGTCTTTCCGGTGTCGTCGACTATGCGCCCGAGGAGCTGGTCGTCACGCTGCGCGCCGGAACGCCGCTCGAGGAGATCGAAGCGCTGCTCGCTCAGCGCAACCAGATGCTGGCCTTCGAGCCACCTGACTTCGGCCCCTTGCTCGGCCTCGAGTCGGGGCAGGGCACGCTGGTCGGTGCCGTGATGGGCAACCTGGCGGGACCGCGCCGCGTCTCGGGAGGGGCGGCCCGCGACCACCTGCTGGGCTTCAGTGGCGTCAACGGCCGCGGCGAGGCCTTCAAGTCGGGGGGCAGGGTGATGAAGAACGTCACCGGCTACGACCTGTCCAAGCTGGTGGCCGGCTCATGGGGCACGCTGGCCGTGCTCGACGAGGTTTCGGTCAAGGTGCTTCCGGCGCCCGATCAAACCAGTACGCTGCTGCTGCGTGGCCTCGCCGACGACACTGCAGTCAGGGCCATGTGCACGGCAATGGGCAGCCCGCACGATGTCTCCGGCGCCGCCCACCTCGGCGATCGCACGGCGCTCCGGATCGAAGGCGTGGCGCCGTCGGTCGAGGCGCGCATCAAGGGCCTGCGCGAGCTGCTGGCTCCGATCGGCGCCGAATTGGAGGAGCTGGGCACGCTGGAGAGCCGCGCCTTCTGGCGCGACGTCCGCGACGTCGTCCCGCTTAGGGCCGGGGCCAACGACGTGATCTGGAAAATCTCCTGCCCGCCGACCGAAGGGCCGGAAGTCGTGAAACGCATCAAAGCCGAGCGGCACGGCGCAGAGGCCTTCTATGACTGGTCGGGCGGTCTCGTCTGGCTCGCCCTGCCGGCGAGCGCCGACGCCGACCATGTGCTGGTGCGGGCCGCCCTCGGTACGAGCGGTGGGCACGCCACCCTGATTCGGGCCCCGGAGGCGGTGCGTGCCGGGGTGCCGGTGTTCCAGCCGCTGTCGCCGGCCCTTGCGGCGCTCGCTGCGCGTGTAAAGGAGAGCTTTGACCCGCAGGGCCTCTTCAATCCGGGACGCATGGCCTAGCGATGCAGACCAACTTCACCCTGGCGCAGCTGGCCGATCCGATGACGGCGCGCAGCGAGCATATCCTGCGCAAGTGCGTGCATTGCGGCTTCTGCACCGCGACCTGCCCGACCTTCGTGCTGCTGGGCGACGAACGCGACAGCCCGCGCGGGCGCATTTACTACATCAAGGCGATGCTCGAAGGCGACCGCGCGCCGGGCGACGCCGAAGTCCGCCACGTCGACCGTTGCCTCTCCTGCCTGTCCTGCATGACCACGTGCCCGTCCGGGGTGCACTACATGCATCTGGTCGATCACGGCCGCCATCAGATCGAGGCGCACTACAGGCGGCCGCTGGCAGACCGGCTGATGCGCGCGCTGCTGGCATGGCTGATGCCGCGACCTGCCATGTTGCGCTGGGCGATGGTGCTGGGGCGACTTGCCAAGCCGTTCGCGGCTCTGCTGCCCTCGACCAGCGCCGATGCCGGCGGCGCGACCCTGCTGCGGCGGCTGCGGGCGATGCTCGACAGCGTGCCTGAAAAGCTCGACGGACCGTCGCCGGTCGACCGGCCGCAGACCTTTCCGGCTGCCGGCCTGCGGCGCAAGCGCGTCGCCCTGATGCCTGGCTGTGGCCAGCAGGTGCTGGCGCCCGAGGTCAATGAGGCGACTGTACGGCTGCTGACCCGCCACGACATCGAGGTAGTCAATGTGGCGGGCTCGGGCTGCTGCGGGTCGTCGGTGCTTCATGTCGGCCGGACCCGAGAGGCCGTCGAGCTGGCCAAACGCAACATCGAGACCTGGATGCGCGAGATCGACGGCGCCGGGCTCGACGCCATCGTCGTCAACGCTTCGGGCTGTGGCACGACACTCAAGGATTACGGGCACATGCTGGCCGATCAGCCCGAGTGGAAGGAGAGAGCGGAGCAGGTGGCCCGCCTCGCCAAGGATATCAGCGAGGTGATGCTCGAGATGGGTCTCGTGAACGTGACCGCGCGGCCCCTGCGGGTGGCGTATCATTCGGCCTGCTCGATGCAGCATGGTCAGAAGGTGAACGAGCAGCCGAAGAAGCTCCTGCGTGACGCAGGGTTCGTCGTCTCCGAGGTGCCGGAGGCGCATCTCTGCTGCGGCTGGGCCGGCACGTACCAGGTGCTGCAGCCCGAGCTGTCGCGCCGGCTGCGCGAGCGCAAGGTCGCCAACATCGAAAGCGTCCGCCCCGACATTGTCGCGGCAGGGAACTTTGGCTGTATCGGCAATATCGCCGCGGGGACCGGCCTGCCTGTGGTGCATACGGTCGAGCTGCTCGACTGGGCGACCGGTGGACCGCAACCGCGGGCGCTTTCGTGACCGTCATTCGCGCTTGCCTCGCCGCCCTGCTCGGCGTGATGCTTGGGTTGGGGCCCAGCGCACTGGCGCAGAACGGCGGGAGCGATACCGTGCTCGACACCTTGTTTGCCAAGCTGCAGACTGCAACGGATCCCACGGCGATCCAGACCCTCGAGGCGGCGATCTGGGAGCAATGGATCATGGTTCCGGACGCCACCCAGCGCGGCCTGATGCTGCGCGGCATCGGCGAAATGCAGCACCGGCAGCTCAGGGAATCCGTTGAGACGTTCACGAGGCTGATCGAGCTCGCGCCCGAGCTTTCGGAAGCCTGGAACAAGCGGGCTACGGCCTACTGGCTGCTCGGTGATTTCCAGGCCTCGCTGGCCGATATCTGCGAGACCGTGAAGCGCGAGCCGCGGCACTTCGGCGCCTATTCCGGCCTCGGCATGATCCGCGCCGAGCTGGGCGAGTATCCGCGCGCCGTCGCGGCCTTCGAGCTGGCGCGCAAGTACAATCCGCATATCACGGGAATCGACGCCGAGATCGACCGCCTCAAGGCCATGGGCGGCGGCGAGCCGTCCGATCCGCTGGGCTGCAGCCAGCGCACGGCCGGCAGGTAGGCTGATTCCCCTCCCAGCTTCGCTGGGGAGGTGTCCGCGTCGTCGCGGACGGAGGGGTCATGCTCATCTTCTGGACGGCGGGCGTCCCGCACGCTCAGGAAGAAGAGCGGGCGGGACGCCCGCGGTCCGCATGACTCATGACCCCGTCGCCGTAAGACGGCGATACCTCCCCAGCGAAGCTGGGAAGGAGAATGATATGCTGTCCTTGCCCCACCTCACGCGCGGGGGCAAAGTCCGTCCCGGTTCGTAACCGGAGTGCAGCAATGGCGACTTTGTACAGCGGCGGCCGTCTGTTCGATGGCGAGAAGGTGCTCGATGGCCACGCCGTCCTGGAGGAGGACGGCAAGGTCAAGCGCGTGGCACCGGCCGGAGAGTTCGCAGGCTTCGCCGGTGCCAAGGTCGATACGGCGGGCGGTACCCTGATCCCGGGGCTGATCGATTGCCACGTCCATTCGCTCTCGGGCGCCGAGGGCAACCCAGGCGCGGTGCAGGATCGCATGACCGCCGCCCAGATCGCCGTGCGCGGCATGGAGCACATGCGCAGCACGCTGGAAGGCGGCATCACCGCGGTGCGCGACTGCGGCGGCAAGGACTACATCGAGTTCGCCATTCGCGACGCCATGAATGGCGGCCGCTTCCTCGGGCCTACCATGCGCTGCTCGGGCCGAATGATCTGCATGACCGGCGGCCACGGCAACCGCACCGGCCGCGTCGCCGACGGTCCCGACGAGGTCGTCAAGGCGGTGCGCGAGCAGATTCATGCCGGCTCCGACCTGATCAAGATCATGGCCACCGGCGGCGTGATGACTCCGGGCGTCAACCCCGAGGATGCACACTACTCGGCCGAGGAGATGAAGGCCGGTATCACCGAGGCGCACCGCTTCCACAAATGCTGCGCCAGCCATGCCCAGGGTGCGCTCGGTATTCTCAATGCGGTGCGCGGCGGCATCGATTCCATCGAGCACGGCATCTTCATGACCGACGAGTGCGTGAGCGAGATGAAGGAGCGCGGCGTGTGGCTGGTGCCGACTCTTGCTGCCGTGAAGAACATCCTGAAGGGCTATGACGACGGCGATCGCTCGATCCCTGATTATGTGATCGAGAAGGCGCGCCGCGTTTTCGAGCGCCACATCGCCTCGATCAAGATGTACTACAAGGCGGGTGGCCGCATCGCCATGGGCACCGATGCCGGCACGCCGCACAACCGCCACGGCGAGAACGCCCGCGAGCTGGAGTTCATGTGCGAGATCGGAATCTCGACCCGCGATTCGCTGTTCTTCTCGACGGCGAGCGCTGCCGACCTGATGCGGCTTGCCGACCAGGGTCGGATCAAGGAGGGCAACAGCGCCGACTTCGTGCTGTGCGACGGCGACGTCCTGGTCGACATCAAGCGTGCCGCCCGCAAGGAGAACCACCGCCTGGTGGTCAAGCGCGGCATCGTCGCCCGCGATAACCGCGCCGCCTTCGAGCGATCTGCCGCGCGGGTCGCGGCGGAGTAGGGGCGAACCAGACTGTGGCTCATGCTCTTCCGGACCGCGGGCGTCTCGCCCGTCCGGCGCATTCACATGCGCCAATCTTGCTTGATCAACGGGCGAAGAAGAACGGGCGGGACGCCCGCGGTCCGGAAGAACTCAGCGGTCTCGGCCAGGACTAGCAGGTGGACGAAGTCCTTCTGATCCTGCTGGCGATCGCGTGGGCGATCGGCACGCCGATTCTTGCGATCGTGGCGGTCGTCCGCACCTCGACACTGCGGCGGCAGAACGAGCAGCTGGTTGCGGAATTCGCGGCGCTGAAACGTCAGCTGACGAGCGGCGGCACGGCGTTGCCGCCGGCGTTCGCCGAGCAGGCGCCGGCGTCGTCGGCACCGCCGCCGCAGGCGGAACCAGCGGCGGCTCCCCCCGCGCCGCCCTTCGAGCCGTCGGCTCCTCCGATCGAAGCACCCGCGGCAGCGCCTGCAGCCGAAGGAGCATCGCCTCCCGCGCCGCCGTTCGAGCCGGCGCCGGAGTTGCCCGGTCAGCCTCTGCCGCCCCTTGTCGACGGCGCGGCCGCGCCACCGCGCGTCGGCTGGGAGCAGCGGCTGGGCGCGCGCGCCTTCCTGTGGGTCGGCGCCATCACGCTGGCGCTCGCGGCGATCTTCCTCGTTCGCTACACGATCGAGGAGGGATACCTCTCCGAAGAGGTGCGCGTCATTCTGGCGGCCGTCTTTGGCTTCGCGCTGATCGGCATCGCCGAACGCGTAAAGGCGCGAGACGATCGCACGGCCCAGGCCCTTGCGGCCGCAGGTGTTGCGGCCCTGTACGGGGCGCTTTTCTCTGCCGTCGCCCTGTACGAAATGATCTCGAAGGCAGGGGCCGGTGGCGGCGCCATCGCGCTGACGGCCTTTGCCATCGGCCTGTCGCTGCGCCACGGGCCCTTCGTTGCCGGACTGGCCTTCGTCGGCGGTTTCGCAAGCCCGGCGATCATCGGCAGCGACTCGCCCAACGTGCCCGTCCTGTTCGGCTATCTGCTGGCCATCGCGATCGGCACGCTCGCCGTCATTCGCGCGCGCGGCTGGTGGCCGCTCGGCTGGGGCGTGCTAGCCGGGACGACGATCTGGGCGATGCTGTGGATCGCCTCCGAGCCGGGCGGCCTGCATTGGGTCTGCCTGTTCCTGGTCGGCGTGGCGGGCTCGTTCGTGTGGGCGACCTGGCGGCGGGTCGGCGAAAGCGAGAACCCGCCGATCGATGTCGTGGGCCTGGTCTGGTCGGCGCTCGCGCTCACCGGCGCCTTGCTGGTCGCGATCGTGGTGCAGGACGAGTGGAGTCAGACGGCAGGCTGGGTGGCGCTGGCCGCCCACGGCATTGGCCTGTATGTCCTGGGCCGCTGGACGCCGCGGTATCAGTACATCGCCGGCCTCGCTCCGCTCCTGGCGCTGGTCGGGCTGTTCCTGTGGTGGTCGACGACATTGGGCAGCGGCCCCGGCTGGGACATCGATCGCTTCAGCCGGGCGGCGATCATGTTTGGCGGCTTCTATGCCGCCGGTGCCTTCGCCCTCCTGTGGAACGCGGGCCGGCCTGGCTTCTGGGCGGCACTCTCGGTCGGCACTGTGTTCGTCTATTTCCTGCTGTGCTGGTACGTTCTGCGCAACGCCGTGCCCGGCATACCGTGGGGCCTTGTCAGCATTGGCCTCGCCATTCCGTTCCTGGTTGGCGCCGAGCGCCTGGTGCGCTGGCGCGAGTCGATGCCGGGCGGCACCGAGGCGCTGGGCTATCTCGCGATCGGCGTCGTCTTCTTCATCGCCGCCGCCATTGCGCTGGAGCTGCAGCGGGAATGGATCACGGTGGCCTATGCCGTCGAGTTTGCGGCGGTCGCCGTGATCGCCACGCGTCTCGACCTGCATGCGATGCGCCAACTGTGCTGGCCGCTGCTCGCCGTCGTCGTGGTGCGCTTCGTGGTCAATCCGATGATCCTGAACTATCCGCTCGGGGTCACTCCGGTTCTCAACTGGATCCTGTGGGGCTATGGCCTGACGATTGGCGCGCTGTGGGTCGGGTTGCGGGCGTTGCGGCCGGCGGGCGATCCGCGCCTGGTGCGTGCCACCGAGGCAGCCATTGCCCTGCTGGCCTTCGTGCTGGCGACGCTGGAGGTGCGCAGTGTCTTCCAGCCGGGCTCGATGGCCAGCCCCGGCGCCGACTTCATGGAGCGCACCTTCTATGTGCTGGTGTGGGGCTGCTTCTCGCTGGCGGCGCTATGGGTTGCCCGCCTCAGGCACGATGTGGTGGCGCTGTGGGCATGGCGTCTGAGCGGTGCCCTCGCAGCGTTGACGGCGCTGCTCGTGCAGGTCCTGTTCGCCAACCCGATCTTCGAGCACGCGGACGTCGGCCGGCTGCCGATCCTGAACGGGCTGCTGCTCGCCTATGCGCTGCCGGCCGTGATGGCGGCCCTGGCGGCGCGCTGGATCGACATCGAGCCGAACAGGCATGCAGCCGCCCTGGTTGGCGGTACGGCTTCGATCCTGGCCTTCGTCTATGTGTCGCTTGAGGTGCGCCATCTCTTCGATCCCGGCTTCGAGCGCAGCGGGTTGAGAGCGGAAGGGCTCGAGCTCTACACCTATTCCATCGTCTGGCTGCTGTTCGGCGTTGCCCTGTTGGCCTGGGGGTTCCGGCGCGGCGCGGCGATGTTGCGTCACGCCGGCATGGCGCTGGTTTGTATCGTGGTGGCGAAAGTGTTCCTCATTGACATGGCCGGTCTTCAGGGCCTGTTGCGCGTCTTCTCCTTCCTCGGGCTTGGCGCGGCCCTGATCGGCCTGGGCTATGCCTATCGCCGCTTCGGCTTCGACAAGAGCCCAGGAGAGCGGCGCCCAGGAGAGCAGAGCCAGGGAGAGCGGACATGACGACGCCGCGCTTCGACGAGCTCGACCTGTCGCTCGATGCCATGCGCGCGCTGCAGCTTGCGCGGCTGAAGGCGGCGCTGGCGCACGCCTACGCCAACCAGGCGCCCTATCGCGCCAAATGCCAGGCCACCGGCATTCATCCCGACGACCTGCGCGAGCTGGCCGACCTCGGTCGCTTTCCTTTCACCCTGAAGGCCGACCTGCGCGAGGCCTATCCGTTCGGCATGTTCGCGGTGCCGCGCGAGCACTGCGTACGCGTCCATGCCTCGAGCGGCACGACGGGGCGGCCAACGGTGGTTGGCTACACGGCAGGCGACATCGCCCTCTGGGGCGACCTGATGGCGCGCTCAATGTATGTCGGCGGCGCCCGGCCCGGCGATATCGTGCACAACGCCTACGGCTACGGCCTGTTTACCGGCGGACTGGGGGCGCACTACGGCGCCGAGCGGCTCGGCTGCACGGTGGTGCCTATGTCGGGCGGCTTCGGCGAGCGACAGATCCAGCTGATCCGAGAGTTCGGCGCTCAGGTGCTGATGCTGACGCCGTCCTACATGATGGCACTGGCCGACGAGTTCGATCGCCAGGGCGTCGACCCGCGCGCCACGGCGATCCGCGTCGGCTTCTTCGGCGCCGAGCCGTGGACGGAGGGTATGCGGGTCCAGATCGAGCAGCGGCTCGGCATCGACGCCATCGATCTATACGGGTTGAGCGAGGTGATGGGCCCCGGCGTGGCCTGCGAGTTCGCCACGACCAAGGACGGTCCGACCATCTGGGAGGATCATTTCTATCCCGAGATCGTCGACCCCGATTCGGGCGAGCCTGTCGCCGAAGGCGAGCCGGGCGAGCTCGTCCTGACCTCGCTCACCAAGGAAGCCCTGCCGGTTATCCGCTACCGCACGCGAGACCTGACTCGCCTGCTGCCTGGATCGGCGACGGTCATGCGGCGCATGGCCAAGATTACCGGCCGCAGCGACGACATGTTGATCGTGCGCGGCGTCAATCTGTTTCCGAGCCAGGTCGAGGAGCAGATCCTGCGCGACCCGGTTTTGAGTGGACACTACGTGATCGAGCTGAGCCGGACCGGCGCGCTGGACGACCTGCTGGTGCGAGTCGAGCCGCGCACCGAATTGTCGGCCGACGCGGTGGGCCGCGCGGCCGCCGACCTGTCGCAGCGCCTGAAGGGCATGTGCGGCCTCTCGGCAGACATCGAGATCGCCGCCGTCGGCGCGATCGAGCGCTCCATGGGCAAGGCCCGCCGCGTCATCGACAGGCGCCCGAAGGGGTGACGCTGGGAGCGCGCCACTCCGATGGCGTTCATGCTCGTCCGGACCGCGGGCTCTCGCCCGCTCATGAGGCCGATCGATCAGGACATCTGTGGATTGCGGACACCATCGGGTGGAGACGCAATCCTGAAGAGGATGAGCATGAGCGGGCGGGACGCCCGCGGTCCGGTTGAGCGTGAGCGGGCGGGACGCCCGAAGACTCGATCAGCCCCAGGGGCCGCCGGACGCCAGCCTTATTCTCGCCTTGATCAAGCTTGCATCGCTCGGAATCAGACCGATAGCGGAACTGTATTCCGGCACCGTCGCGTGCCGGTGCTGGGCTGACGCCTTGTTGCGGGCGATGGTCGTGCCGAGGACCACGGAAAACGTCAGAACTATGGCGCCGATCACCAGGAAATCGATCCAGGTCAGCGCCGGCCGACGATAGCGTCGAGCGACGGCATTTGCCTTGTCGGTCGTGGTATCCACCTTCGCCTCGCGATATGCACTGAACTCGTTACGGGTGGAGCTTCGACCCCATCCCCGCACTTTTCAGGGTCATACGTAGGCAATTCTGAGAATATTTGTGGCGCCCGGCGTTCCAAACGGCACCCCGGCCGTGATGACCAGTCGCTCGCCCACCTTGGCCATTCCCTCCTGGCGGGCGACGCGCACGGCGCGCTGGACCATGTCGGCGAAGTTCTGGGCATCCTCGCCATGGATGGGATGCACGCCCCACGTGAGGGTCATGCGCCGTGCCGTATCGAGGCTCGGCGTCAGGCAGAGAATGCGGACATCGGGCCGTTCGCGCGCGGCGCGCAGCGTGGTCGAACCGGTGGACGTGTAGGTGACGATGGCGGAGGCGGCGAGCGTGTGCGCGCACTGCCTCGCGGCGGCGCTGATCGCATCGGCCGTGGTGGCTTCCGGCTCGCGCCGGCTGGCATCCATGAGCTTGCGGTAGAGCGGATCGGCTTCGACGCTCTTCAGGATGCGATCCATGATGGTGACCGCTTCGACCGGATAGTCGCCCGAAGCCGACTCGGCCGAGAGCATGACTGCATCTGCGCCGTCGTAGACCGCGGTTGCCACGTCGGACGCCTCGGCGCGCGTCGGCGTCGGCGAATGGACCATCGAGTCGAGCATCTGCGTCGCCACGATCGCCGGGCGACCGGCGACGCGGCACGCGGCGAGGATGCGCTTCTGCAGGGGAGGCACCGCTTCCGGCGGCATCTCGACTCCGAGATCGCCGCGCGCCACCATGATGCCGTCGCTTTGCTCGATGATCTCGTCGAGATGCTCGATGGCTGCCGGCTTCTCGAGCTTGGCCATCACGGCAGCTCGGCCGGCGACGAGCTTTTTCAGTTCGGCGATGTCGTGCGCGTGCTGGACGAAGGATAGCGCCACCCAGTCGACGCCGAGCGACAGGCCATAGTCGAGGTCCTTGCGATCTTTCGGAGTCATCGGCGACAGCGGGACGATCAGGTTTGGCAGGTTCACGCCCTTGCGGTCGCTGATCGGGCCGGCGACTTCGACCACGGTATCGATCGTGTCCTCGGTGTGCGCACGGATGCGCAGGCGCACCTTGCCGTCGTCGATCAGCAGCAGGCCGTCCGGCTTGGCCGCGGCGAAGATCTCGGGGTGGGGCAGGGGTATGCGCTTGGCCGTGCCAGGGGCCTTGTCCGTGTCGAAGCGAAGCTTCTGACCCTTCTTCAGCTCGAGCGGGCCTTTGGCGAACGAACCCAGCCGCAATTTCGGCCCCTGCAGGTCCATCAGGATGGCGATCGGATGCTTGTATTCCCGCTCGAGGGCGCGCAGCAGCTCGACGCGCTCGCGGTGATCGTCCTGCGTGCCATGGCTGAAGTTGAGGCGGAAGACGTCGGCGCCCGCCTCGAACAGGGCGCGCAGCCGCTCGGCCGTCGACGAGGCCGGACCGAGCGTGGCGACGATCTTGGCGAACCGCTGACGACGCATGCCCATAGTCTACTTCTTCGGCGACGACACTTTGAAGTCGCCCGCCTGCTCGTAGACCTTGACGACGGCTGCGTCGTCGAGTCGCCCCCAGCCAGCGCCGGCAGCGGCCAGAAAAAGTTGATGGGCCGCCGCCGCCATCGGCAGCGGCAGGCGCAGGTCGTGGCCGGTGCCCAGCACCAGGCCGAGGTCCTTGACGAAGATCTCGACGGCGGAGAGCGGCGAATAGTCATCGTCCAGCATGTGCGGCACCCGGTTGCCGAACATCCACGAGTTGCCGGCGCTTGCCGAAATTACCTCGTACACCGCGCGCGTATCGGCGCCGGCCTTGGCGGCGAGCGCCATGGCTTCGGCTGCCGAGGCAATGTGCACACCGGCCAGGAGCTGATTCACCGTCTTCACCAGCGAGCCGATGCCAGGAGCATCGCCCAGCCGGAAGACCTTGGCCGACGTTGCGGCCAGGATCGACTCGGCAGCGGCGAAGGCCTTGGCCGTGCCCGAGGCCATGAAGGTGAGCTCGCCGGACTCGGCGCGCGCGCGACCGCCCGACATCGGAGCATCGAGCAGCACGTGTCCAGATTTGGCCAGGCGCTCGCCCAGCGCCTTGGCGAAGGCTGCCGGCACCGTGGCGCACTGAATGACAAGGCCACCCTTGCGAAGCGTGGAGGCGGCTCCCGCGTCGCCGAACAGCACGGCCTCGACCTGCTGGGCATTGACGACCGCTACGACCACGACATCGGCCGAGGCGGCAGCCTCGGCCGGAGAAGCCGCCACGACGCCACCGGCGGCCACGAAGGCTTCGCGCGCCGGCGCACTGGGATCGACGCCGATCACCTTGTGACCGCTCTTCACCAGGTTCTTCGCCATGCCCAGGCCCATCGAGCCCAGGCCGACGAAAGCGACGGCTGGCGTGTTCTTGTCTGTCATGCCTCAGGCCTCGATGCCGTACTTCTTCGCCCAGCCGAGACCGGCGCCCGTCGTGGTCTTCGGCTTGTACTCCAGGCCCACATAGCCCTGATAACCCAGCCGGTCGAGCACATCGAGCAGGTAGAGATGATTGGCCTCGCCGATATCCGGCTCGTTGCGGTCGGGATTGCCGGCGATCTGGACGTGCGCCGTGATCGGGAACAACTTCTCCGTGCGCTTGGTGAGATCACCCTCTGTGACCTGCATGTGATAGAGGTCGAGCTGCAAGCGCAGATGAGGCGCGCCGACCTCGTCGATGATCTGCTTCACCTGATCGGTGGTGTGGGTGTAGTAGCCGGGAATGTCGCGGTGATTGATCGGCTCGAGCACCAGCGTGAGCCCGCTCTTGGCCGTCTTGTCGCACGCCATCTTGAGATTGGCGATGAAAGTGCGATGCATCGCCTTGGTGTCGGCCCCAGGCGCGATCATGCCCGACATGATGTGCAGCGTGCGGCACTCCAGCACCCTGGCGTAGTCGAGCGCCTTGTCGAGCGCCGTCGCGAACTCGGCTTCGCGGCCGGGCAAGGCGGCGAGGCCGCGCTCGCCCTTGCTGGCGTCGCCGGGCGGCAGGTTGAACAGCGCCTGGGTGAGCTTGTGCTTCCTGAGCTCGGCGGCAATGTCGGCCGCCGGCGCCTCGTAGGGGAACAGGATCTCGACGGCCTTGAAGCCGTGCGCGGCGGCGGCGCCGAAGCGCTGCAGGAAGGGCACCTCCTGGTAGATCCAGGAGAGATTGGCGGCGAGCTTGGGCATGGTGTTCTGTCCGGTCAGGAGGGGAAGGCTTCTTCAACCTCGCGTACCTGCGTGTCGCTCAGGAGGCGGACCTTGAAGCCCTGCAGCAGCAGGTAAAGCTTGGCGGTTTCCTCGAGTTCCTCGATCGATGCCGAAGCGGCCGAGAGCGACGTGCCGGCGACGACCGGGCCGTGATTTGCCAGCAGCACGGCGCGATGCCCTTTGGCGTAGTCGCGGATCGCATCCGCGAGCTTGGGATCGCCCGGCTTGAAGTAGGGCACCAACGGCAGCTTGCCGACGCGCATCACGAAGTAGGGCGTGATCGGCGGCAGGGTCGTTTCGGCGTTGTGATGGCAGCTCGGGTCGAGGCAGGAGATCGCCACGGCATGCGTGCAATGCAGATGGACGATGGCGCCGTCCTTGGGCCGCACGTCGTAGACCGAGCGATGGAGCAGTGCCTCCTTGGTCGGCGGATCGCCGCCGACATGCTTGCCCGACATGTCGAGCTTGGAGAGCTGACCGGGCTCGAGCTCTCCCAGGGAGGAATTGGTCGGCGTCATCAGCCAGCCGTCGGCGACGCGCGCGCTGATGTTGCCCGATGTGCCGGGACACAGGCCGCGCGCGGCAAGCTTGGCGCCCAGGGCGCAGATGGCGTCGCGCACCTTCGACTCGGCGGTGCTCATGCGACCCGGAACGCCTTGGTGAAGAAATCGACGGCGCCGAAGTTGCCGGACTTCAGCGCGAGCAGCAGCGGCCTGGCGCCGACCGACGCCGTCCAGGGCACGCCGGGATCGATCTCGGGGCCGATGCGCAGCGCCGTCACGTCGAGCGCGCCGACGACGGCACCGGAAGTCTCCCCGCCGGCCACCACGAGGCGGGCGACGCCTGCGGCGACGAGGCCCCTGGCCAAAGCAGCCATGGTCTTCTCGATCGCCTGGCTGGACTTCTCGATGCCGTACTTCGCCTGCAGTGCCTTTACCGCCTCCGGCTTGTCGCTGGCCGAAAGCAGGATCGGTCCATTGCCGAGCTTGCCCTTGGCCCAGGCCAAGGCCTTCTCGCCGACCGGCTCGCCGCGGCAAATGGCGTCGGTGTCGAGGTGAAGGTGCGGGCCGGTGAAGGCTGCGATCTGGCCCAGGGTCGCAGCCGAGCAGGAGCCGGCCAGGACGGCGGCCGCGCCCGAGATCCTGGGCAGCGTGTCGGCATTGGCCTTGTGCGCCAGGAGGCCGCGGCGGCGATAGGCTGCAGGCAGGCCGAGCGCCACGCCTGAGCCGCCAGTGACCAGCGGGTCGTCGCCGACCGCCTCGCCGATGATGCCGAGATCGGTGTCAGCGACGGCATCGACCACGACATGCCGCACCTCGTCGGCGGCGAGCGCGTCGAGTGCCGCCCGCAGGGTGGCCGAGCCCGATTGCACCTGCCTCAGGGGCACCAGCCCGACCTTGTGAGGCGTCTGTCGCGCCAGCACGCGCACCAGGCTGGCGTCGGTCATCGGCGTCAGCGGATGGTGGCGCATGTGCGAGTCGGAAAGCAACACGCTGCCGACGAACAGATGGCCGAAGAAAATCGTGCGGCCATTCTCCGGGAAGGCCGGGCAGTAGATCGCCTGGTTGGCTTTCAGGGCATCGAGGAGGGCGTCGCCCACCGGACCGATGTTCCCGGCGTCGGTCGAATCGAAGGTCGAGCAATACTTGAAGAAGAAGCGCTGGCAGCCGGTGGCCCGCAGGGCTGCGAGCGCATCGAGTGACTGGGCGATTGCCTCGGCGGCGGAAATCGAGCGTGTCTTGAGCGCCACCACCACGGCATCGACGTCGTCGGGAATCGTGCCGGCGGACGGCACGCCGATCGTCTGGATGGTACGCATGCCGCCCTTGACCAGCATGCCCGCAATGTCGGTGGCGCCGGTGAAGTCGTCGGCGATTACTCCGAGAACAGCCATGTGGCCGACGTTAGGCGATGACGGACGCCTTCATCCAGAACTTTCGGCGCCGGGCGCGCCGCCGTGTCTCGTCCTCGCCATCGTAGTGGCGCAGGGCGGCGCCGGATCGAACGTATCGCGAATATCCAGGGAATTGACATTGACGATGCCGATCGACCCACCATCGTCCGGCATCAGGGCGCCGACATAGGTCCCGCAGCGGGCGCACAGCAGGTAGTCGGTGATGCCGAGGCCAAAGCGATAGCGCAGCAGGTGTTGCGGCGCGGCCCGGAATTCGACTGAGCCGGCCGGGTCGCCCATGGTCCTCGCGCCGTGGCGGCGGCAGAAGCTGCAGCCGCACCGCCCGACCCGCATCTCCTCCGGCTTCTTGTCTGAGGTGAATGCGATCGCGATGGCGCCACAATGGCACGAACCGGGATAGGTGGTCATGATCCAAGCTTACGACTCGTTGCTGCGACGCGCGACTCGCTCCGGGAGGAGCGGCCCGAAGGACCTGCCCGTCTTCGGGTGTCGTTTGCGCATGATCCATCCTCCTTGATGCCGCGCAGTCATGGCAACGAGCCGTCGCCAGCTTTTGCCAAACTAGGCGAGACTTGCGCGACGTAATCCGGCTCAATCGGAATTGCGACAAGAGCCACCCCGATCCGGTCCAGGTGCGATGATGTGGCGAGCAATCGGCGATGCGATCCTTCGATGCGCTCAGGATGACGATGGAGGCGCGATCAGTGTCGCCCTGAAGTCGTTGACGTTGGTGCGGGTCGGGCCGGTAACCAGGCTGTCACCAAGCATCTCGAAGAACGAGTGACCGTCATTGTCGTCGAGCATCGCCTGCGGATCGCGACCAAGGCTGCGGGCGCGCACCAGCGTGTCGGGCGTGAAGATGGCGCCGGCGATGTCCTCGGCGCCATCGACGCCGTCGGTGTCGGCGGCGAGGCCCCACAGGTTCGGCGCGCCGGCGGCGGCGATCGCCTGCGCCAGCAGGTACTCGACATTGCGGCCGCCGCGCCCCTTGCCGCGCACAGTGACGGTGGTCTCGCCGCCCGACAGGATCACCGTCGGCTTGCCGCCGCGCGCGGCGCGCTCGATCGCCTCGCGTGCGTGCAGCGCCCCCAGCTCGCGTGCTTCGCCTTCGAGATTGTCGCCCAGAATGACGGTATCGAGGCCGCGATCGAGGGCGACGACGGCGGCGGCCTCCAGCGAGCGCCGGGGCGTCGCCACGATGATGGTCTCGGTTCGCGCAAGGCGAGGATCGCCGGGCTTCGGCGTTTCCTCGATCTGGCCGGCGGCGCCCTGCTCCAGATGGGCGAGCACCGCTGCCGGCGGGTCGATGGCGTACTTTGCAAGGACAGCCAGCGCGTCCGCGAAGGTCGTCCGATCGGGCACAGTCGGCCCGGAACCGATCACGCCGGGATCGTCATTGGGCACGTCGGAGATCAGCCAAGACAGCACGCGGGCCGGCTGGGTGGCAATGGCGAGTCGGCCTCCCTTGATGGCCGACAGGTGCTTTCGCACCGTGTTCATCTCGACGATATTGGCGCCCGACTTCAGCAGCGCACGATTGACCGCCTGCTTGTCTGTCAGAGTGATGCCCGCGGCGGGCAGGGCAAGCAGCGCCGATGCACCGCCTGAGATCAGGCAGAGGACGAGATCGTCCGCGCTCAGCCCTTCGACGCGTTGCAGGATGCGGCCGGCGGCGGCACGGCCCTTCTCGTCGGGCACGGGATGGGCGGCCTCGACGATCTCGATCTGCCGGCAGGCTTCGCCATAGCCGTAGCGCGTGACGACCAGCCCCTCGACGCGATGCGGCCACTGCGCCTCGACGGCTTGTGCCATTGCCGCGCTCGCCTTGCCGGCGCCGATGATGATGGTGCGTCCCCTGGGCGGAGTCAGCGCGGCGATGTAGGGGGTCAAACAGGTGGCGGGGCGGGCTGCGGCCAGGGCGGCATCGAACAGGTCGCGCAGAAGGGCGCGGGCATCGGCATCTTTCATTTGCACGATCTTCGCACTATAGGGGCGCGATGCAACAATTGCTCGGGCCGCACGATCCGCCTGCCTTTTCCGTTCACAATGCAGGCGGCGGGGCGCCACTGCTGCTGCTCTGCGATCATGCCAGCAATGCGGTGCCGCAGGCACTGGGGACGCTGGGGATTTCCGAACAGGAGCTGTCGCGGCACATCGGTTGGGATATCGGCGGTCTCGATGCGGCGATCGAGCTGTCGAAGGTGCTTGATGCTCCGCTCGTGGCGTCGGGCTATTCGCGCCTGGTCATCGACTGCAACCGCTGGCCGGGCGGCGAAGGATCGACGCCCGACGTGAGCGATGGCACGCCGATCCCCGCCAATCGAGGCCTGACCGAGGAGCAGGTGCAGGTACGCGCCGAGGCCTGTTTCTGGCCCTACCACCGCGAGGTCGATCGCCACCTCGATCGAATGACCGCCGGTGGACGCAAGGTCGGCATGCTGGTGATGCACAGCTTCACGCCGCAGATGAACGGCTTCAAGCGGCCTTGGCATGTCGGTGTGCTGTGGAACGACGATGCGCGCCTGCCGGAGCCGCTGCTCGCCGAACTGCGCCGTGACGGCACCCTCGTCGTCGGCGACAACGAACCCTACTCGGCGCGCGCTTCCTACGAATACACGCTCTCGGCACATGCCCGGTCGCGGGCATTGCCGCATTGCTCTCTCGAGATACGCCAGGACCTGATTCGAACCGCCGACGAGGCCCGCGCCTGGGCGCGGCGGCTTGCACCGGCGATCGACGCGGCTCTTGCGCTCGCCTTGGGGTGAGGGGGTACGATACGAAAAAGTGGAGGGCGTCGTGGCTGAAGGTCCAGGCGGTCGGGTGGCCGGCAAGGTCGCTGTCGTGACAGGCGCTGCGGCAGGGCTCGGACGGGCGATCGCGCTGCGACTTTCGGAGGAAGGCGCCGTTCTGGCGATCGTCGA
>NZ_JBFWZI010000090.1:0-8267 GCF_050185545.1 Reyranella sp. | reverse complement strand
TCGTGGCTGAAGGTCCAGGCGGTCGGGTGGCCGGCAAGGTCGCTGTCGTGACAGGCGCTGCGGCAGGGCTCGGACGGGCGATCGCGCTGCGACTTTCGGAGGAAGGCGCCGTTCTGGCGATCGTCGACACCGACGCCAAGGGCCTCGCCGAAACCGAACATCTGATCAAGCAAGGCGGGCGGCCGGTCCGGGCGACAGTGGCCGATGTCACCGAGGAGGCGCCCGTCAAGGACCTGTTTTCCGTCACCCTCGCCGCGCACGGGCGCATCGACATCCTGGTCAACGATGTTGGCGGCGGGCTGTCCGGCCGCATCTGGGAAGCGAAGGTCGAGGATTGGGATTTCGTCATGCGCCTCAACCTGCGCTCGGCGTTCCTGTGCACGCGCGAAGCGACCCGGCATATGCGCGAGCGTCGCGCCGGCCGGATTGTCAATCTGTCCTCCGGCTCGCGCGAGGGCACGCCGTGGATGGCGTACTACACCGGCAATTCGGCCTATGCCGCAGCCAAGGCCGCCATCCACGGCTTCACCCGCAACGTCGCGCTGGAGATGGCCGAGTATGGCGTGACCGTGAACGCGGTGGCGCCGGGGCCGATCGAGACGGAAAAGAACCGCGCAAGCTTCCAGGCGCTCGAAGGGCTGGAATACGGGCCGACCCGGGCGACACCGTTGCGCCGGCTGGGAGCGCCGGCGGATATCGCCAATGCCGTGCTCTATCTCGCTTCCGACGAAGCCAACTATGTCACCGGCACGACGCTTGCCGTCGCAGGAGGTCGCTGAGTCATGTCCTCGCAACATCTCGACCAGGAACTGGCCAGTCTCGGCGCCAAGGCCGCCGACTACGCCGCACGCCATCAGATCATCGACAGGATCACGTGGCCCAATGGGGCGCGTGTCGCTGTGAACTTCACCGCCGACTTCGACGCCATGCTGCTGCGCCGCTTGCTGAACGAACCGCCGATGCAGCTCGCCAAGGGCGAGTTCGGCGGCCGGGTCGGCATCTGGCGTCTGATCGAGCTGTTCAACCGCCATGGCATCAAGGCGACGATCTTCACGCCGGGCCGCATCTGCGAGCTCTATCCGCAGGCAGTCAAGGCGGCATCGCAAAGCGGCCACGAGATCGGCGATCACATGTGGGAGCACCGGGTGCCGGATGACGCTGTGCTGGAGCGCGATCATCTCGAGAAGGCATCGTCGGCGATCGAGAAGCTGACCGGCCGCCGGCCGGTCGGCACGCGCAGCTGGCACACCCGCAGCCTCCTGCGCGACAACGGCTTCATCTACAACTCGCACGACACGCCCGACCATCGCCCGCACTACATCAGCGACGCGGACGGCTCACGACCGCTGCTCAACCTGCCGTTTCATCTCGCCATCGACGACGCGATGTTCTTCAGCTTCACCTGGCTCGGCAGTGAGAACGAGGCGCAGCGCATGATGGACCCGGACCACGTGTTCGACATCTGGTGGGCGGCCTTCGAGCGCGAATACCAGCAGGGCGGCTATCTCAATGTCTGCCTGCATCCCTTTGTCTCGGGTCGCGCGCTGCGCATCGCCATGCTCGACCGGCTGATCACCCGGATGAAGAGCCTGCCCGGTGTATGGTTCCCGACCTGCGAGCAAGTGGCGCGGCATTGCCTCGAGACCAATCCGCCACGGCTGTCGAATACGCGCGTGCACTGACAGGGAGGGCAGGCCATGCCGTGGAAGGATCGCTACACGATCAGCGACGAAAGAAGTCTGGTCGACTCGGAGATCAGATGGCCGGATGGACAGCGTTGCTGCTTTCGCGTGGTCGTCGATCTCAGCCCGCCCTGCGGACCCGATGGCATCACGCCGCGCGACGTCGCCAGTCCCGATGCGTACTTCGGCATGCATGGCGGGCTGGATTCCCTGTGCGAGACGCTCCGGCGCTACACGATCCCGGCGACCTTCGCGGTGCCGGCCGTGATCGCGGAAGCCCACGCCGACAGAATCCGCACCCTGCATACCCAAGGCCATGAGATCGCCGCTCACGGCTTCAAGCACGAGGACGTGAGCAGGCTCGACCGCGACGAGGAGCGCGCGCGCATTCAGCGTACGACGGAGATCCTGACCGCAGTCACGGGCGAGCGGCCGGCGGGCTGGTTTTCGCTGCCGCGCCCCGGCGACAAGTTCGCTGGCGGCAGCATCAGCGACGCCACCATGGATCTGCTGATCGATGCGGGCTACGCCTACTTCGGCAACGGCCTCGCCGACGATGCGCCGCACTACTGGGTGACGGACTTCGCCAGCCGTCGCACCATCCTGGCGTTGCCGTACTACTACCATTTCGACGACCAGTTCTTCCTGATGTTCCCCAAGAAGGGCACGGGGCTGGAGAATCCCGGTGGGCTGTTCCGCAACTGCAGGGCCGAGCTCGACGCCCAGTACAAGCGGGGTCGCCAGTTCAGCCTGACCTTGCACCCACACGGCATCGGCTGGCCGAGCCGCCTGCATATGCTGGAGCAATTCTTCGATCACGCGCGTCGTCTGCCGGGCATATGGTACGCGACGAGCGCGGCCTGCGCGCGGCATTGGACGCGTGCGTTTCCGGCTAGCACGCATCTCAAGCTCGAGGCATCGATCTGGCGCGACTATCCGGGCAGCCTGAGCTGAGCCTGGGCCCGACAATGAGGCGGGCTTTCGTCGTGCTGGTGCTGACGCTGTTGACGAGTGTGCCCGGCTGGGCACAAGCGCCGAGGCGCGTGGTCAGCCTCAATCTCTGTCTCGATCAGCTCGCCTTGCGGCTGGCGGCGCCGGGCCAGTTGGTCGGCGTCAGCCATCTGGCGCGAGATGCGCGTCTTTCCGTATTGGCCGGACAGGCGCGCAGCATAACGGCGGTGCGCGCTGGCGTGGAATCGATTCTCGACCTGCGACCGGATCTGGTGATCTTCGATTCGGCGGCGCATGTGGGTATCAAGGCCCTGGTGAGTCGCGCCGGCGTGCCGATCCTGGAAGTACCATGGGCTGCAACGCTCGAGCAAGCCGAGGCGCTGATCGAGCGCATGGCTGCCGCGCTCGACCGCCGGGAAGTCGGCCGGGCTCTGATCGATGACATGCGCAGTCAGCGCGACGCGCTTGCCTGGCGCGGGCCGCCGAAGGCAACGGCGGCGATCCTGCAGGCCAACGGGGGCACGACCGGGAGAGGGAGCCTGATGGACGAGCTGCTTCGTCTGGCGGGCTATCGCAACCTCGCAGCAGAGCTCGACATTCCGGCTTATGGCCGCTGGTCACTCGAGGCAGTGCTGGCCGGGCAGCCCGATTTGCTGGTGCTCGATGCCGAAGCGAACCTCGATCCGGCGCGGGCTACCGAGTTCGTGGATCACGCTGCCCTCAGGATCATGGCGGGCCAGGCGCGCGTCGTGTCTGTACCAATGCGGTACTCGCTCTGCGCGGGGCCGGAGAATTTCCATGCCGTGCGCCTGCTGTCCGAGGCGAGGCCGTGAGATTCTGGTCCGCTGCCGCGGTGCCGGTGCTTTTCATCGCCTCACTGGCGATCGGCCCGGTGTCGTGGCCATGGCGCCTCGGCAGCGACGTCGGCTGGACCATCGTGTGGGAGCTTCGCGTTCCACGCGCAGCCCTCGGCCTGCTGATCGGCGGTGCGCTCGGCTTGAGCGGGGCCGTCCTGCAAGGATGGCTGCGCAACCCGCTGGCCGAGCCCGGCGTGATCGGCATCTCGGCGTGCGCCAGTTTCGCCGCCGTGGGCGCTTTCTACAGTGGTCTGGCCGCGGCCGTTTCCCTTGCTTTGCCGCTGGCGGGAATCGCCGGCGCGGCGGTTGCCGTCGGATTGCTGGCGGTGGCGGTCCGGGCAGGCACGGGAACGGTGTCGCTGCTGCTGATCGGGGTGGCGATCAACGCCATCGCCGCCGCGCTCATCTCGCTGGTCCTGGCATGGTCGCCCAATCCGTTCGCGTTTCAGGAGATCTGGCTGTGGCTCGCAGGCTCGATCGCCGATCGCGACCTGCGCTACCTCGGCATCGCGATGCCCTTCATGATCGCCGGCGCGGTGATCGTGCTGGGCGCCGGACGCTGGCTCGATGCGCTGTCGCTCGGCGAGGAGACTGCGCGCAGCCTGGGTGCCGATACGAAATCGCTTGGCCTGCGCCTGACCTTGGGGGTCGGCCTGATGGTCGGCGCCGCGACGTCGGTCGCGGGCATGATCGGCTTCGTCGGCCTGGTCGCACCGCATCTCGTGCGTGCGAAGGCCGGTTTCAGGCCCGGGGCGACAATGGTGCCGGCCATGCTGGTCGGTGCCGCGCTGGTGCTCGCAGCCGACATTTTCGTGCGCCTGTTGCCGACCGCCCATGAGCTGCAGTTGGGTGTGCTGACCTCGCTGGTCGGCGCGCCCTTCCTGGTGCGCGTGATCCGCCGGTCCCGCGCGACTTGGCTCGCGGCATGAGCCGCTTGGCGGCACGAGGCGTGGCTTGCCGCCGGGGTGATCGGGTGATCCTCGACAGTGTCGATATCGTGCTCGAAAGCGGGGCGGTGACTGCGCTGGTCGGCCCCAACGGGTCGGGCAAGACAACATTGCTGCGCCATCTCGCCGGTCTTGATGCACCGGCGGCCGGGCAGGTCGCGCTCGATGGCCAGCCGCTCGCCGCCTTGGGCGCGCTCGTGCGGGCGCAACGCATTGCCTACCTTGCACAAGCGGCAGCGGTGTATTGGCCATTGCTGGGGCGCGATGTCGTGAGTCTCGGCCGGCTGCCGCACGGTGCGGATCTCAGCCGCCCGCTCGCCGCGGCGGATAGCGCGGCCGTCCAGCGGGCGCTTGGGCGCGTCGACGGCATGGCCCTTGCCGGACGCTCCATCGATACGCTCTCGCAGGGCGAGCGTGCGCGGCTCATGCTGGCCCGCATCCTGGCGACCGAAGCCGAGGTCGTGCTGGCCGACGAGCCGGTGGCCAATCTCGATCCGGCCTATGCGCTCGACGTCATGGCCGTGCTGCGCGCCGAGGCCGCGCGCGGCGCCGTCGTGGTCGTCAGCCTGCATGACCTCGGTCTCGCTGCGCGCTTCGCCGATCGTGTAATCGTGCTGGCAGGCGGCCGGGTGACGGCGGACGGACCTGCATCGGAGGCGCTACGACCGGTAGTGATCGACGAGGCTTATGGTATCGGTTTCCGCACCGTCGAGGTCGATGGAGTCGCCCAGGTCATTGCCTGGAGTCGGCGGCCATGAAATGCGAGGAGATCGCGGGCGATCGGCGCGATATCGTGCGCCGTTTCTTGGCCGAGCCGGCCACCGGCTGGAGCGTCGGCACCTGGGGGGCGATCGGCGAGTTCCAGTACGATGCCGGCGAGCCTGATCTGTCGGTCGACCTGGAGGCCCTGTCGGTGATCACGCTGCGGGGCGCCCTTCATGTCGGAGATCTCGCTGGCGCCAGGCTGTTTCGCATGGTCGATGAGAATGGCCACACCCGTGAGATCGCGTGCTGCACAGCGCGCCAAGGCGCGCGGCGGACGGTCGTGCACCAGCTTGATGACACCTTGTTCGATCTCGGCATCGGCGCGCCGCATGTCGACCTGCTGGTACGGTTGAGATCCGATGACTCGGCGACCTTTGCGGCGCTGCGCGACGGCCTGGGCCAGCCGCTGCTGGCGCCCGGCAAATCCTGCGGCGGCGGCCATTGCCCGGGCGAGCCCGACGCGCATCTTCGTGTCGGCGCTGGCGCGGCTCGAGGTTCATCAACCGATCCCACCGCTTGGCGGCCGCTCGCCGGCAGGGCCGCACAGTCATCTCCTGCCGGCCCATCTCGGCGAGGGTCGGGAGCGGGCTCCCGAATCGCCGCTGCCGACTGGTTTATACTGCGGTCTCAGCCTATATCCCCGGACACGACTTTGACCGAGCGTTCCCAGGAGACCGCCATGGACGACAAGAACCGCACCGAGCTCGAAGCCGCCGCCTTTCGCCGGCTGGTGGCGCATCTGCAGCAGCGCACGGACGTGCAGAATATCGACCTGATGAACCTGGCCGGCTTCTGCCGCAACTGCCTGTCGCGCTGGTACCGCGAGGAAGCCGGCACCCGCGGCATCGAGATCGCCGATCCCAAGGCACGCGAGATCGTCTACGGGATGCCGTACGAGGAGTGGAAGACCAAGTACCAGAAGGAAGCGAGCGGCGAGCAGAAGAAGGCCTACGACAAGGCGCAGCACAAGCACGGGTAGATGCGCCTCTCTCGGATCCTGTTCCTCCCCCGTCATACGGGGTCATATGGGGGAGGTGCCCCGTCATACGGGGCGGAGGGGGAAGGCTTCGGTCGAGATGCCTCGGATTCCGACGTCGAAATTTCATGAATCTCGCGTGAGGCTCTCCCCCTCCGGCCCTACGGGCCACCTCCCCCGATTACGGGGGAGGAGAGTATTGTGCCGTCCCCGTTATCCCCATCATTAGTCGCAGCGCCGTCATTGAGTAGACATGGCTGCCGCTCCTATGGTCCGCGCGACAGGATCAAGGAGTGGTGACATGCCGGACGGAAGCGCCGTTTCCAAGAAAGCCAAGGCTGGGCCGATTTCGGCCGACCGGTTGAAGAGCTTCGTGGAACGCATCGAGAAGCTCGAGGAGGAGCGCAAGGCGATCGGCGGCGACATCCGGGACGTCTACAGCGAGGCCAAGGGCGTCGGCTACGACGTCAAGACGATGCGCAAGATCGTGTCACTTCGGGCGATGGATTCGGCAGACCGCGCCGAGCAGGAGACGCTGCTCGACACCTACAAGCATGCGCTGGGCATGGTCTGACAAAGTGCGCTAGGGTCCCTCCACGGCTCGAATTCTCCGATCAACGGAGCCAGCCGGGGAGGAAGGCCATGCGAACAACCGTCACGATAGGAGTCTGCATTGCGTTGAGCGTTGCGGCTGCGTCGGCCAAGGCGCAGCTCGCTGTCTCGTCGAACGACCACAAGATGAAGCAGGAGAACGGCGTCACCGGCACCATTGCCGACCCGCAACCTGATTCCATCACCATCCTCGATCTCGGCGCCGTCCCGGTGAAGGTGGTCGGCACGATCGCCAACGTGCCCGGCAGCGTCGTCGGACCGCCAACATCGGTCGCCGTCACGCCGGACGAATCGCTGGCGCTGGTCGCCTCGTCGACGATCATCGACCCGGCCGACAAGACGAAGACCAAGCCCGACAATCGGGTCAGCGTGATCGATCTCAAGGACCGCAAGGTCGTCGACACGCTCAACACCGGGGCGGGTGCGGCCGGTCTGTCGATCACCAAGGACGGCAAGCGCGCCTACGTGTCCAACCGCGCCGCCGGCTCGGTGTCGATCCTGGCGATCGACGGCAAGAAGGTGACCTTGGTGAAAACGGTCGACCTAGTGCCGGCGGCGGCATTGCTGAGCCATGTCGCTGTCGCGCCCGACGGCGCAACCGGCGTGGCGACGCGCAACGGCGATGCCAAGGTTGCCGTACTCAAGCTCGGACCGGACTCGGTGAGCGAAAAGGCAACCCTTGGCGTGGCGCCGAGGCCTTATGCCGTATCGATCACGCCCGACGGCAAGTATGCCGTAGTGGCGAGCCTCGGCGACCCCAAGGGCAATGGCGTCTTCACCGTGATCGACATCTCGGGCGACTCGCCCAAAGTCGTCGGTACGGTCGACATTGGCCACGAAGCCCTCGAGGGCGCCATGATGTCGAACGACGGCAAGTGGGTGGCGGGCGTGGCTCATGGCGGCTCGACGCGGCCCAAGGAGGCGCCGCAGCACAAGCCCAACGGCATGGTCGTGCTTTATCGCCTTGACGACGGCAAGCTCACCAAGACCAGCGAGGCGGCGATAGGTGCCTGGTCGCAGGGCGCCTCGTTCTCCAAGGACGGCAAGACCATCGCGGTGCAGAACATGATCCAGAAGAACATCCAGGTGTTCAAGAACGACGACGGCAAGCTCACCGACACCGGGCAGAAGATCGATACCGGCGGCGGCGCCGCCGCCATTCGTGCGTCGACCGACCGATGAGGCGACGTACGCTCATCCTCGCCCCGCTCGCCGCGACCGCGGCCAGCGGGGCGATCCAAGCGCAGACCTTCCCGTCGCAGCCGGTGAGGGTCGTCGTGCCGTTTCCACCCGGTGGCGGCACGGATGCGCTGGCCCGCGCCATTCAGGAGCCGATGCAGAAGGCGCTCGGCCAGCCGGTGATCATCGACAACAAGGGCGGCGCCGGCGGCAACCTCGCACACGAGTTCGCGGCCAAGCAGCCGCCCGACGGCCATACCGTGCTGTTCAGCAGCAACAACCAGATGCTCTACCCTTT
>NZ_JBFWZI010000089.1:0-28933 GCF_050185545.1 Reyranella sp. | reverse complement strand
CTGCTGGAGGCCGGCGGGGTGGCGGTGCCGGGACGGAACGCACAGAGAGGTCGGTTACGACTGTCATGCTCTCCCGGACCGCGGGCGTCTCGCCCGCACATCCCATGAGCGGGCGAGACGCCCGCGGTCCGAAAGACCATGACTCAGGCCGGATTCGGCCGCAGCACCCTGTGCAGGTCCAGCACCGGCGGGTCCTGGCCGAGCTGCGACAGCATCGTGTGGACCTGGCCGCGGTGATGGGTCTGGTGATTGAAGAAGTGCGGCAGGATCACCGATGCGGGGTCGGTCGTGTCGAAGCCGGAATTGTTGAGATAGCGAAGCTCGCGTTTCTCGAAGTCGGCCGGGAGCGCGGCAAAGAAGGCCTCGATGCGCCGGTCCATCGTCGCGCGCGCGGCGCGCAAAGCGTCGAACTCCTCGAACAGGATGGCGCCGAGATCGGTCGAGGGATGCGAGCCGCCTTCGAAGCGGGTCATCCAGATGCGGTCGCCCAGCACCAGGTGGTTTAGCGTGCCATGGACGCTGCCGAAGAATGCGCCGAGATTGCGCCGCCTCGCCTCGTCGGAGAGGGCGGCGCAGGCCTCGTAGAGCGTCTCATTGGCCAGCCGGTTGTAGAGGGCGTACTGCGCCCAGATGCCGTTCATCCGTTGAGACTAGTCGGCATTTCAGCGAGCGGCTGCTGAAACCCAGCGCACCAGGTCGCGGACAAGGCCGGCTACCACGGCGCTGCGCAGGCGATGCGCCCGCGTCGCATAGGTTTGACGCTCGGCGGGAGTGGGATAGGGAGCCGAAAACATCGGAAGTCCTCCAAAGTTGAAGGACACTTAATTGCTGGCTCGTGGAACCGTAATAGGTCATAGCTGACCATCACCTGTGAAATCAATTCACTAATCCCGCAATGATCGACCACGCCAGTGAGATGACCGCCTTCGTCCGGGTGGTCGATTCCAGGGGCTTTTCCGCCGCATCGGTCAGCCTCGGGCTGACCCCGTCGGCGGTCAGCAAGCTCGTTACGCGGCTCGAGACCCGGCTGGGCGTCCGCCTGCTGCAGCGCACGACCCGGGCGCTCCATCTCACCGCCGAGGGCGAGGTGTTCCATGCCGCGGCACGCCGCATCCTGGCCGAGATCGAGACCCTGGAGAACCAGATCTCCGGCCAGGGCAGCACGCCGCAGGGTCTGCTGCGCGTCACGACATCCCTCGCTTTCTCGACCCACCAGCTGACGCCGGTCCTGCCCGAGTTCCTGGCGCGCTACCCGCAGGTCCGGCTCGAGCTGCTGCCGACCGATCGCGTCGTCGACATGGTCGAGGAAGGCATGGACGTCGCGCTGCGCATCGGACGTCTGGCCGACACCAGCTTCATGGCGCGCAAGATCGGCGAGGACAGGCGGCTGATCTGCGCCGCCCCGTCGTATCTCGCGCAGCGCGGCGCGCCCGGCCGCCCCGAGGATCTGGCGCGGCACGACTGCATCCTGTCGCGCGAGCGTGCCGTGCTCAATCGCTGGCAGTTCCGCGTCGACGGCGAGCTGCGCATGATCGACGTGACCGGCCGCCTCGCCGTCGATGAGGGCGAGTTGCAGATGCAACTGGCCATGCAGGGCCTGGGCATCGTGCGCTTGACACGCCTGACCGTGGCCCGGGCCGTCCGCACGGGCGCGCTCGTGCCGCTGCTCAGCGAATTCTCGGCCGACGATCCCGTGGCCATTCACGCGGTCTATCCGCATCGCCGCCACCTCGCGCCGCGCGTGACGGCGTTCGTCAATTTCCTGGTCGAGAAATTCACGCCGTCGCCCTGGGAGATTTGAGCCGGGCGAGAATGTCGGAGAAGATGGGGCTGGAGAAGATTGGCCAGGATCGACCCAACCCGCGAGCAGTACACGAGGGAGAGGCAAGATGAATAGCGACACGGACATCTTCGTGCAGGCCTTCTGGGTCAGGTGCCGCGAGACGGTGCGCCCGGAGCTCGACCACGTGATCGACGCGCTGAAGGGCAACGGCCACGACGCGCACGTTTCGACCCAGGAATATTCCGACGTTCCCGACGATCTTCCCGACGCCGGCCCGTCGCTCGTGCTCACTGTCCATCCCAACGGTTCGGCCGACCCGCGCACGCTGAAGTTCCGGGGCGACGTCGGCGGCAAGGTGATCGAGGTCACGGCCACGCCGGGCGAGACCCATCGCTACGAAATGTCCGATCTCGAGTTGCCGATCGTGAAGCGCGAGGTGACCGACTGGCTCGCCAAGATCCTGAAATCCTGAACCTTTGGAGGAGTAGCATGCCCGACGCCATCGACGACCTGTTCCGCCGCTTCGGCAAGGCCTTCAACAAGGCCGATGTCGAGGAGATTGCCGCCTGCGTCACCGACGATTTCGAATGGCGCCTGAATGCCGGTGGCGCCCCCTCCGGCACCGTGCTCAGAGGCAAGGAAGGCCTGCGCGCCCATTTCGCCGACAAGAGCAAGGCCCATCGCCAGGCGCGCTACTCCGAAGCGCGCATCCATCGCGCCGGCGACAAGCTGTTCGGCACCTTTCGGGTCACCGGCATCGACCATGCCGGCAAGCCGTTCGACCGCTACGGCATCGACCTCTACGAGCTCAAAGACGGCAAGATCGCGCTCAAGGACAGCTACCTCAAGGTCGACTGAAGCATGACCAACGACACAGTGCTGTGGGCGGTCGACCGCCGCGGCGTGGCGACCGTTACCCTGAACCGGCCGCAGGTCAACAATGCGTACAACGGCGATCTGATCGAGGGCCTGCACGCGGCCATGGACGGGCTCGGCGGCACCGCCGGCCTGCGCATCGTCGTGCTGCGCGGCAACGGCCGGCATTTCCAGGCCGGCGCCGATCTCGCCTGGATCAGCAGCGTCGCCGGGCAATCGCCCGCCGAGAACGAGAGGGTGAGCCGGCGCACCGCCGAAGCGATCCGTCGCCTCGATACCTGCCCGGTGCCGACCCTCGCGCTGATCCAGGGCGGCTGCTTCGGCGGCGGCACCGGCATCGCCGCCGCCTGCGACGCGGTCGTGGCCTCGCAGGACGCGATCTTCTCGATCAGCGAGACGCGCTGGGGCCTGATGGCAGGTATCATCCTGCCTCAACTCTGCCAGGCCATGGCCCTGCGCCAAGTCCGTCGCTACGCCCTCACCGGCGAGCGCTTCGGCGCCGACGAGGCGCGCCGCCTCGGCCTTGTGCACGAGGTCTGCCCGACCGGTGGCCTGGAGGCCGCGGGCGAGAAGATCGTCGAGGCCGTCCTGATGAACGCGCCGGCAGCCACCACCGCGACCAAGCTCCGCTCGCTCGCCGCCGGCCGCGCCTTCGTCGACGACGGCGAGCTGCGCGACCTGATCGACGAGCACGCGCGCACCCGGCAACAGGCCGAAGCGGCCGAGGGCTTGGCGAGCTTCAAGGAGAAGCGCAAGCCCGCGTGGTATCCGGGGTAGGCATTCTCATGCGGACCGCGGGCGTCCCGCCCGCTCATGATTTCATGAGCGGGCGAGACGCCCGCGGTCCAAATGACTCAAGAACCGCAGCGCCGCATCGCAGTACATCGCATACACGGGCGCGATCGAGTCGATGTCCATCCACTCGTTGGCGGCGTGCATGTTGCCGAAGCTGACGCCGGGCGCACAGATCGTCGGCACGCCGCGGGCCGCCAGAAGATTGCCGATGTTCGATGGCCCGCAGACATCGGCCGGAATCGGACGGCCAAAGGCCCGGCTCGCCGCCTCGGTGAAGCTTTGTGCCAGGGGCGCATCGGCGCCGACGAGATAGGCCGGCCAGTGATCGACGGTCTCGATGCGTGCCTGCCGGTCGACTGCGTGCACGGTCTCCTCCAGCCAGCGGCTGGCGCTCGCGCCGTCGAAGGTGCGGGTGAGCCGGATATCGACGTGACAGGTCGCGCGATCGGGCACGACGCTGAATCCCTCGCCGCCTTCGAGGCGTGTGACTGTTGCCGCCGGACCGAAGGGAAAGGCCGGATCCGCCGCCGCAGGCAGGCGCACCTCCGCCACCCTCAGGGCAAAGGCGGCAGCCTTGGTCAGCGCGTTGATGCCCGTGCGCTCGACCGCGCCCGAGTGCTCGGCCTTGCCGAGGAAGGTGATCCGCGCCCGGAGAAAGCCGCGGCTGCCGACGACGACGCAGTCGTTGCCCGGATAGCCCAGCGATGCCGCATCGGGCGGCCGCGGGATTGCGTCGAGATAGGCGCGCACGCCACCGAACCGACCGGTGTGCTCGTCGGCATCGAACAGCACGTGGATGGCGCCACGCGGAAGCCCCTCTTGCGAAAGCCGCCGAGCCACGTGCGCCAAGATGGCGACGCCTGCCTTCGAATCGCCGGCGCCGCGCCCAAGCAGGCGCCTGCCGCGTACCGCGCCGGCGAAAGGTTGCTCGGTCCATTGCCCCCGGTCCCCCGCCGGCGCGGTGTCGATGCAAGCATCGAGGCACAGTACCGGGCCCGGCGCTCTGCCCGCGATCTCGACCAGCACGGCGACCGGCCGGCCGCCGTCGTCGTGCAGCACGCGCGGGCGCAGGCCATTCCCGGCGAGCCACGTGCGTGCAACGTCGAGCACGGCGTCGGGCGCATCGCTGCCGGCGCACGACGGTGTCGCAACCAGACGTGTCGCCAGCTCGACGATGCCGTCGATCGGGACGTAGCTCATGTCGTTCCATTCTCCTCGGCGCCATCGCGCGAGACGCTGGCGGCAGACGGGTTCAGCAATCGAGTGAGACTCGTCGCCAGGAGCGCGCCACTCCGATGGCGCTCTTCTTGTTGATTGCACATCCCATGAGCGCCATCGGAGTGGCGCGCTCCCGGCGAATGACGCCCTCTTCCATCGAAGCTGGCGCCCACTTTGGCGGCGTTAACTCCGCCACCAGTGGCGCAATCCCAGCAATGAGCTAATCCAGCCCCTCGAACAGGGTCGTCGACAGATAGCGTTCGGCGAAGTCAGGGACGATCACCACCACGCGCTTGCCGGGATTGGCCTTGCCGACCTCGATGGCGGCGGTGATGGCGGCGCCGCCGGAGATGCCGATCGGGATGCCTTCCTGGGTCGCCATGCTCTTGGCGGCCTCGAACGCCGCCTTGTTGCTCACCTTGACGACCTCGTCGATCACCGTGCGGTCGAGGATGTCGGGCACGAAGCCCGCGCCGATGCCCTGGATGGGATGGGGCGTGTGCTGGCCGCCCGACAGGACCGGGCTTGCCTCGGGCTCGACGGCGACTACCTTCAGGCTGGGCAGGCGCGGCTTCAGCGTCTGGCCGACGCCGGTGATGGTGCCGCCGGTGCCGACGCCCGCCACGAAGAAATCGAGCTTGCCGCCGGTGTCGCGCCAGATCTCCTCGGCCGTGGTGCGCACGTGCACGGCGGGATTGGCCGCGTTCTGGAACTGCTGCGGCATGATGCTGTCCGGCACCTCCTGCAGCAGCTCCTCCGCCCGGGCGATCGCGCCCTTCATGCCCTTCTCGCGCGGCGTCAGCTCGAGGCGGGCGCCGAGGAAGCGCAGCATCTTGCGCCGCTCGATCGACATCGAATCGGGCATGGTGAAGATCACCTTGTAGCCGCGCGCCGCGGCGACGAAGGCAAGCCCGATCCCGGTGTTGCCGGAGGTCGGCTCTATGATGGTGCTGGCGCCCGGCTTCAGCTTGCCCGCCTTCTCGGCGGCCTCGATCATCGATACGCCGATGCGGTCCTTGACCGACGACATCGGGTTGAAGAACTCGAGCTTGGCCAGGATCTCGGCCGTCACCCCGGCCTGTTGCGGCAGGCGATTGAGCCGCACCAGCGGCGTCGCCCCCATGGTCTCCGTGATGTCGCCGTAGATGCGGCCGCGAAACTCCGTCCCTGTCTCCGCCATGGCTCTACTCCGCTGCTGCGCGCCGGGCCGTTGCGTCCGGCTCGAGCTTGTAGGTGGTGAACTGGCGATTGAGCGCCGGCATCGGGCAGGCCTCGAGATGGCCCTCGCCCGGCCGCATCAGGATCATCGCCGTGGTCGCGCTCATGACCCCGCGCACGCTGGGCCGCGGCGGCCGGCACACCGACCAGGGGGCCCCCCAGTCATCGAAGAAAGCCTGGCGGAAATCGCCGAGCGAGAGCTTGCCGCGCCTGGGCTCGAGGCGCTCGCGCACCCGCTTGTCGCGATAGATCGAGCACGGCGTCTCGGCGAGGCCGGTGTCCTTTACCCTGGCCCGTGCCGACGGCGCGATCCAGTGGTTGGCATGAACGTAGAGTCCATCCTCCGGCGTCAGCCAGAAGGTCTCGTCGGGCGCGCATTCGAAGCCGAACGCCTCGCCGTCGCAATGGCTCACCGCCATATGGTTGGAGCCGAGCTTGGGCGTCGCCACGATGGTATGCACCGCCTGGGCGAGATGTGCGCTCTCCAGCACCTTGCGCCGCACGAAGGGCAGCGGCACGCCGGGCCCGCGCTGGTAGTCGCGGTCGCACTCCAGCGCATTGGCCGTGAGGCCGATGCCGGCCGAGTTGAGGCCCGAGCGGGCGAGCCCACCGGCTTCGGTGAAGGTGAGAATATCCGGCCCGTCGTCGCGGCGGATGCGCAGCACCACGCCGGTCTCGGCGCATTCGGCCCGCCAGTCCCAGTTCTGGCCGTGCAACAGCACACCGTCGGCACTGACCGACGGCAGCGCGAGCGCGGCGGTGCAGCCGTCGGGTAGCAGCTGCTCCTTCTCCTTCTGCTTGCGCGCCGCCACCACCATCTCGGTGCGGGCGTTCATCAGGACGACACCGGCAAACGGCTCGCCCGATCCCTCGGCAATGCCACGCATCTCCTCGACGTAGCTCGGATCGAACCTCTCGATCGCCGGCACCATCGCCTCGGCGCGGCGTTCGAGCTCGCGCCAGTCGACGCCGCTTTTCAGGAGCGACTCCGAGTACATGCGGATGCCACGTCGCAGGCGATCGGCGGCTGCCTTGCCATGCGTGCGGCCACGCTCGCGCGGGCTGCCGAAAATCTCGATGAGGGGAAACGGGGCGTAGGTGGTCATGTCATGGGTGTCCCAGCAGGGCCTGACGGAACCGGTCCTTGAGATGGGCGCCGTCCTGCGGCGGCATGACGAACTCGAGCTTCTCGACCATCACCTTGACGAGGCGGAAGATCGGGCCCTTGGCAGCGCGCAGATCCTTGACCAGCTGTGCCACCTGGCTCGCCTCGCGCACGGTGCCGGTGTCGGCGATGCCACAGCCCCTTGCCACCATCGCCAGGTCGGTGCCGGCGCCCGAATCGGTGGGGCCGTTATTGCGCGGGCTGGTGTGGGTCGCCTGGTTGCCGGTCTCGCCGAACTTCTCGTTGTCGAGCACGCAAATCGCGAGGTTGTCGGGCTGCTGGGTCGCCACGGTGGCAAGTGAGCCCAGGCTCATCAGCATGTCGCCGTCGCCGGTGATCACCAGCACGCGCCTGGAAGGCTGGGCCAGCGCCAGGCCGAGGCCCATGCCGACCGGCGCGCCCATGCCGCCCCACATCGGCATGTTGAGCGGCCGGTCACCGGCTTCAGTGATGTCCCAGTTCGACGAACCGAGCCCGCCAATCACCAGGAGATTGTCGTCGGCGTTGGCGAGGATCTGCTTCACCAACGGGCGCCGCTGCAGCGTTGCCTTGGTCATGTCACTTCTTCCCGAAACTCTTGATGCCGATCAGCTTCTGGCGCAGCAGCACCGCCACCGCTTGGCCGCCGTTGAAAGCCGCGCGCGTTGCCGCATCGACCGTCGCTCGCACATCCTCGGCCTTGTCGACCGAATAGAGCAGCACGCCCATCGCCTCCAGCACCTTGGGCGTGCCCTGCCCCATGGGAAACTGCCACGAATTGAACTCGCCGTAGTCGCCGCGCATAGTGATCAGGGTCAGGAACGGAAAGCGCAGGGTCTTGGTGAGGCCCATCAGGTTGATCGTGTTGCCGACGCCCGAACTCTGCATGAGCGTCACCGACCGCTGCCCGCCCAGCCACGCGCCCGCGGCCAGCGCGATGCCCTCCTCCTCGGTGGTGAGCGGTACGGTCCGAATCGAGTTCGAGCGCTGGCAGTGCTCGATCAGCCGCGCATGACCGGCGTCCGGTACGTGATAGACCTGCCTGATGTCGTGCTCCTGCAGCACGTCGAAAATCTGGTCGCGCCAGTCGGCGCTTGCCTGGGCGGCACTCGTCTCGGCGTTCATGTCTCTCCCATTATCATGGCTTCAGGACCGCAAGGACCACGATAGCGGCAATCGGGCAAGGTCAGATCCCCACCTAGTTTACATACTACTATGCGGGAATGAGGCTGCTTTCCAGCCACGGTCGCACAGGTGCCAATTGTAGTCGAACCAGCCATGTCCTCATCCTGAGGAGCGCCAGACAGGCGCGTCTCGAAGGATGGGCTTCATAGGAACTCGCAAAACATGCCAGTTCGAAGCACCCATCGTGCTGCCCATCCTTCGAGGCAGCCGCTGCGCGGCTACCTCAGGATGAGGGCGTTGTGGCCTCGACCAGAGATGGCGCCTACAGGGGTTTCAGGACCGCCAGAAACACGATCCCGATCATCAGCATGGTCGGCACCTCGTTCCAGAAGCGATACTGGCGTGCCGACCTCGTGTTGCGATCAGCCTCGAAATCCTTGCGCCAGCGTGCATACAGGTGGTGGATCACGGTAAGGCCGGCCACGAGGGCGAACTTGATCTGCCACCAGCCGGCGTGCCACCAGTCGCCGCGCCAGGCGAGTAGCAGGCCGAAAATCCAGACCAGGATCATCGCCGGATTCATGATGCCGCGCAGCAGGCGGCGCTCCATGACCTTGAAAGTCTCGCTCTCCTTGGAGCCCGGCGCGGCATCGGCGTGATAGACGAACAGGCGCGGCAGGTAGAGCAGGCCCGCCATCCAGGCGATCACCGCGATGATATGCAGGGCCTTGAAGGTCTCGTAGAGCATCACAGCACCGCGCGGACCAGGTTGGCGAGCCCGCCGATGAACAATGGATGGGTGCCCACTGTCGGAACGCGGATGTAGGCCGGCACACCCTTCCGGGTCGCAAGATGGCGATACTCGATGTCGAGCTCGACCAGGGTCTCGGAGTGTTCCGACACGAAGGACAGCGGATAGAGCACGACAGCCCGCCGGTCACGACCGGCGCGCCCGATCTCCGCATCGGTCGATGGCCCGATCCATTTCAGCGGGCCGACCCGGCTCTGGTAGCACACAGACCAGTCGACGAGGCCCATGGCCTTGGCGATGGCGTTGGCCGTCTGCTCGACCTGCGACTGATAGGGATCGCCTGCCCTGATCACGCGCTCGGGCAGGCCGTGCGCGGAGAACAGCACGCGGGTCGGCTGCCGGCCGGCCTGGGTCATGCCCTGCTGCAGCAACGCCACGGACGCCGCGATGAATCCCGGCTCGACCGGATAGGACTCGATGATCCTGGTCGGCACCTTGAACTTCGCGACGTCGTTCCATGCCTTGAACGACGAAGCCGTCGTCGCGGTCGAATATTGCGGATAGAGCGGCAGCAGCACGATGCGGTCGGGCGCGAAGCGCGTCACCGAGCGCACCACCGCCTCGGTCATCGGATGCCAGTAGCGCATGCAGACATAGCCGCGCCATTCGTGCTCGCCGCCCAACGCCTCTTCCAGCGCCCGCGCCTGCGCCTCGGTCTGCCCGAGAATCGGCGAGGCGCCGCCGATCTTGTCGTAGATCGCCCGTGCCGTCGGCGCACGCCGTCGCGCCAGGAAGCTCGCCAGCGGTCCGCGCACGAAGGACGGCACGCGCAGGATCGCCGGATCAGCGAACAGGTTGCGCAGGAAGGGCTGCACGGCCTCCAGCGAATCGGGCCCGCCGAGATTGAACAGGATGATGGCGATCTTCACGGCGTCACGACACCGAGGGCTTCCAGTTGTGCACGATATCCACGAGATGCGCCACGTGGTCAGGCGGTGTCTGCGGCACCACGCCATGGCCGAGATTGAACACGAAGGGACCGTGGCCGAGCTTGTCGAGAATGCGCGTCGCCTCGCGCTCCATCGCCACGCCGCCCGTGACCAGCATGATGGGATCGAGATTGCCCTGCACGCAGATGTGCGGCTGCAGTTCCCTGGCCGCCCAATGCGCGCCGATGCCGGTATCGAGCGATAGCGCGGCGAACGCATCGGGCCTGCGATACATCAGGGCAGCCGGGCCGACAGCACGGGGAAAAGCCAGGATCGGCGTCCGGGGATGGCGCGCACGTACGGCGTGGGCGATCCGCACCAGGGGCTCGAGCGACCAGCTGAACAGCTGCTCCTCGGGCAGAACACCAGCCCACGAATCGAAGAGCTGGACGGCATCGGCGCCGGCCTCGATCTGGCAGGTGAGATGATCGACCACTGCCTCGACCAGCAGGTCGATCAGCAAGGCGAAGGATTCGGGATGGCCATAGGCCCAGCCCTTCACCTTGGCGAAGTCACGGCTGCTGCCGCCTTCGATCATGTAGCAGGCGAGCGTGAAGGGCGCGCCAGCAAAGCCCAGCAGTGCCGTTTCGGCCGGCAACGTCTCTCGTGTCAGTCGAATTGCGTCGTAGACCGGGGCCAGGCGTTCGGGCAGGCGGGCACGCGACAGCTGGCCGAACTGGACCGGATCGGTCAGCGGCTCGAGCTTCGGCCCCTCGCCCTCCTCGAACCAGACCTTTTGTCCGAGCGCATCGGGCACGACGAGGATGTCGGAGAAGATGATGGCGGCGTCGAGCCCGAAGCGACGAATCGGCTGCAGGGTGACCTCGACCGCCTTGTCCGGCGTGTAGCAGAAATCGAGGAACGATCGCGTGGTCGCCCGCACGGCGCGATACTCCGGCAGGTAGCGACCAGCCTGCCGCATCAGCCAGATCGGCGGCGTCGGAAAGCGTGCCCCGCCCAGGGTTTCCAGGAACTTTCCTCGCCTCACCGGTTTTCCTTCATGGCTTCCCTCATACCTTCTCATGAAAGGTAGTAGGAGTCGTAGAGCATGTGGCACATGGGGATGCGCCTTATTGGTCGACCCTCCCCAGGTGCCTGTGGACCGGCGATGTCTGGTTTCATGGGGCCGGATGGGTCGTTCCCCAGGTCTCAGGAGGGTCGGCCGAAGGTGTCCGCATGGGATGAGGACGGGGACCCGAAGGGCAAGCCGGGTCCCGATTCGGGATGGCCGGCGCATGCCACCGACTTGTCCCCGCCTTGCCATCGGCAATCCACGATTCCGCCCCGCCGGTCTGTGGGGTAAATAAGGTCCGTGGCGAACCGTAACTTCCACGTTCATTTGGTTTCCGACTCGACCGGCGAGACGGTATCGAGTGTGGCCCGCGCATGCCTCGTGCAATACGAAGGCATCTTCGTGCAGGAGCATGTCTGGTCGCTGGTGCGCACGTCCGGACAGATGAACAAGATCATGCAGGCGGTCGAGCGCGATCGCGGGCCTGTTCTCTACACTTTGGTCGATCCGGAGTTGCGCGACCAGCTGCGCGATCATTGCCGGCGCCTGCAGCTGCCCTGCGTCGGCGTGCTTGACCAGGCGATGAGCGTGTTGGCCGTGCACTTCCATTCCAAGAGCGAGCAGTGGCCGGGCCGCCAGCACCAGCTTGACGAAGGCTATTTCGACCGCATCGATGCGATGCACTACACGCTGGCGCACGACGACGGCCAGTCGGCCCACGATCTCGACGATGCCGATGTCATCCTGGTCGGGCCGTCGCGCACCTCCAAGACGCCGACCTGCGTCTACCTCGCCAACCGCGGCGTTCGGGCGGCCAACGTGCCGCTGGTGCCGGCGGTCGATCCGCCGATCGAGCTCGAGCAGGCCAAGCGGCCCCTGGTCGTCGGCCTGATCACCGATCCCGAGCGGCTGGTGCAGATCCGGGTCAACCGCCTGCGGCTCCTGCAGCGCGACACCGAGACCGAGTACACCGACATGGAGCGCGTGCAGCGCGAGATCCAGGAGGCGCGGCGTCTCTATGCCCGGCGCAAATGGGCGACCATCGACGTCACCCGGCGATCGATCGAGGAGACGGCGGCGGCCATACTGCAGATGCTGGCGACGCGCCGCGAGCAGCGGCTGCAGGTGGAGTAGGCTCATGGCTGGGAGCGAGCCACTCCGATGGCGCTCATGGGTTCTGTGATTGGGAAGAAGAGCGCCATCGGAATGGTGCGCTCCCGGCGGAAGAGCTTGTTTCTCTGCCAGCGGCGCGCTCCAAAAAAGAGGAGGTGGACATGACCGCGATCCTTGTGCGTCGACCAGCTTTCCTTTCCCTTGGTCTCCTTCTGATGGCTTCGGCGGCACTCGCCGCGAACGGCATCGATGTCAGGCGTGGCGCCGACTCCACGGTGTTCGGCAATTGCGTGCCGAGCCTGGAGGTGGAGAACAGGTCGTCGGAGACCATCGACTATCTGCAGGTCGATGTCGCGGTCTCCCTGGGCAATGGCCAGGAGCGCACCGTGGAGCTGAAATCGGCCTACCGTGAGGGTGTGCTCCATCCGATCCAGCCCGGGGGCAGGGCAGTCCTGAAACAGCATCTCGATACCTCTCTGGCGCTGGGCGTCGGCTGCGGCGACGTCAAGAGCCGCAAGGTCGTGCGCACGATCTGCGAGGCGGCGGGCGGCAAAGAATGCGCGTCTTCGGTGTCTGTCCAGCCGTAGTCAAGCGGCGCGGCGCACCGGCTGCCGCCGGCTGCGAGGTGGAGTTTTTGGCTCTTGCCTCCCCCGATTACGGGGGAGGCAAGTAAGGCTTATGCTCCCGGCCGGATGCTGACCCTCCGTCAGATCGAGGTCATCCGGGCCATCATGGTCACCGGCACGGTGGGCGGTGCGGCGCGCCTGCTCAACGTGTCGTCACCGGGCATCAGCCGGGTGATGAAGCATGCCGAGCCGACGCTCGGCATGAAGCTGTTCAGCCACCGCCACGGCCGCTATGCGCCGAGCCCGGAGGCGCGCGACATCTTCGCCCAGGTGAATGCGGTCTACGATAAGGTCGGCGACCTGCAATACGTCAACTTGATCATGGACGTTACTTTTGCTCTCCGGCATCTAGGCGTGGGAGCCGCACGGAGTTTCGGGGAGGAAGTGGTGCGTAAGGAACGCGCGTCGAGGATATGGCCGAACAAGTCCATCTCCCGGCTCTTCCCGGATCGAGGCCTCGCACCGATAACGGAGAGACGCGCATGACGGAACGGCGGCTGGTTGGGCTGATCGGCACCAACATCGGCAAATCGCTGTCGCCCTTCCTGCATGAGGACGCGTTCGCGGCCGCGGGCGTCATCGGTCACTACCATCTGATGGACGTGTCGGTGCTGCCGGGTCGTCGGCTCGAGGATCTTCTGGCGGCGGCACGCACCGCGGGCTTTGCCGGGGTCAACGTCACGCACCCTTTCAAGGAAGCAGTGATCCCGCTGCTCGACATGGTGGCCGCCGAGGCGCGGGAGATCGGCGCGGTCAACACGGTGGTGTTCGACCGGAATGGCGGCACCACCGGCCACAACACCGATTGCTCGGGCTTTCGCCAGGCCTTCATCGAGGCGCTGGGCGAGGATGCCGCGCGCGCGCAGGCCGTGTTGCTGCTGGGCAGCGGTGGTGCCGGCCGTGCCGTCGCCTTCGCCCTGATGTCGCTCGGCGTGGCGATGCTCAAGATCTTCGACCAGGACGCCGCCCGTGCGGCCGGCCTCTGCGCCGACCTCATCCAGCGCTTCGGCGCCGGCCGCTGCGAGCTGTTGTCCGATCCCGAAGCCGCCGCCGCCTCGGTTGCGGGAATCGTCAATGCGACGCCGGTCGGCATGGCGGGCTACTCCGGCGTGCCGCTGCCAACCCGACTCGTTCAGCCGGCGCAGTTCGTCGCCGACGTGATCTACACGCCGATCGACACCGAGTTCGTGCTGGCGGCGCGGGCCAAGGGCTGCCGGACGATGAACGGTGGCGGCATGTGCGTGCACCAGGCCGTCGATGCGTTCCGCTATTTCACCGGCTGGACGCCGGACGCGGAGCGCATGCGGCGGCGCTTCGAGACGGCGCTCGCGGAGCGGGAGGCGGGTTGACTCTTTCCCCCCGTCATCGGGTGTCATCGGGGGAGGTACCTCATGGGCGTTAAACCAAGAAGAATCCTCACCCTAAGGAGCGGCCCGCAGGGCCGCGTCTCGGATCGGGCGAAGTAACCTTCGCCCTTTGGTTGGCAAAGGAGGGACCGCTGCGACACCGCTTCTTCAACGATCTACTGTGTGGTCCATCCTTCGAGACGGCCGCTGCGCGGCCTCCTCGGGATGAAGATTCTTCTTGGTTTAACGCCTATGGGGAGGTGTCTCGTACGGGGCGGAGGGGGAAGGCTGCAGGCGAGGTCAATGAGATTCCGACGTCTACACTCACACGATCGAGAACCGCTTCTTCTTCGAGATCGTCGAGCGCCACAACTACGGCGGCTACGGTGCCGCCAACGCGCCGATCCGGCTTGCCGCCCAGGCGCGCCTGGCGGCGCAGCACGGCGAGTCGGTGGGGGGATCGGCTGGCGTGAGCTGGACAAAGTCTGTACGGCGCTGTACAGTTTTATCGAAATGAGCCAGATCCGAGCCCAGCGCAAGGGTGCGGAAGAAGCGCGCGCCCAACTCCCGGACCTGCTCACGGCGGCCGAGCAGGGCCAATCCACGATCATTACCCGGCATGGCAAGCCAGTAGCAGCGCTGGTGCCGATCAAGGCCTATGAGGCCACAGCTCGACAGCAATCGTTGCTGCCCTTGATCGGCTCCGGCCGCGGCATGTGGGGAAAGGACAGCACGCGCACGCTGCGCAAGTTGCGCGACGAATGGGACCGGTAAACCTTACGGATTTGTCCGATCAGGCGCTACTGTTGGTGGACTCCGCGCCGGTGATATACGCTTTGGAGAGGCACCCGAAGCTCGCGGCCCGGTTCATTCCGGTGTTCGAGGCGCATGCGGAAGGCAAGCTCCGACTTGCCGTTACGACAGTTGCAGTTTGCGAGATTCTTACTGGTCCGGCCAAGTTGAACGACGAAGCAGCAATTCGCCGATATCGCGCTACTTTCGAGTCTTGGCAGGTGGTCGATCTCAATCAGCGCATTGCAGAAAGTGCGGCGCGTTTGCGTGCGTCGCTTGGGCTTAGGACGGCTGACGCCATTCAGGCGGCAAGCGCGCTCGCGATCAATGCCGCAGCGCTGGTGACCTATGATCGCGATTTTTCACGGCTGCGTTCGTTGCGCGTTATCTCGTAACGGCACGAAACTCCGTCGAAGACGAATGGGGATTGGATCAGGCCCCGCCGCCTCCGTCTGGGCTGCAGTGGCCGGTCGCATCGACAGGCGAGCAATAATGCCCCGATGTGTGACCGGGATGGGCTCCGGCATGGACGAGCCCGGCACCGTCATCACGGCGGAAGCCTCTTTGCTTGAGCGGCCGCAGCAGCCAAATCACGAACCCGGCAATCATCACCGCCAAGAGCAGGCTCAGAATGGCCAGGGTTGTGCTGCTCATGTGGGCTTCTCCTATTCGGCCGCCTTCGCGATCGGGTCGAAGCGGGCGTCGAAGTCGCGGATGGATTTCTCCACGGTCGCCGCGACTTGCTTGAGCTTGTCGGGGTTCACCACCTTCAGGCCGAACAGGTCCTTGACATAGAACACGTCGACGGCGCGCTCGCCGTAGGTCGTGATGTGGGCCGAGGTGATCTGCAGGTTGAGGCGCGTGAGCGCGCGCGTGACCACATGGAGGAAGCCAGGCCGGTCGCGGCCGTTGACCTCGATAACCGTGAACGTGTCCGACGCGTTGTTGTCGACCAGTACGCGCGGCTCGACGGTGAACACGCGGTCGCGCCGCGGCCACGAGCCGCGCTGGCTATCGAGCTCGCGCTGGATGTCGAGGCGATTGCTGAGCGCCAGCTCGACCCGCGCGGCAAGGCGCGCGAGGCGCTGCGGACCGTCGAACGGCTTGCCCTCGAGGTCCTGAAGCCAGAAGGTGTCGAGGGCCATGCCGTTGGCCAGAGTGAAGATCTTGGCGTCGACGATGTTGGCGCCGCTCACCGCCATGGCGCCGGCGAGGCGGGCGAACAGGCCGTGCGTGTCGAGGGTGTAGACCGTGACCTCGGTGACCGAGCGCTCGCTGTCGATGCGATGCTCTATCGCGAGCGGCTGGCGATCGCGCTCGGCGCTGCGCACCAGCTCGGCCTGGCGGGCCAGCGTGTCGGGCGTGAAGGAGAACCAATAGGGCGCATAGCCGCGCGCGAAATGCTCCTCCTTGTCCTGCGCGCTCCAGCCGGGCAGGCGCTCGGCGACCTCGGCCTGGATGGCCCTGATGCGCTCGGCGCGGCCGCCCGCCAGCGTGCCGCCGGACAGCACGCGCTCGGTGGCATTGTAGAGCTGGCGCAGCAGGGCGGCCTTCCAGCCGTTCCACACGTTGGGTCCGACGGCGCGGATGTCGCACACCGTCAGCACCAGCAAGAGGCGCAGCCGCTCGGGCGACTGCACCAGCGCGGCGAAGCTGTCGATGGTCTTGGGATCCATCAGGTCGCGCTGGAACGAGGTGCTGGACATCGCGAGGTGATAGCGTACCAGCCACGCCACCGTCTCGGTCTCGGCGGCGCTGAGGCCGAGCCGGGGCCCCAGCTGCATCGCCACCTCGGCTCCCAGCACCGAATGGTCGCCGCCGCGGCCCTTGGCGATATCGTGCAGCAGCACGGCCAGATAGAGCACCGGCCGCGACAGGATCTTGTGCACGATGTCGGAGGCCAGCGGATGATCTTCCTTGAGCTGGCCGGCCTCGATGCGCGCCAGCATGCCGATGGCGCGGATCGTGTGCTCGTCGACGGTGTAGGTATGATACATGTCGTGCTGCGTCTGGGCGACGACACGACCGAAATCGGGCACGAAGCGGCCGAACACGCCGGCCTCGTTGAGGCGGCGCAGCGTCGTCTCCGGATCGTGCCGCGACGTCATCATCTGCATGAACAGCCGGTTGGCTTCCGGATCGTTGCGCAGGCGATCGACCAGGCGGATGTTCTGGGTGATCAGGCGCAGCGTCGCCGGATGAATGTCGAGATCGTTCTCCTGGGCGACATGGAACAGCCGAAGGATGGCGACCGGATCGTTGGCGAAGGCGTCGGGCGAGCCGACCGCGAGCCGCTCGCCATCGAGACGGAAGCCGTCGAGCTGGCGCGGCCGCAAGGTCTGCCACAGGGCGGCAAGCCGCGGCTTGCGGCGCCGGCTGTCCTCGAGCGCCGCGACGAAGATGCGCGTCAGGTCGCCCACCGTCTTGGCGTGCAGATAGTAGTGCTTGGTGAAGCGCTCGACGCCACGGCTGCCGGCCCGGTCGGCGTAGCCGAGCCGGGTTGCGATCTCGCGCTGGAGGTCGAACGACAGGCGATCCTCGGCCCGGCCGGTCAGGTAATGGATGTGGCAGCGCACCGTGGTGAGGAAGCGCTCGGCGCGCTCGAAATGGCGCGCCTCCTCCCTGGTCAGAACGCCCTTGGCGACCAGCTCGCTGGGCTCGCTGACGCGGTAGAGATACTCGGCGATCCAGAACAGCAGATGCAGGTCGCGCAGCCCGCCCTTGCCTTCCTTGACGTTGGGCTCGACGACGTAGCGCGAATCGCCCATGCGGTGATGGCGCTGGTCGCGCTCGGCGAGCTTGGCTTCGACGAAGTCGCGGCCGTCGCCAGTCAGGAATTTCTGCGTGAAGCCCTTGATCAGCTCGTCGAACAGCTCGCGGTCACCCCAGACGTAGCGCGCCTCGAGCAGCGCCGTGCGGATCGTCTGGTCGCGCTCGGCATAGCGCAGGCTTTCCTCGACCGTGCGGGTGGCGTGGCCGACCTTCAGCCCCATGTCCCACAGGAGGTAGAGCATGAACTCGACGATCTGCTCGCCGCGCGGCGTCTGCTTGTAGGGCCGCAGGAACAGGAGATCGATGTCGCTGAGCGGCGCCAGCTCGCCGCGGCCGTAGCCGCCGGTCGCCACGACGCCGAGACGTTCGGCGACGCTGGGGTTGGCGGCCGGGTAGATGCGCTGGTCGGCGAAATCGAAGACCACGCGGATCAGCTGGTCCATCAGGAACGAGGTGGCGGCCAGCACCATGTCGCCGTTGTTCTTGAGCGGCCCCGGCTCCTCGAAGCGACGGCGGATCTCGGTCCGGCCGGCCGCCAGCGCGTCGCGCAGCAGCGCCAGCACCGCCAGGCGCGGCGGCTCTCCCCCCGTCGGCAGGTCCTCGACCAGGGCGGCCAGAGCCTCCTCCAGGGCGCGACGACGCACGATCGCGCGCCGGTCGGGGATCTGATCGTAGGGCTTGGCCATGGGGCGGGGATACTACAGGCGAGGCCTCGGCCAATACAGCGAGGTTACGGGGGCGAGACCGATAGGCCTCAAGTGGCGCGCTCCCCGGAGGCACTCTTCCAACACGTTCGAAACACCTTGCATATGGAGTGCATAGAAAGCTGCCGTCGAGCAAACGACCATTAAGGTGTACCGTGCGCACATGGGACTGAAGGCCTCCGTCGTATTGCTCACCCTGGTGCTCGGGATGCCGGCGGTCGGCTGGGCCCAGCAAAGGTCGGGCGGGGCGCCGGCCCAGGCCGCCACACCCTTGATCGATCTCAACGCGGCGAGCCGCGACGACCTGATGACCCTCGAGGGCATCGGCGAGGTGCGGGCCGATGCCATCATCCGGGCGCGCCCGTTCAGGGCCAAGACCGAGCTGGTCGAGCGCCGGCTGATTCCCGAATCGCTGTACGAGAAGATCGCCGACAAGGTAATGGCGCGACCGCCGCCGGCGGCAACCCCGACGCCTCAGACGCGCCCGCCGGCCGGCCAGCAGCGCCGCACTTGATGGCTCTGGCGGCCGAGGCCGAAACGATCTATGCGCTCGGCACGCCCGCTCCGACGCGGGCGCGTCCCGGCGCGCTGGCCGTCATTCGTCTCAGCGGGCCACGGGCGAGCGAGGCGCTGCGGGCGCTGACCAGCGGCGACGCAGGCCGGCTGCCGCCGCCGCGCCGCCTGGCGCTGCGGTCGGTCCGCGATCCGGCGACCGGCGAGGTGATCGATCGCGGGCTGGCCGTGTGGTTCGAGGCGCCGGGCACCGAGACCGGCGAGACGATGGCCGAGCTGCACCTGCACGGCGGGCGCGCGGTCGTCGGCGCTGCGCTGTCGGCGATCCACCGCCTGGGCTACTGCCGCCTCGCCGAGCCTGGCGAATTCACACGCCGCGCCTTCGAGCACGGCCGACTAGACCTCACCAAGGCCGAGGCCATCGCCGACCTGGTTGCCGCCGAGACCGACGAGCAGCGCCGTGCCGCCTTGCGTCAGATGGATGGCGCCCTGCACCGCCTGTACGAGGACTGGCGCGACCAAGGCCTCCGCCTGCTCGCCCATCTCGAGGCGGCGATCGATTTTCCCGACGAGGACTTGCCGGCTGGCCTGGCGGACGAGGTCGCGGTCGGAATCGAGGCCTTGCGGGGCGCGATCGTCGGTCACCTCGACGACCGGCGCGGCGAGCGCCTGCGCGAGGGCCTGTCGATTGCCATCATCGGCCCGCCCAATGCCGGCAAGTCGTCGCTGCTCAACCTGTTGGCGCGGCGCGACGCTGCGATCGTCTCGGAAACCGCCGGCACGACGCGCGACGTGATCGAGGTCCATCTCGATCTAGGCGGCTGGCCGGTCGTGCTTGCCGACACGGCGGGGCTGCGTCCCTCTGACGATCCAATCGAGCAGGAGGGCGTACGCCGCGCGCAGGCCCGTGCGGCTGCCGCCGACCTGCGAGTGCTCGTGCTCGATGCCACAACGGATTGGCGCCGCGCGCGCGATGAACTGGTCGCCGCCACCGAACAATGGGACCCGGCGCACGATGTCGTCGTGGTGAACAAGGTCGATCTCGTTGCTTTGCCGGTTGCGGGTGCGCTTCCCGTCTCGGCGCTGTCAGGCGCCGGCTTGCCGGAGCTGCTGCAGAGCCTGCAACGCTCCGCCGAATCCCTGATGCAGGAAGGCGCCGGCCAGCCGCCGCTGACGCGCGCCCGCCACCGCGCGGCGCTCGAGGAGTGTCAGGCCTCGCTTGCCCGCGCGCTGGTCGCGCCGGAGTTGGCGCTTGCCGCGGAGGATCTGCGGCTGGCAATGCGGGCGCTCGGTAGGATCACCGGTGCTGTGCGGATCGACGAGCTGCTGGACGTCATCTTTCGGGACTTCTGTATCGGAAAGTAGGCGGCCTCGGGTAGCAGTCTCGGCAAGATTTGCCCTTGCGATTGTTTGTGTGTTGGGGGCGACTATGCACGACGCACCGAGATGAGGCGGAACGTCATTTTTGCCTCCTTCAACTGGTTCGGGATACCAGCCGGCGACGCCCCGGGGTCCAACCCGGGGCGTTTCGTTTGCAGGCGGCTCGTTGTCGTTGTCAGCGGCTCTTGGTCTGCGGGGCCGCGCCTTCTGGATCCCTATCCCGGGGTCATTCCCTTCGACCTGATGATCGCGACGCCGGCGGGGCTCTCAAGGTAGGCGAGCAACGCCTGGGCCGCACTGGCCTTCTTCGTGTCAGCGGAAAGAGCGGCGGCGAAGACGACATCCTCCTGCAGTTCGGGCGGAAACGGCCCGACGACGTCGAGACCCGGTGTCGTGAGCACGTTGACGAGGAAGAGCGCAAGCTCGACCTCACCCGAGGCGACGATCGCCACGACCTGCGCGGGACCGGGTTGTGCCTTCGTCTTCGACTTCATTTGCTCGGTAATGCCGAGCCGTTCGAAAACCCGGGCGATCGCATAGCCGGTGGCGCTTTCGGGGACCGTGGCAACGGAAGAAGCCTTGAGCAGGGTCGTCTTGAACGCCTCGCAAGTTCCGATGTCTGGCTTGGGCGCACCGCTCCGGACGGCGACACCGATGCCGGCGCGCGCGACCTCCATCGTTGCGCCGGGCGCGAACCTTGCCCTCGCCGCCGGATCCTGCATGACATCGGCGGGTACGATGCCGGCATCGAACGGCCTGCCCGACGTTGCTTCCTGGATGAGGTTCGGTGTCGTGGCGAAGAAGAGGTCGAGCCGGTGACCGGAAGTCTGCTCGAACCGGGGCTTGAGGTCCGCCCAAACGCCAGCCATCCCGCCGCCCGCCAGAATCCGGAGACTGACGGTCTCAGGCGTGATGGCGTGGCCCCCTGTCATGACTCCTCCCGCGGACAGGCGTCGAGGCTAGGTCGCCGCGTTGGGTCACGCAACTCGGCACGCCGGGCGTTGCCGCGCTAGGATGGCGACAAGCCGCATTGTTTTGGGGATCCTCAGCCTGCCATGAATGAATTGGACCTTTGCTTCACGCCGGCGACGGAGCTCGTCGACGCCATCCGCGCCAGGAAGCTTTCCTCCGTCGAGATCACATCGACCGTGCTGAAGCGCATCGAGCGGCTCGAGCCGAAGCTCAATGCCTTCGCCTACCTCGCCGCCGACGAGGCGATGGACGCAGCGCAAGCCGCAGATCGCGCGCTGGCCAGGGGAGAGTCGATGGGGCCGCTGCACGGCGTGCCGGTGACCATCAAGGATCACGAGGCGGTGCGCGGCATGCAGCTCGAGTACGGCACACATCTGCGGCGCGGCGAGAAGGCGACGGCCGACAATGCGATGGTCGCGCGCTTGCGCCAGGCCGGCGCCGTCATCCTCGGCAAGACGTCGACGCCCGAGTTCGGCTGGATGGGCGTCAGCAACTCGCCGCTCACCGGCATCACGCACAATCCATGGAGGCACGGCTTCAATGCCGGCGCTTCGTCGGCGGGCGCCGGCGCCGGTGCGGCGGCCGGTTACGGGCCGCTGCATCAAGGGAGCGATGGCGCGGGATCGATCCGCATGCCGGCGCATTTCAGCGGTGTCTTCGGCCTGAAGCCGACCTATGGCCGCGTGCCGCAATCGCCGGTCGCGGCCAGCGACTTCACGGTGCATCTCGGGCCGCTCACGCGCACCGTCGCCGACGCGGCGCTGATGCTCAGGACCATGGCCGGCCCGCATCCCGACGATCACACCAGCCTCGAGGCCCTGCCCGCCGACTATCCCCGTCACCTGGCAGGGCGGCCGCGCACGCCGCGACTCGCGTACAGCCCCGACCTCGATCACGCGCGCGTCGATTCCGAGGTGGCCGACCTGGTGCGCCGGGCGGTCGAGGCGTTCGAGCGCGATCTCGGCCTGACGGTCGAGCAGGTCAGGACGCCGTGGGGACCGAAGGGCCCACCGCTGGCGCGCTTCTTCTGGCCGGCGCACTTCATGCGCCATTTCGACCGGCTGCCCGAGTTTCGCGACCGCATGGACCCGGGCTTCGTCGCCTGCATCGAGGCCGGGCAGCACCTCACCATGGCCGACTACCAGAAGACGCGGCTGGTGAAGTACGCCTACTGCGCCGAGATCCATCATTTCTTCGACGACTGGGATTTCCTGCTGACTCCGGCCGTCTCGGTTGCCGCGTTCCCGGCGACACTGCTGCAGCCGGCGCACTGGCCGCAGCATCCATGGGACTGGCTGTCGTGGGCGGAGTTCTCCTATCCCTTCAACCTGTCGGGCAATCCGGCGGCGTCCGTGCCCTGCGGGTTCACGAAGGAGGGCCTGCCGGTCGGCCTGCAGATCGTCGGACGGCGCTTCGACGATCTCGGCGTGCTGCAGATGTCGGCCGCCTTCGAGGCGGCGCGGCCGTGGGCCGGCAAGCGGCCGCCACTGGATTGAAGTTCCGGCCGTCTCGAGCGCCGCCAAGACGACAACGAGGGCACAGCCTTAAATTTGGCTGAAGAGCGCCTCATGCGCTGGGAGCGCGCCACTCCGATGGCGCTCTTCTTGATGATTGTACATCCCATGAGCGCCATCGGAGTGGCGCGCCCCCGGCAAAGACGCGGGCTCGTCTACCCCGTCCGGCCGAGCAGTGTCGGCAGCACCTTGTCGAGGGTGATCGGGTAGCTCCGGACACGCGCGCCGCAGGCGTTGTAGACGGCGTTGGCAACGGCGGCGCCGGCGCCGCAGATGCCGAGCTCGCCGACGCCCTTGGAGCCCAGCACGTTGGCGTGCGGATCGAACTCGTCGAGCAGGACGGCGTCGACGTTCGGCACGTCGGCGTGGACGGGGACGTGATAGGTGGCCAGGTCCTGGGTGATGAAGGCGCCGAAGCGCGGATCGACCACCGCCTCCTCCTCGAGCGCCGCGCCGACGCCCCAGATCATGCCGCCGATCAGCTGCGAGCGCGCCGTCTTGGCATTGAGGATGCGGCCGGCCGCGAACACGCCCAGCATGCGGCGCAGGCGCACCTCGCCGGTCGCCTCGTCGACGCCGACCTCGGCGAAATGCGCGCCATAGGCGAACTGCGAGTATTTCTTGTAGTCCTCGCCCGGCGCCACGTGGCCTTCGGCCGACAGGCCCTGCGCGCCTTCGCCGGCGACGAGCTTCGCCTTGAGCTTCGTGCACGCATCATGGAGCGCGGCGCCGCAGCTCGAGGCGCCGAACGAGCCGCCCGAGCCCGGCGTGTCGGGATAGGAACTGTGGCCCAGGCGGACCTCGACGTTCTCGACCGGCAGGCCGAGCAACTCGGCCGCGATCTGGGCGAGCACCGTGTAGGAGCCGGTGCCGATGTCGGTCATGTCCATCTCGACGAAGGCGTGGCGCGCCGACTTCATGGTCACGCGGGCGGCCGCCTTGCGCAGGTAGTTGCCGCGGATCGCCGCTGCCACCCCCATGCCGACCAGCCACTTGCCGTCGCGGGTGCTGCCCGGCCGCTTGCGGCGCCTGTCCCAGCCAAAACGCCTGGCGCCTTCGGTCAGGCATGGGATCAGCGCGCGGGTGGAGAACGGCACCTCCTTCTCGGGATCCTGCTCCGGCTCGTTCTTCAGGCGCAGCGCGATCGGGTCCATGTCGAGCGCGACGGCGAGCTCGTCCATCGCCTGCTCGAGCGCGAGCAGGCCGATCGCCTCGCCCGGCGCGCGCATCGAATCGGGGACCGGCAGGTCGAGCGCCGTGATCCGCTGGCTGGTCAGGCGATGGGGCGCCGAATAGAGCGAGCGGGTCGAGTTGACGATCGGCTCGGCGAATTCATCGGCCCGCGCGCTCTGGCTGAGAGACTGATGGGCGATCGAGGTCAGCGTTCCGTCCGGGTCGGCGCCGAGGCGCACGCGCTGGATGGAGGCCGGCCGATGCGTGGTGACGTGGAACATCTGCTGGCGGGTCAGCGCGATACGCACCGGGCGCCGGAGCTCGCGCGTGGCGAGACCCGCCAGGATCGCGTCGGCATGGACCGGCAGCTTGCCGCCGAAACCGCCGCCGACATATTCCGAGATCACCTCGACCTGGTCGGGCTCGAGCAGCAGCGTGTCGGCAATCGACTTGTGGGCGCTCTCGACCAGCTGCAGGGCGCTCCACACCGTGAGCTTGTCGTTCTGCCACGACGCCAGGCTCGCATGCGGCTCCATCATGGCGTGGCTCTGGTACGGCGTCGTGTAAATCGCATCGACGCGGGCATGGGCCGTGTCGAAGGACGCATCGAAGGAGCCGACGTGGCTGTCGGAGGACGTGCCGTTGCTGCTCTTCAGCGGATCGTAGGCGTCGCGGCTCGCGGCGACGAGTTCGAAGACGCCGGCGATCTTCTCGTACACGACGGTGATGACGTTGGCAGCGGCGCGCGCCGTTTCCGGCGTCTCGGCAACGACCAGCGCCACCGGCTGGCCGAAATACTGGACCTTGTCGCTGGCGAGCTGCGGCTTGGGCCGGGCATGGCGATCGTCGGCCCTGGGCTGAAAGGGTGCCTGCCGCGGAGCATTTTCGTGCGTCATCACCATCAGCACGCCGGGCATGCTGCGGGCGGCCGCGCTCTCGATGCTGGTGACGCGGCCTCGGCCGATGGTCGCCGTCACGATCGCGCCGTAGGCCATGTTGCCGGCATGCTTGTCGCCGGCATAGGCAGCCGCGCCGGTGACCTTGGCGCGGCCGTCGATGCGGTCGATCGCCTGGCCGATGATGCTGTCCATGGTCAGCCTCCGCTGGCGGCGAGGTCGGTCAGGGTGCGGGCGATCAGGCGCTCGGCCAGGCCGACCTTGAACTCGTTGCCGGGCTGGGGCCTCGCACCGGAAAGCGCGGCCTGTCCGGCCGCCTCGAAGGAAGCCCCGTTGGACGGCGCGCCGACCAGCTCCTGCTCGGCGGCGCGAGGGTGCCACGGCTTGTGCGCCACGCCACCAAGGGCCAGTCGAACGTCGCGGACCTTGCCACCGCTGGCATCCAGGATGGCGGCGATCGAAACCACCGCGAAGGCAAACGATGCGCGATCGCGAACCTTGCGATAGGCCTGCCGGCCAACCGGCGGCGGCGGCAGGATGATCGCCGTGATCAGCTCGCCGGCTGCGAGGGTGGTATCGTTATTGGGAGTCTCGTCGGGCAGGCGATGCAGCGAGGAGATCGGCAGGGTGCGCACCACGCCCGACGGCGCGTGCACCTCGATCTCCGCCTGCAGGACCGTCAACGCAACCGCCATGTCGGACGGATGCACGGCGATGCAGTCGCGACTGGCGCCGAGGATGGCGTGCAGGCGCGAATAGCCGCCGATCGCCGAGCAGCCACTGCCCGGCTGGCGTTTGTTGCACGGCATGTAGACGTCGTAGAAATATGGGCAGCGGGTGCGCTGCATCAGATTGCCGCCGGCGGTCGCCTGGTTGCGCAACTGGCCGGAGGCGCCGTTCAACAAAGCCTCGGCGAGGGCCGGATAGCGCTCGCGCACACGCGGGTCGCTGGCGATGTCGGTATTGCTCACCAGCGCGCCGATGCGCAGCCCGCCCTCCGCCGTCGCGTTGAACTCGCGAAGGGGCAGCGCAGAGATGTCGACCAGGTTGGTCGGCCTTTCGACGTCGACCTTCATCAGATCGAGCAGGTTGGTGCCGCCGGCGATGAACTTGCCGCCGAGCTGGCTCGCTGCCGCGGTGGCGGCAGCGATGCTGGTCGGGCGCTCGAAGGTGAAAGGCCTCATCCGGCACGCCCCTGCTGGCTGTCGAGGATTGCGGCGACGATGTTGGGATAGGCCGAGCAGCGACAGATGTTGCCGCTCATGCGCTCGCGCACCTCGGCGGCGTCGAGCGCCGGCGCGGCGGCAACGCTCACCATGGTGGCGGACGGCACACCATGTTCGATCTCCCGCAACATGCCGACGGCCGAGCAGATCTGGCCCGGCGTGCAAAATCCGCACTGCAAACCGTCATGCTTCCAGAAAGCCTGCTGCAGGGGATGCAGCGTCTCGCTCTCGCCAAGTCCTTCGATAGTGACAATCTCGTCACCGTTGCGCATGGCGAGCAGCGACAGGCAGGAATTCATGCGCACGCCATTCACCAGCACCGTGCACGCGCCGCACTGGCCGTGGTCGCAGCCCTTCTTGCTGCCGGTCAGCCCGAGATGGTCGCGCAGGGCGTCGAGCAGCGTCGTCCTGGGATCGAGCGTCAGCTCCTGCTTCTTGCCGTTGACCGTGAGTTGCGTCGTCAGGCGGGCGACGGGGGGAGCCGGGCGGGTCTCGGGCATGGTGGCGGGTGCCTTGGTTTGGGCCTGCAGCTCGCGGCCGAAGACGGCCGCCATGACGGAAGCGAGCCCCAGCAGACGGCGGGTGATGGCCGAGGGCGACTGCGAAATTGACGGGGAAGACCGCAGGGGAGAACGAGGCATGACGGATCAACAACGAAAGACCACGCACCTCGTTGCATTCTCCGCAGGGTAAGGTTGCAGTTTCCGCCAAATGAGATCGTCGCGGGCGATGGCGGTCCAAAAGGCTGAGTCTGGAAGGGGGAATGGGTGCGATGACGAGGATTCTGCTGACGCGGCACGGTCATGTCGAAGGCATCAGGCCGGAGCGATTTCGCGGCCGGGCCGAGCTGCAGCTGACCGCGCAAGGCGTTGCCGAGGCCGAGGCGCTCGCGGCGCGGATCGCGCGGCATTGGAAGCCGGCGGGGATCTACACCAGCGCCCTGCAGCGCTGCGTGCTGACGGGCGGAGCGATTGCCAAGGCTACTGGCGTGGCGGCGGAGCCGCTCGCCGGGCTGATGGATATCGACTACGGCGCCTGGCAGATGCGCTCACACGAGGAGGTCGAGAAGGAGGCGCCCGACGCCTATCGCCTGTGGCGCACCGCGCCGCAGCGGATGCGCTTTCCCGGTGGCGAATCGCTGCAGGACGTGATGGCTCGGACTGCCGACGTGTTGCGCCTGGTTCTGGCGCGGCATGCGACCGATACTGTCGTGGTGGTCGCTCACGACAGTGTCAACCGGGCGATCCTGATGCAGCTTCTCGATATGCCGCTGGCGGCCTACGGGCGGCTCGCCCAGGACCCCTGCACCCTGAACGAGATCGAGATCCTTGCCAGCGGCGACGCCCGCGTTCAGCGCATCAATGACACCAGCCATCTGGGGTGAAAGGTGCCCTACTCTGCCGCGACTCGCGGCCGCGGCGCCGGCACGTGGTATTGCGCGACAGCCGGCAGGCGGCCTGGCACCGGATCGATGCCGCTGGCGCCGTCCTTGTTTTCGTAGATGTGGATCTCGCGCACCGATGGCCGGGCGTCGCGGTGCGCATCGAGCCACAACCGCAGCATCAGCCGCTTCTTGTCGGCCTCGTCCCAGTCATCGAATTCGGAACGGGCGTGCAGCGTGGTGAGGTTGTTGAGGAAGCTCGCCTCGCCGGGCTCGAGACGGGTCTCGAACTGGAGCCGATAGGCGGTCGCGCGGAACGTGTCGAGCGCGTCGACCTCTTCCGCCGTGTAGTCGATGCCGAGGTCACGCATGGCGACGGCCGAGATCTCGCGCACGTAGAAGACGCTGACATTGCCGTCTACGTTGGAGAAGACCGGCACATTGTAGGGTGTGATCTCGGGATGGTCGGCGGGCTGCTCGCCACGCCGATGGTAGCGGAAGCCGCGATAGTAAAGCGGCATCAGGTCGGGACGACGCGCCAGCAGCTCGTTGTGGATCGCGAGGCCCGACGCGTATTGGCTGAAGCCGCCGGTGCGTGACTGGCGCACGCACATCAGGCCGACGATCTGGCCGAGATCGGTGTGCAACTGAAGCTCGCGGCGCGAGAGGTATCCGCGCGCACTCTCGGCTTGGCCTGGCGGCGTCTCGTCGCGCACATGCCCCAGGACATCGCCCAGCGCGCTTTGCGACACGCCACGGCCGAAATGGGCGCCAACCGCCCAGAACATCTTGCTGATCTGCTCGACGCTGAAGCGCGTCACGGGGAAGCCGCGGACGATGGTGATGCCGCGGCCGTGCTGGATTTCGTTGAAGATCCCCGCCAGCGGCGCATCGAGCGCGGGATGACGTACGTGCTCGGGACCGATCTCGCGCATCGACAGGCCGGCCCTCTCGACGCGGCCGAGAATTTCTTCGAGGGCCGCAACCTGGCTGGCGGTGAGGTCGAACGCGATCTGCTCCTTGGTGAAATCGCCACCGCGCCATGCCATCGGTGCGGGGATCTGTTCCTGGTATTGCGGCGTCATGGAGGTCCTCCCGTGGGATCGGTTCTCAGACGAAGATCGCGGAAGCCTTTACGGGCTCCGCGGGAGTCGCGGAGGCGGTGACGGAGATAGCGGCCGGCGCAACGCCGTCGCGCATCGCCACGGCGATGAGGTCGCGCAGGCGGGCGAGATGCGGGTCGAACAAGGTGGTGTCGCTCTCATGCAGGCGCAGCAAGGCCAGGCCGCGCAGGGTCGCGATGGCGAAACGCAGGAGATTCTGGCGCTCATCCGGATCGAGCAACGTGTCGCCCATCAGTCGGTCCCACATGTCGCGATAGGCGGCGGCAAGCGCCAGCCGGCACGCGCGGATGCGCTCGTGCAGCGCCGCCTGCTGGCGGGTGCCCATCAGGATCTCGGCGGCGGCGACGTAACGTGGACCGCCATAGAACTCCCACAGCGTGTCGACGATGCGCCGCGCGCGCTCGTCGATCCCGGTGTCGCGCGGATCGATGTCGGCGAGCCTGCGCGCGACTTCCTCGAAGACATGGGCAAGGGCTGCGAGGGCGAGGTC
>NZ_JBFWZI010000088.1:0-29220 GCF_050185545.1 Reyranella sp. | reverse complement strand
GTATGATGCGATGCATGTCGCTGTCCGGCGCGGTGCTTCGTTTCGTCCTGCCTAAAGCGGTGCCCGAGCCCGAGCAACTTAGCATTGCTCATGCCGGCGATATCCTGCCCGTCACCTTCGTGCGCAGTCGCCGCGCCCGCCGCGCATCCCTCAGGGTCGACGCCGCCCTCCGGCGAATCGTCCTGACGGCGCCGCTGCGCATGGCGCGTGGTACCGCGATCGACTTCGCACACGCCCAGGCCGGTTGGATCGCGGCCCGTCTCAAACGGCTGCCGGTGGCGCGGCCCTTCGTCGATGGCGCCGAGCTGCCGCTGTTCGGCGCGCCGCATCGCATCCGCCATCGCGGCGACGTGCGCGGCACAGTATGGCGTGACGGCAACGAGATCCATGTCGCCGGCCAACCCGAGCACCTGCCGCGCCGGCTGCGCGACTGGCTGACCGCCGAGCTGCGCGGCCACCTGGTGCCGCTGGTCCACGAGAAAGCGGCGCGCGTCGATCGGCCGGTGAAGCGCATCACGCTGCGCGACAGCCGGTCACGCTGGGGAAGCTGCGGATCCGACGCGACCCTGTCGTTCTCCTGGCGCTTGGTCTTCGCGCCGCCCGACGTCGTCGACTACCTCGTCGCCCACGAGGTCGCCCACCTCGTCCATCTCAACCACAGCCAGCGCTTCTGGGCGGTGGCGCGCGGCCTGTGTGACGGCCCGATCGAGATTCCGCAGGCTTGGCTCAAGCGCAACGGCGAGGCGCTGCTGCAGTACGGGGTGTGACTCTCATGGCTGGGAGCGCGCCACTCCGATGGCGCTCATGGGATGTGTCATCAACGAGAAGAGCGCCATTGGAGTGGCGCGCTCCCAGCACATGAGCGATGGCTCCACGTGCCTCCCCCGTAGTCGGGGAAGGCGATCGATGTCTCCGGTCCGTTGCGGCCGGGCGCGGAGGGAGAGCGCCTACTCTGCCGCCGCGCGGGCCGGCGCGACGTTGAGGACTGCGGCTGCCTCTTTGGCGACCGACGTGCCGTCGAAGAAATGTGGGTTCTGGGTGCCCCACAGGCGGACGGCGTTGGCGAAGGTGAAGTCGCGGAAATCGTCCGCCGTGATCAGCTCGTCCGCGACCAGCTCGTAGGCTTCCGGTACCGGGCTCAGCATGTCGGGCACGTCGAAGTGGCCGATGTCGGAGCTGAAGATCGCGTTGATGCGGGCGCCGAACGGGTTGGCCTTGCCGAACGCCGTGACGTTCATGCGGTCGTCGGCCTCGCAGCCGAAATAATACGGCTTGGCGTAGAGCTCGACCCAATCCTCCTTGCGGCTGATCTCGCAGGCGGCGAAATCGTCGTGCACAGGCACGCCGCCGGTGAGGTTGTCCTCCTCCCATTGCGGCCAGCCGTCGCGCCGGTCGAGCTCGGCGGCCATGTCCTCGTAGCCGTACTTGTCGACCAGGCTCCTGAGCAGCTTGCGATCGAGCTTCCTGGGATCCATGTAGGCCAGGCCCTGGGCGCCGCGCCGTTCCCAGTGCTCGATCAGGTCGGCGAACAGCTGGCAGCCCCAGCCGACGCCGCCTTCGAGGAAGGCGAAGCGCAGGTCGGGGAAGCGTCGCGTCACGCCGCCCAGGAACAGGCCCTTGGCGATGGCATGCCCGGCGGCGGCGAAGTGGCCGATATGGTTGAAGGTGAAGTTGCTGGGCGAGTTGCGCAGGCCGAAGCCGCGGCCGCCGGAATGGAAGGTCGGCGCGATCGCCAACTCCCGGCAGCGCTGCCACACGGCGTCGTAGTTGTAGTCGCTGTCGATGCCGAGATTGTCGTAGGTCACCGAGAAGCGACCCACCGTGGCATCGAGGCCCTCGGCCGCCGGGATGCGCCGCGGAAAGCCGCCACCGAACATGGCGACCTTGGCGCCCAGCTGCCTGGTGACGAAGTCGAGCTCTGCGATCGCCTCCTCGGGCGTGTGCATCGGGATCACCGCGGCCGGGGTCAGCCGGTCGCCGAGCTTGGCGAAGTATTCGGCCGTGACCAGGTTGAAGCCGCGGATCACCGCGCGCCTGGTCTCGCCGTCGGCGATGCGCGGAATGCCGAGGCCGGCCGTCGGATAGATGATGCCGAAATCGATGCCCAGCTCGTCGAGCCGGTCGTAGAGCATGCGCGGCATCATCGCCGTGGCGCGATCGCGCGTGTTGGTCGACTGCCGGCCCCAATAGTTCTCCATGGCGATGCCGCGCTGCTTGCGCTCGGAGATCGTGAGCGACAGCGCGTCGGGAACGCGGCGCTGCGAAGCCAGGTAGCCGTCGGCCGCCTTGTCGCCGGCGAGCTTGCGCATGCGTTCGGCGAACACCGGGTTGTACTCGACCCAGTGACCGTCGGCATCGATGATGGGGTGCTTCAGCCCTGAACGAACGTCTGCGGGGCTGCGATGAGAACTCATGCCTGCCTCCAAGGTGCGTCTTCGCCAGTTGACGGCGAAGGCTAGTCCTCGTGGCTGGCGTGTGCAACGTCCGTCCGTTGCGGCAACCGCCACCAGGGCGCGCATTGCCGATATGACGGAACTGCACGCGGCTCCGTCGTCTCGGGAAGCGCCCTAGCCGAACCGGCCGGGGTCGCAAGGCTGCAAGGCATCGGGCAGGGGCTCGCCCGCCATCTGGCGGGCGATCAGACGGCCGGTCGCGGTGGCAAGCGTGAGGCCGACATGCTGATGGCCGTAGCCGCAGTAGACGTTGGCCAGCCGCGGCGCGCGACCGATCGCCGGCCGGAAGTCGGGCAGGCTCGGCCGCTCGCCGATCCAGCGCGAGACCTCGCTGCCGCCCACACCGGGGAAGACATCCTTGAGATGGCGCACCAGCAGGTCGGCGCGCGACCAGGTGGGAGGCTGGTGCGGCGCCGCCAGCTCGACCGTGCCGGCGAGCCGCAGTCCCTCCTCCATCGGCGTGATGAAGAAGCCGCGCTCGGCGGGGCTCACCGGCAGGTCGAAGCGCACGTTGTCCGATGCCAGCATGACGTGATAGCCGCGCTCGGCGACCAGCGGCGCGTTGAAGCCGAGCAGTCGGGTCAGCTCGCCGGAAGCGCGACCGGCCGCGATCACCACCGCCTTGGCGGGTAGCGACTGGTCGGTGATCTGCACCGCGCTGACGCGATCGCCGTCGCGATCGAAACTGCGCACGCGGCCGCGCAGCACCGTGCCACCTTCGGCGGCGAAGCGCTCGGCGAGCGTCGCCACCACGCGATACGGATTGATGGTGTGCATGCCGTCGGGATAGTAGACGCCGCGCACGAAGTGCGGGCTGAGGCCGGGCGCCATTTCGCGGGCGCGCTTGCCGTCGATGAGCTCGAACACGGTGCCCTTGGCGGTCTGCAGTGCCCTTTCCTGCGCGCCGTCGGCGAAGGAGGCTTCGCTTTCATAGACGTAGAGCGCGCCACGGCTCTTGAAGAGCTCGCCCAGGCCCGAGGCCTGGATCTCGGCCTTCCAGGTGACGTTGGCCTCGGCCATGAGGTGGCCGAACGAATCGATGCCCTTGCGGACCTCGGCGTTGCTCCATGCAGCGCGCGCGAAGCGCGCCATCCACGGCACCAGCCAGGGCAGGCTGGGCAAGTGAACGGTGAGCGGGCTGGCGCGGTCCAGCAGCATCTGCGGCACGCGCCGCAACACCGACGGCCGGGCGAGCGGCAACAGGTGGTCGATGGCGACGAAGCCCGCATTGCCGTAGGAGGTGGCGCGGCCGGGCTCGGCGCTGTCGATCAGGGTGACGGCGTGGCCGTCGCGCTGCAGGGCTCGTGCGGTCGCGGTTCCGACGATGCCGGCGCCGATGATGATGACGGGGGGCTGGTCGCTCATCGGGGGACGTTAGCAGATTGATTTACGCCCGTTATTGACTATCTACGGGGGCCATGTTTTCCGCCTTCTCCGACAATTCGCAGTCACCCGGCTGGCACGCCACCACCATCCTGTCCGTCCGCAAGGCCGGCGAGGTGGTGATGGCCGGCGACGGCCAGGTCTCGATGGGCCAGACCATCGTCAAGGGCAACGCCAAGAAGGTCCGCCGCCTCGGCAGCGGCCAGATCGTGAGCGGCTTCGCCGGCTCGACGGCCGATGCCTTCACGCTGTTCGAGCGCCTCGAGAGCAAGCTGGAGCGCCATCCCGGCCAGCTGCTGCGCGCCTGCATCGAGCTCGCCAAGGATTGGCGCACCGACCGCTACCTGCGCCGCCTCGAGGCGATGATGGCGGTGGCCGACAAGGACGTGTCGCTGCTGCTCAGCGGCTCGGGCGACGTGCTCGAGCCCGAAGGCGGCATCATCGCCATCGGCTCGGGCGGCAACTATGCGCTGGCCGCCGCGCGGGCGCTGATCGATGTCGAGGGCCTCGATGCCGAGGCGATCGCCCGCAAGGCCATGAACATCGCCGCCGACATCTGCGTCTACACCAACCACAACCTCGTCATCGAGAAGCTCTGAGAGCGCAATGAGCAACGACTTTTCCCCGCGCGAGATCGTCTCCGAACTCGACAAGCACATCGTCGGCCAGCAGGACGCCAAGCGTGCCGTGGCGATCGCGCTGCGCAACCGCTGGCGCCGCCTGCAGCTCCCCGAGGAGCTGCGCGAGGAGGTGCTGCCCAAGAACATCCTGATGATTGGCCCGACCGGCTGCGGCAAGACCGAGATCGCCCGCCGCCTGGCCAAACTCGCCAACGCGCCGTTCCTCAAGGTCGAGGCCACCAAATTCACCGAGGTCGGCTATGTCGGCCGCGACGTCGAGCAGATCGCCCGCGACCTCATGGAAGCCGCGCTCGACATGTCGCGCGAGCGCCTGCGCAAGGACGTGCGCGCCAAGGCCGAGCTCGCCGCCGAGGATCGGGTGATCGATGCGCTGTGCGGCGCCAATTCCAGCGAGGAGACGCGGCTGCGCTTCCGCCACAAGCTGCGCGCCGGCGAGCTCGACGAGCGCGAGATCGAGATCGAGGTCGCCGATTCCGGCGCCCCGCTGCAGTTCGAGGTGCCGGGCCAGCCTGGCGCGTCGGTCGGCATGATCAATATCGGCGACATGCTGGGCAAGGCGTTCGGCGGACGCACCAAGAAGAAGAAGATGACGGTGGCCGAATCGCACGCCACCCTGATGCGCGAGGAGAGCGACAAGCTTCTCGACCAGGAGAAGGTCGTGCGCGATGCCCGCGAGGCGGTCGAGCAGAACGGCATCGTGTTCATCGACGAGATCGACAAGATCACCGCTCGCAGCGAGTTCCGCGGCGGCGGCGACGTGAGCCGCGAGGGCGTGCAGCGCGACCTGCTGCCGCTGATCGAGGGCACGACCGTGAACACCAAGCACGGTCCGGTGAAGACCGACCATGTGCTGTTCATCTGCTCCGGCGCCTTCCACCTCGCCAAGCCGTCCGACATGCTTCCCGAGCTGCAGGGCCGCCTGCCGATCCGCGTCAGCCTGGCGTCGCTCAGCCAGGAGGATTTCCGGCGCATCCTGACCGAGCCCGAGGCGAGCCTGGTCAAGCAGTACAAGGCGCTGCTGGCGACCGAGAAGGTCGAGCTCGACTTCAAGCCCGACGCCATCGACGAGCTGGCGAAACTGTCCGCCGACATCAACGAGACGGTGGAGAATATCGGCGCGCGCCGTCTGCACACGGTGATGGAGAAGCTCCTCGAGGAGATCAGCTTCACCGCCTCCGACAAGCCCGGCCAGAAGATCGAGATCGACGCCGCCTACGTCCGCGACCGCGTCGGCGCGCTGGCCAAGAACGCCGACCTGAGCAAGTTCGTGCTGTGATTTCCTCCCCACGATGTGGGGAGGTGCCCCCGTCATACGGGGCGGTGGGGTCATGAATCATGCGGACCGGGGGCGTCTCGCCCGCCTCATGATCATGAGCGGGCGAGACGCCCGCGGTCCGGAAGACACATGACCCCTCCGTCCGCGCAGACGCGGACACCTCCCCAGCGGAGACGCTGGGAAGGAAGGTCACCCTCCATGCAGATGGTCGAACAGAAATACGTGATCGCCGGGTGACAAGGTCGTCGAGAACGACGCGACCTCGCCGTTGACCGCCACCGCCCAGACTTCGTGCTCCAGCGCAAGCTGCGCCGTGAGGTCGTCGATCGTGGCGCCGTCGGGGACCTGTACGGTGGCAGTATCGACGCCGCCCGGCAGGAAGCGGCGCAGGTTGCCCCAGGTCCTGACGGTGACTTCCATCACCCGGGCTCGTCGCGACGCGACTTGGGCTGACTCGACCTGGGCTCGTCCAGTCGGGCCAGCGCGATTTTCTCCGCCGTGATCGGCAGGGTCTGCACGCGCACGCCGGTTGCGACGGCGATGGCGTTGGCGATCGCCGCCGGCGGCTGGATGCAGGGTGGCTCGCCGACGCCCTTGGCGCCGTATGGCCCGTTGACGCTCGGGCTCTGCACCAGGATGGATTCAATGCGCGGCACGTCCATCGCCGTCGGCATCTTGTAGTCGGTCAGGTTGGCGTTCAGCACCCGGCCGTCCTGGTAGACGATCTCCTCGCTCAGGGTCTGGCCGATGCCCTGCGTGACGCCGCCTTCGATCTGGCCTTCGATGTAGGTCGGATTGATGGCGTAGCCGACATCCTGCACTACGACGTAGCGGTTGATCGACACCTCGCCGGTGACCTGGTCGACCGACAGGTCGACGGCGTGGGCGTGATAGCTCGGGCTGGTCCAGGCTGGCAGCGGATGGTTCCTGACGCGCGCCGGATCGAAGGTCGGCATGGGCTGGATCACCGCGCCGTGCGAGATCAGGCCGCCGCCCGCGCGCAGCGACAGCGCGGCGATGTCGGCCAGTGTCATGCGCCGGTTGCCGAGCACCACCGCCTTGCCGTCGAGTCGCATGCCGTCGACCGGCACCTGCCACTGGCTGGCGGCGATCTCGAAGACCTGTCGCCGGAGGTCGGCGGCGGCCACGCGACAGGCATTGCCGACCGAGAAGGCGGTGCGGCTGCCCTGGGCGCCGTAGTCGAAAGGCGTCGACTCGGTGTCGACATCGGCCACGCTCACGTCGGCGAGATCGATGCCGAGCTCCTCGGCCAGGATCTGTGCTGCGCCGGTGAGCGCCCCCGTGCCGATCTCGACGGCCCCGCTTATCAAGGTGACCGTGCCCTCGGGATTGATCTTGACGTAGACGCCCGACGAGCCGCCGGTCGTCATCCACCAGCTGCAGGCGATGCCCTTGCCGCGCCCGCGGCCCGGCTTGCGATCCTTCCAGCCGATCGCATCGGCGGCGCGCGTGAGGCATTCGGCGATGCTGACGCTCGCCAGCTTCTCGCCGGCCGGACCGGAATCGCCTTCGTGGAAGGCATTGCCGAGGCGCATGTCGAGCGGGTCGATGCCGAGATCGTCGGCGATCATGTCGATCTGCGATTCCACCGCGAAGTTCGCCATCGGTCCGGCCGGCGCGCGAAACGAGCCGGTGGCGCCTTTGTTGGTGTAGACGGCGACGCCTTCGAGAAAAAGATTGGCGGTGCGATAGGGCCCGTTCAGCACCTGCAGGGCGACCGCCGCCGTCGCCGGTCCGGAGTTGGCGTAGGCGCCGCAGTCGACGATCACCTGTCCCTTGCGCGCCAGCAGCGTGCCGTCGCGGGCGACGCCGGTCTTCAGGGTGACGATGGTCGGCTGGCGCGGATAGGCGTCCAGGAGCTCTTCCTCGCTGGTCGTCATGACCTTGACCGGACGCCGCGCCTTGCGCGCCAGCCAGCCGGCGAAATGCTCGACGCCGACGCGCAGCTTGCCGCCGAAGCCGCCGCCGATGCCTGGCACGATCACGCGCACCTTGCTGGCCGGCAGGTCGAGCACGTCGGCCAGCATGTTCTTCATGTCGAAGGGAAGCTGGGTGTTGGTCCAGACGATGACGTCGCCGTTGCCGTCCCAGCTCGCGACCGCGGCGCGCGGCTCGGTGTAGCCGGGATGAACGAGCTGCGAGGTGAAGCGGTGCTCGTAGACGCGATAGGCCTCGGCGAATCCCGCTTCGACGTCGCCGTGGCCGATCGAGCAGCGGCCCGAAACATTGCCGTCGCGAGCGAACACCGGCAGCGCCTGGTAGGTGCTCCACTGCGGATGGACGAGCGGCGCGCCGTCGGCCAGGGCTGCCTCCGGGTCGAACACCGCGGGCAGCGCCTCGTACTCGACCTCGATCAGGCCGATCGCGCGGGCGGCGATCTCCATGGTCGTCGCTGCCACGGCGGCGATCGCCTCGCCGACGAAGCGAACCTCGCCGTCGGCCAGCATGGGGCGGTCCTTGATCGCCGTGCCGAAGCGGATGATCGGTATGTCGCGGGCCGTCAGGATGGTGCGTACGCCGGGCAGCGCGCGTGCCTTGGTGGTGTCGAGGCGCACGATGCGCGCGTGGGCATGCGGGCTGCGCAGGATCTTCCCGAACAGCATGCCGGGCAAGGCGAAGTCCGCGGCATAGACGTGCCTGCCGGTGACCTTGCCGACGCCGTCGAGACGACTCAGCCGCTGGCCCGCAACGCGATGCTGGTAGCCGCTCATGGCGAGGCCTCCATCCGACGAGCCTCGATCCGGCGGGCGGCGAGGGCGACCGCATCGACGATCTTCTGATAGCCGGTACAGCGGCACAGCGTGCCCGACAGCGCCTCCCGGATCTCGGCCTCGCTGGGCAGCCGGCCGCGACACTCGTCGAGAAGAGATTTGGCCGTGAGGATCATCCCCGGGATGCAGTAGCCGCATTGCACGGCGCCGCATTCGATGAAGGCCGCCTGAAGGGGGTGCAGCGATTCGGGATCGCCCAGGCCTTCGATGGTGGTGATCGACCGGCCCTGGCACTGTCGCGCCAGCAGGATGCACGAGTTGACCGCCTTGCCGTCGAGCAGGACGGTGCACACGCCGCATTCGGCTTCCAGGCAGTTCTCCTTGGTGCCGCTCAAGCCAAGCTCGCCGCGCAGCACCTGCAGCAGCGTCCAGTGCGGCTCGACCATGACCTGATGGCTCTCGCCGTTGATGGTGAGCTCGAGCGGGGTCCGGGTCATACGGCGGCTCCTCGCATCCGGTCGCGGCAGGTCGCCAGGGCACGCTCGACCAGGGCGGCGACCAGCAGCCTGCGATAGCGCGCCGAGGCGCGCACGTCGCCGATCGGCAGCGCGGCCTCGGCGGCCAGCCTGCCGGCCTCGGCGAACGAGGCCCCGTCATCGCCGCGCTCGGCGATCAGCGCCTCGGCCGCGCTCGCCCGGAAGGTGCGCGGGGCGGCGGCGCCGACGGCAATACGCACCTTGCTGAAACCCTCGCCGTCCTCCCTGCCGCCAAGGTGGGCGGCGACGCAGACCACCGAGATCTCCATCGCCTTGCGCCGTCCGGCCTTGAGGAAGGCCGTCGCGCTCGCCGCCGGCGGCCGCGCGAACCTGACCGCGGTCAGAATCTCGTCATGCTGCCGCTCGGTGCGGCCGCGATCGAGCAGGAAGCGATCGAGTGGCAGGCTGCGCGCCTGCTCTGAACCCTGCAGATCGACGATCGCATCGAGCACGAGCAGGGCCGGCACGACATCGGCCGCCGGCGAGGCGTTGACGATGTTGCCACCGACCGTCGCGACATGGCGGATCTGGCGCCCGCCCACGACGGCCGAGGCCTCGGCGAGGGCAACCAGCTGCTTCCGGAAGCCGGGATGGAAGACCACCTCGTTGTGCGTCGTCATGGCGCCGATCGTGATCTCGTGCGGAGTCTCGCGGATGCCGTCGAGGCCGAGGCCGGACAGGCTGACGAGATGCTGCGGCGCCAGCCGCTTGCGGTTGATCTGGATAATGAGGTCGGTGCCGCCAGCGATGAAGCGGGCCGCCTCGCCATAGCGCTGCGCGAGCGCAATGGCGCCCGCAACGCTGTCCGGCTGGTGAAAATCGAAGCCCATGACGGGCCCTCAGCTCTGCTTCTGCACGCGCGGCCAGACGGACGAGCCCATCTGGACCAGGGTCTCCTCGGCCGTGCCGCCTTCCGGGGCGAACGGCATGATGATGAAGGAATCGATGCCGGCCTTCTTGAGCGCGGCCATGTGGTCGACGATCTCGTCGGCCGTGCCCGACAGGGTGAAGGCATCGACGTGGCGGTCGGTGATGAGCGGCAGCAGCGGCGCGTAAGGCGCTGCGCCGGCCGCGTAGGCGACGTTGGCGAGCGGTGCGATGGCTTCGGCCGGCAGCGTCAGGCCGCATTTCTCGGCGGTCATGAACTTGAGTCGTCCGGCCGCCAGCATGCGGGCGACGAAGGGACGGACGGCGTCGCGCGCCTTCCTGCCATCGGTGGAGACGCAGGCATTGAGTCGGGCGACCACCTTCACCGCGCCGGGATCGCGGCCGCGCTTGCGCGCGCCCTGGGCCAGCACCTCGCGGAAGGCACCGACCTCCTCGACCGAGCCGCAACCTTCCATGATGGCGCCGTCGGCGATGCCGCCGGTCATGCGCTGGCCGAGCGGCCCGTTGCTGGCGACATAGACCGGAATGTCGGCCCGTCCGGGCTTGAAGCTCAGCTTGCCGTTGGCCAGGGAGACGACCTCTCCCTTGTAGTCGACCGGCTCGCCCCGCAGCAGGCTGCGGACCATCTCGATCATCTCGCGCATGGCCACTGCCGGTTTCCTGCGCACGATGCTGAGCTCGGAGAAGCCCGAGATGCCGGCGCCGACACCCAGAACGGCGCGCCGGCTGGAGATCTCGTCCAGGGTGGCGATCGCCATCGCGGTCAGCGCCGGATGGCGGGCGAACGGGTCGGTGACGCAGGTACCGAGCCTGACCCGCGTGGTGTGCAGCGCCAGCACCGCCAGGCAGGAATAGACCTCGCGATAGAAGCGCTCGTCGGCGACCCACAGCGTGTCGTAACCGTTCGCCTCGGCGAGCTTCGCGCGTTCGACCATCTGCCCGATCGGGACGTTGCCCAGCATCAACAGTTCGAGCGACATCGTCGGCTGCTCCCTCCGGCCAGATTTGATCGCTTCCTGGCGACCCACTGTCGGTCCGGCAGCGCCGCCCCGTCAACTCGTGAGCCTCGCCGGCCGCTGTCCTGTCGTCTGGCGAGGCGCGCGGCGGTGATGTATCTCCAATCCATCGTCGAGGAGGCGGACGTCGCCCGAGCTTTCCGCTCATTCGGACGGCCCGCCCTCGCGGCCGATGGCCGACCAAGGAGGAAACCGATGGCCGTGGTTCGCTATGTCCTGGTCGCGCTGAAGCCCGGCGTGCCGATCGATGAGTTCGAGCGCTTCGAGCGCGAGGTCGACTACGTCAAGGCGGCGCAGAATCCGTCGATCGTGAGCTACCGCACGCACCGCATCACCGGCATGGACATGGGCATCGACGGCGGGCCGTGGGACTTCATGGAACGGATCGAGGTCACCAGCCGGGACGCTTACGAAAAACAGGCCGCGACGGGCAGCAAGGAATTCCTCGACCTGCTCTACACCAGGTATCTCGACCGCTCGAAGACGGTGGCGCTGTGGTCGGAGCTGATCGAGCCGTGACCTCGTTCTCCTCCCCACGCCGTGCGTGGGGAGGTGTCCGCGTCTTCGCGGACCTGCCTTCGCCGAAGCGAAGCCGCTTCGGCTTCGCGCAGGCAGGCGGAGGGGTCATGGTCTTCCGGACCGCGGGCGTCCCGCCCGCTCATGAGAAGAGCGGGCAGGACGCCCGCGGCCCGCATGAGTATGACCCCGTCGCCGAAGACGGCGACACCTCCCCCGCGGAGCTGGGGAGGAGAAATGAGAGCAACGGGTCTCGTGGGAGAATGACATGGCAATCGTGAGATATGTGTTCGCCGCGCTGAAGCCCGGTGTCAGTCGCGAGGATTACGAGCGCTACGAGCGCGAGGTCGATTACGTCGTGGCCGGCAAACTGAAGTCGATCATCAGCTACCGCACGCATCGCCTGACCGAGGTGGTCGGGCAGATGGGCGGCGGGCCGTGGAATTATCTCGAGCGCATCGAGATAACCGACCGCGCCACCTACGAGGCGGAGATCGCCACGCTGGGCAAGGACCTGATCACCGAGCTGTACGACAAGTACCTCGATCGATCGAAGACCAAATCGGTATGGACGGTTCTGGTCGATCCATGAGGACCTCGCCATGACAGACCATGCAACGACGGATCCCGCCGCGACATTTGCCGGCAAGGTCGTGCTGGTGACCGGCTCATCGTCCGGGGCAGGCGTCAGCATTGCGTGCGAGTTTGCCCGCCATGGCGCCCATGTGGCTGTCCATTGCCGCTCGAGCATCGAAGCGTCGCTCGGCGTTGTCGCCCGCATTGGCGCGGCAGGCGGTATTGCACGCGCGTTCAATGCGGATCTCGCCCGGGACAGTGAATCAGGCTCGCTGGTGTCCGCCGTGGAGGACCGGCTTGGGCCGGTCTCGGTTCTGGTCAACAACGCCGGGCCGTTCGCCGATGCGCCCTATCGCACCTTGGCGCCTTCCACCTGGGACCAGATCATGGCGGTCAATTTGAAGGCGCCTTACCTGCTGGCGCAGCGCGTCGCGCCCGGCATGGAAAAGCTGGGCTGGGGTCGCATCGTCAATATCGGCGCGACGTCGGGCTTCGTGCGGACCCATTCGGTCTATGGGCTGGCAAAGGCAGCGCTGCTCCACCTCACCCAGAGCCTCGCGCTCGAGCTGGCGCCGATCATCACCGTCAATGCCATCGTGCCCAGCCAGATCGCCAGCACCCGCACCGATTCGATGCCGGCGTACAAGAACGCGGCAATCGCCGGCACGCCGCTCGGCCGCCTGGTGACCGAGGACGAGATCGGCCGCATGGCCGTGTTGGCCTGCTCGCCGGATTTCGATTTCGTGACGGGTCAGATGATCGTGATGGATGGCGGCCGCACCCTGCCGCGCTTTCCGCGCATCGGGCTCAGCGACGGCGAGGCGTGAGCCGCCTCGCCGTTGCCGCGATCGGCGCTGGAGCCTACTGCTCCTTGACGTTGCCGCTGGCGTCCAGCACCACGGCGACTTCCTGGTTGTTCTTCACGGCCTTGGCCGACCAGTTGCCGGCAGCATCACGCGACAGGCTCTTCACGCCGGTATAGCCCTTGGCTTCGATGGCGGCCTTGGCCGAGCTGGCGGTCGTCGGCGCCGCCTTCGTGCCCGGCGTGGCCATGCCTGGCGACGTGCCGGTCCCACCCGGCATTGTCCGCGTGTCGGGAGCTCTGGGTGCGGTCGGAGGAGTTGTTGGTGACGTCTGAGCGTGCGCCACGCCTGCAGCCGCAATCAGGGCGAGGGTAGCCAGGGTCGTGCGAAGCATGTTCGTCTTCCTTCGTTGGTTGTCAGACATCGGAGGAACGCTGCTCGCCGGCGTTGCGTGACGGGCCTGCCGCGGGATTTTTTGGTTGCGATTTTGTGTCCGAATCAGGTCGCGGAAGTATTGCGAACGCGGACCGACTGCGGCGTGTCTGCGCTCCAGACAAGTGGCGACCGACCATCTCGCCTGTCTCGATCCGGATCGAGCGCGTCGGTTCGATCGGGAATCGAGTCGACGCGGATTACAGACAGTATGCGGCGATCAGATCGACGAGATAGGCCGGGCCGTTCAGGCCCCACATCAGGAACGACACGGCGATCGCCGCCACCAGCAGGCAGACGCCGCCCCACGCCAGCAGGGACCGCCAGCTGCCGGCCGCCGTCATGCGGGCTGCGCTGCCGCCAGCGCCGGCCGCGACAGGCGTTCCTCGACGATCGGCCAATGCATCAGGGCGGCGATGAGTCCCAGCGCGATCGAGATCCACCACATCATGTCGTAGTTGCCCTGCAGGTCGAACAGTCGACCGCCGCCCCAGCCGCCGAAGAAGCTGCCGACCTGGTGGCCGAAGAACACGATGCCGTTCAGCATGGTGAGATGCACCGGTCCGAAGATGTAACCGACCAGCGCCGTGGTCAACGGCACGGTGCCGAGCCACAGGAAGCCGAGCGCGGCCGAGAACAGCAGCACCGACGCGGCCGATACCGGCACCATGATGAAGATCAGGAAGGTCAGCGAGCGCAGCAGGTAGAGAAGAGTGAGCAGGTTCTTGCGCTTGTACGACGCGCCGAGCGAGCTCCAGATGATGGCGCCCGCCATGTTGAACAGGCCGACCAGGCCTATCGCCCAGCCACCGAGTTCGGCGGGCGACAGCTGCACGCCGAACAGCGACAGCCCGACGCCCTTGTCGGAGATGTAGGCCGGCAGATGGCCGCCCAGGAAGGCGACATGGAAACCGCAGACGAAATAGCCGGTGACGAGCAGAACATAACTGCGCTGGCCGAACGCCTCGGCGAGCGCTTCGCCGACAGTCTGCCTGCCGCTCGCCGTCCTGCGTGCGGCAGCGATCTCCTTGCTGTCGTTCAGCCAGATCGGCAGCACCAGCATCGATACGGCGATGAAGGTCAGAACCCACATGGCCGGTCGCCAGTCGCCGAAGTAGTTCTGCAGGACGGCGGCCAGAGGCACGATGAAGAATTGGCCGAACGAGCTGCCGGCCGAGCAGATGCCGATCGCCAGCGCCTGCTTCTCGGGGGGTGCAACCCGCAGGATCACCCCCAGGATCGGCCCGAAGGAGGCCGCCGACAGGCCGATTCCGACCAGGATGTTGCCGACGATGAGCATGAACCCATCGTGCATCGCCGCTGTCACGACCAGGCCCAGCACATAGACGAGACCGCCGGCGGCGATGGTGGGCGCCGAGCCGAAGCGATCGCACAGCCGGCCGGAGAAGGGCGCGATGACGCCCATCAACAGCATCGACAGGGCCGTGCCGAAGGAGAACAGCTCGCGACCGACATCCAGCTCGGCCGAAATGGGTTTCAGGAAGATGCCGAAGCTCTGACGCACGCCCAGGCCGATGGTGAGGACGAAAAAACCGCACCACACGGCGGTCCAGTATGAACGGGTACTCATTTTGCCAACTTGCGGTCGCGCAGCCGCCATGACAAGTCGCAGGCCCGCGGCCTTTCCATAGAATTACTTCATGCCGTCACAAGCTCCGATGTGGCACAACACGTCCATGATGGGACCGTGGCTCGGCAGGGCATCGTGGGGTGATCTGGCGATCGTCGTGCTGGCGCTTGCCGGCACGGTGCTGGCCGGCACAGCGCTGGCCACGCCGCGGCTCGAGCGCGAACGCTGCGTCTTCAAGCCGCCGCGCGGCGATCGGGTCGAGTGCTTCGTGCTGACCGTGCCGGAGAATCGCGAGCAGCCGGAAGGGCGCGAGGTCCGCCTGAAGGCGGCCGTCCTGAAGGCCAAGCGCACCGCCAGCGCCGAGCCGATGTTCTACCTGTCGGGTGGCCCGGGCGATGCACCCCTTATCGCCTCGACGCCGGGGGCCGATGCCCTGTCCGAGGGCGACTGGTGGAACGAAACCGCGTCCATCCGTCGCCGGCGGGACGTCGTCATCCTGAGCCAGCGCGGCGCCGGCGGTTCAACACCCAATCTCGATTGCTTCGATCCGCGCACCTACGGATCGGCCAAGGTCCGCCGCCGCGAGGTGACCGAGCAGCAGGAGCGCGACATCCTGGTGCGCTGCCGGAGCGGCCTGGATCGCAAGAAGATCGACCTCACGATGTACTCGACTCCGGCGCTGGCCGATGACGTGGCCGACCTCGCCTCCACGATGTCGCTCGCCAAGATCAACCTCTACGGCGTGTCCTATGGAACGCGCTGGGGTCTCGAGGTGATGCGCCGCCATCCCGACCTGGTGCGGGCCGCCGTCCTCGACGGCGTCTATCCGCCGCAGGTCAACGGCGAGCAGAACGAGGCCGAGGTGGTGCGTCGCGCCTTCGAGCAGCTCTACGCCGACTGCAATGCCGACGTGCTGTGCCGGGAACGCCATCCCGGCCTGCGCCAGACCGTCGAAGGCGCAATCCTGGCGGCCGACCAGAAGCCGGTCGAGATCGCGCTACAGCTCGATGATGGACCGCAGCCCGTCCGTCTCGACAGCGCCAAGTTCCTGATGGTGTTGCTGCACATGATGCGCGAGAGCGAGGCGGCCTTGATTCCCGAAGCGGTGATCGGGGCGCTGCACGGCGACACGCGGCTCCTGAAGCTGTTCGCCGAGGACCTGGAGAACAGCGACGGCGGGCTGCTCGAGCAGAACGCCCAGCAGTTCGACGGGCTCTACAACAGCATCGAATGCCGCGAGACGTGGGGAGCGGTCGATCGCGCGGCGCGCCGGCGCGCGATCGAGGCGCGGGGTGTCTATGGCCTCAGCGCGCGCGCCAGCAAGTCCCCGACTTTCTGCCCGATCTGGCGGGTGGCCCCGGCGCCGGCGGCGGAACGCCAGCCCGTGAAGTCCGCCGTTCCGACCCTGCTGCTGAGCGGGATGTACGACTGGCTGACGCCGCCGGCTTGGGGCCGTGAGGCAGCGCGTCACCTTTCGTCCTCGCGCCATGTCCTGTTCCGCTCCCTGGGTCACGGCGTCGCCGTGCAGGATCCCTGCGCCGGCCGCCTGCGCGATTCCTTCATCGAGGATCCCGACCCCAAGCGGGCGCTGGCCTGCCGCCCCGACACGCCGCTCAACTTCACTGCCGCCTACGAGCGCGCGCGCAACCTGCCATGATTCGGAGTCATGCTCTTTCGGACCGCGAGCGTCTCGCTCGCTCATAAACTTGAGCGAGCGAGACGCTCGCGGTCCGGAAGAACATGAACTGATCCGTCACTTCATGAGGTCCGGCACGATGAGGCGGGGCAGGAAAAGCGCGATGTCGGGCCATACGATCATCGCCGCCAGCACCAGGATCATCGGCACCAGCATGATCAGGGTGTCCTTCAGGGCGAAGCGCAGGCGGACGCCGGCAACGGCGCAGGAGATCATCAGGCAGAGGCCATAGGGTGGCGTCACCAGCCCGAAGGCCAGCGCCACGATCGAGACGATGGCGAAGTGGATGGGGTTCATGTCGACCGACTTGGCGAGCGGCTCCAGCACCGTGCCGACGATGATGATGGCGGGGATGGCGTCGAGGAAGCAGCCGACCACCAGGAACACGAAGGCGATGAAGAAGCCGACGCCGATCGCGCCCATGCCCCAGGTCGCGACGTCGGCCAGCAGCTCCTGGGGGATCCGGTAGTAGGCCAGCAGCCAGCCAAAGGCGCTCGCCGTGCCGATGCAGAAAAGCGCCACCGACGCCAGCCGGCCGGTGTCGAGCAGGGCCTTGAACAGCTCGCGCGGGCCCATCTCGCGATAGACCACGATCGACAGCACCGCCGAGTAGAGCACGGCGGCGCAGGCCGATTCGGTGGCCGTGAACCAGCCGAGCAGGATGCCGCCGACGATGATGAACGGCGTCATCAGGGCCGGAATCGACACCCAGATCGCGCACAGCAGCTGACGGAAGCTCGAGCGCGGGTAGGTCGGATAGCCACGCCGCACGGCATAGATGTGCACGGTCGCGATCTGCGCTCCGGCGATCAGCAGGCCGGGAACGACGCCGGCGAGGTAGAGCGCGCCGATCGAGGTCGAGATCAGGCCGCCCCAGACGATCATCAGGATCGACGGCGGGATGATCACGGCGAGGACGGCCGACACCGCGGTGATGGCGACCGAGAAGGAGAGGTCGTAGCCCTCCTTGGTCTGGGCATCGATGAAGATCTTGCTCTGGCTTGCCGCGTCGGCCGTCGAGGAGCCCGAGATGCCGGCGAAGAACACCGAGAGCACGACATTGATCTGGGCAAGCGATCCCGGCCAGCTTCCGACCAGCGCGCGCGACAGCGCCACCAGCCGGTCGGTGATGCCACCGATGCTCATCAGGTTGGCCGTCAGCAGGAAGAACGGCACCGCCAGAAGGATGAACGAGTTGTAGGCGTTGAAGGTCTCCTGCGCGAGCATCATGGTCGACAGCCTGGGCTCGATGTAGAAAAGCGGCAGGCAGGCCAAGCCGAGCGCGAAGGCGACCGGTACGCGCAGGACCAGCAGGAAGAAGAAGACGCCGAACAGGATCCCGGCGGCTTGCGCCGAGCTCAGCACCGAACCGGTCATGATGCGGTCCGGCCGAGCGCGATGCGGGCCTCGTCGAGCAGCTGCTCGCCCACGAAGACGATCCACGTGACGCCCGCGACTGGCCAGGCGACATGGATCAGCCAGAGCGGCAGCTCGGCCAGCTCCGAAGTGCGATACCATGCGAAGCGCGTGAACTCGATGCCGCCCACGACGAAGACCAGCGCCATCGCCAGGATGCCGAGGCGCGCCAGGATTCGCACGATCGCCTCGCCACGCCGTGGCAGGGTGGGCCAGACATCGACCTCGAAATGCGCGCTTTCGCGAACGCCGACCATGGCGCCGATCATGATCATCCAGATGAACAGGAAGCGCGCCATCTCCTCGGTCCAGATATAGGCCGGGATCAGGTCGGTGTAGCGCGAGATCATCTGCAGCGTGACAGGGACGACGAGGATCGCCACGGAGAAGGCGAGCAGCGCAGTCAGAAGGCGCGCGTAGCCCGCACTGAAGCGACGCCACAAGCCGTGTGGCGGGGCAATGGAAATGGACATCAACGGACCGTGGAAGAGGGGAAACGCCTGGGCGGCTGGAACGACACAACCTGAGTGGGCAATTCGCCTCCCCCTGGGGCGCTGTAAACAGCGCCTAATCGGGGGAGGTGCACCATGGGCGTTAGATTACAAAGGGACCTCACCCTGAGGAGCGGCCCGGAGGGCCGCGTCTCGATTCGGGCGAAGTAACCTTCGCCCTTTGGTCGGCAGCGGCGAGGGTGTTGCGACACGGCTTTTCCAACGATCTCCTGTGTCGCCCATCCTTCGAGACGCGCCCTGCGGGCGCTCCCCAGGATGAGGTTTCCTTCTGCTCTAACGCCTATGGAGAGGAAAGACGATGCGCAGCACTGCTCAGTTCAGGGCCACGATCTTGGTGAAGATCGCATCGGCGCCGATCTCCTTGGCGTAGCTTTCCATCACCGGATCGACGAGCTTCTTCATCGGCGCGCGATCCTTGAACGCGATGCGCTTCAGCTTGCCCGCCTTTTCCAGCGCGACCAGCTTCTGCTCGTCCTCGGAGCTCTCGACCTGCCGCCCGTAGGCGCCGGCTTCCTTGCCGGCCTTGACGATAGCGTCCTGGAGGTCCTTCGGCAGTGTCTTGAAGGTCTTGCCGGAGAAGCAGATCGGCCGGATGGTGATGGCGTGCTGGGTCATCGCGAGGTTGGGCGCCACCTCGTAGAACTTCATCGACTCCACGCCGGCCGCTTCGTTCTCGCCGGCGGCGATGACGTTGTTCTGGATGGCGTTGTAGACCTCGTTGTAGGCGATGACGGTGGGCGACATGCCGGCCGCCGCGAACGTCTTCGACCAGATCGGCGCGCCCTGGACACGCACCTTGAGGCCCTTGATCTCGGCCAGGCTCGACACCGGCTTGTTGGCGAAGATGTTGCGCGTGCCGCCGCCGGCATAGCCGATCAGCAGGACATCGGCCTTCTGGGCGATCTCGTCGGCCACCGGCTTCAGGAGGTCGGCATCGAGAACCTTGTTCCAGTGTGCGAGATCGCGGAACAGGAACGGCGCGTCGATGAACGGCGCGGCCCGCGAGAAGGTCGACATGTGGGCCGGCGAGACGATGGCGTAGTCGACCGCCTTGCCCTGCGCCATGTACTCGAAATACTGCTTCTCCAGGCCGAGCGACGAGTTGCGGTGGAGCACGAAGTTGACCGGCTTGCCGTAGTACTTCTTCACCAGCTCCTCGAACCTGAGCAGCGCCTTGTTGAAGGCGTGATCGTCATTGAACTGGACGGCGCCATTGAGCGTGATCGGCGCCTGGGCGCGGGCGGCGCCAATGAACGGCGCGGCAAGACTGGTGGCGGCAAGGCCGCCGAGCAGGGTTCTGCGGTACATCGATATTTTCCTCCCTTGGTCCACGGTAGTTGCGGGCGGCGGACCTTGGCGCGCACTATGCCCGCGAACGGGCTGTCGTTCCACAAAGCACGATTCTTGCTGCATGTTGCCGCAAGCGATCGGGCGAGCACAAACGGCGTAGATTGGACACAAAAAAACAGTAGTATGCACACCAACGATCTGACCATGGAACGGCCTTGCTGAGTTTGTACGCGTCAGCCGCTGCGTTGGGAGCCTTGGCTGTCGCCGCCATTCTTGCGGCCACCATGCGGGGAGGGGCCCTGGCGCTCGTCTATCCGGCGAGCGCGGCGGCGGCGGCGGTTCTGGGCATCGTCGACCTGCAGGTTCTGCTTGGCGGCGGCGTCGACACCGCGCACCTGCCGGTCGGCCTGCCGACCATCGGCCTGCATCTGCGGCTCGATGCGCTGTCGGCCTTCTTCGGCCTCGTCATCAATGGCGGTGTGCTGGCGGCCAGCCTTTATGGCATGGGGCTCGATCGCGCCACGGAGTTGACGCCGCGCGTAGAACCGCTGTTCGCGCTGTTCGTCGCGGCGATGAACCTCGTGCTGCTGGCCGACGATGCCTACGCCTTCCTGTTTTCCTGGGAGCTGATGTCGCTCGCCTCATGGGGGCTGGTCATCGCGCGCCACACCGACCCCGAATGCCGGCGGGCGGCCCACCTCTACCTCGTCATGGCGGCGATCGGCACGGTGGCGCTGCTGTTCGCCTTCGGCGGCCTCGCCGGGCAGGCCGGCGGCTATGCCTTCTCGACCATGCGCAACCAGGTGCCGCAGCCGCTGGTCGCCGCGCTGATCCTGCTGGCGGCGCTGGTCGGCTGCGGCTCGAAGGGCGGTCTCATCCCGTTGCATGCCTGGCTGCCGCTCGCCCATCCGGCGGCGCCGAGCCATGTCTCGGCCCTGATGAGCGGCGTGATGACCAAGGTGGCGATCTACTGCTTCGTGCGCATCGTCTTCGATCTGCTGGGTCAGCCCGCCTGGTGGTGGGCGCTGCCGCCGATCGTGCTCGGCACCCTGACGGCAGTGCTTGGCCTGCTCTATGCCGTGCTCGATGGCGATCTCAAGCGCGTCCTTGCCTATTCGACCATCGAGAATGTCGGCGTGATCTTCGTGGCGCTCGGCCTCGCGCTGGCCTTCCGCGCCAACGGCCAGGACGGCGCGGCGGCCGTGGCGATGGCGGCCGCGCTGCTGCACTGCCTGAACCATTCGTGGTTCAAGTCGCTGCTCTTCCTTGGCGCCGGGGTCGTCCTGCACGCTACCGGGCGGCGCGATCTCGACGGGCTGGGCGGCCTGATCCGGCGCATGCCGCGTACCGCGGCGTTCTTCCTGGTCGGCGCGCTTTCCATCGCCGCGCTGCCGCCGCTCAACGGCTTCGTCTCGGAGTGGCTGCTGTTCCAGGCGGTCATGGCGGCTCCCGGCCTGCCGCAGGCACCTCTGCATTTCGCCTCGCCGGCGATCGGCGCCATGCTGGCCTTGGCGGCGGCGCTCGCCGCGGCCTGCTTCGTGCGGGTCTACGGCACGGCCTTTCTCGGCCGGCCGCGCAGCGCCGAGGCAGCGGCGGCGCACGATGCGCCGCTGGTGCAGCAGGTCGCGCTGGGTGGTCTTGCCGTGCTGTGCGTGCTGGGCGGGCTGCTCGGCAGCGTGCTGGCCTGGGCGTTGGGACCGGTGCTGGTCCACACGGTCGGCAGCGCTCTGCCGGAAGAGGGCAGCGGCCCGACGGTGTTTTCGCTCATTGCCTTCGATCCAGAGCGCAGCATCTACGACGCGCCGGTGATCGCGCTGTTCGTCCTCATCGCCTCGCTGGCGACCGTGGCGGTGGTCCATCGCCTGTCGGCGCGCCGCACGCGCCGCGGCCCGGCCTGGGATTGCGGCTTTCCCGATCCGTCGCCGCTCACCCAATACACCGCCTCGAGTTTCGCACAGCCGCTGCGCCGCGTGTACGGCAGGACGGCTTTCGCCGCCCGGGAAACGGTCGAGATGCCGCCGCCGGGCGACGGCCGCCCGGCGCGGCTTGTGGTGGTTTCCGTCGACTACGCCTGGCAGGTGTTCTACGCCCTGCCCGGCCGGCTTGTGCTCCGCCTGTCCGAGCGTCTCAATGCGCTGCAGTTCCTCACCATCCGCCGCTATCTCGCGCTGATGTTCGCAGCCCTCGTCATTCTGCTGTCGATCGCGGCGGTGACGTCGTGATCGGCGATCTTCTCCTGCAGTTCCTGGCGCAGGGCGCGCAGATGACGATGGTGCTGCTGATCGCGCCGCTCGCGGTCGGCGTCGTCCGCCAGATCAAGGCGCGGCTGATGCGCCGGCAGGGACCGCCGCTCCTGCAGGCCTACCGCGACCTCGTCAAGCTCCTGCGCAAGGAGTCGGTGATCGCGGAGAGCGCCTCGTGGCTGTTCCGCAGCGCACCCTACCTGATTTTCGCGCTGACCTGGGTGGCGGCGGCGCTGGTGCCGAGCTTCGCCTCCGGCCTGATGTTCAACTGGGCGGCCGACGTGGTGGCGCTGGTGGCACTGCTGGGCGCCGCCCGCGCCCTGCTGGCGCTGGCCGGCATGGATGTCGGCACCAGCTTCGGCGGCATCGGCTCGTCGCGCGAGATGATGATCGCCACGCTGGCCGAGCCGGCGATGATGCTGATCGTGCTGACGCTCGCCATCGCCGCCGGCACGACCCGGCTGGCCGGCGTGGCCGACTTCTTCATCGCCGAGCCGTGGGCGGTGCGGGTCTCGCTCGCCCTGTCGCTGGTCGCCCTGATCATCGTGGCGCTGGCCGAGAATGCGCGCATCCCGGTCGACAACCCGGCGACCCATCTCGAGCTCACCATGGTCCACGAGGCCATGATCCTGGAATATTCCGGCCGGCATCTCGCGATGATCGAGGCGGCCAGCCACCTCAAGCTGGTGCTCTATCTGTCGCTGCTGATCTGCCTGTTCGCGCCCTTCGGCATGGCGCCGGCGACGGCCGGCGTGGTGGGCTGGCTGGTCGGCTTGGCCTTATGGGCCGCCAAGCTCCTGCTGGGCGCCGCACTGCTCGGCGTGTGGGAGGTCAGCATCGCCAAGATGCGCGTCTTCCGGCTGCCCGAGTTCGTCGGCGTCGCCTTCGTGTTCGGCTTCCTCGCCATCCTGCTCGCGTTCCTGACCCGCGGAGCGGTCGCGTGAGCGGCGCCTACGACGTCTCACACCTGCTGGCCGGCGCCATGCTGGTGACGAGCTTCGCCCTGCTCTATCAGGAGCGCGTCGCCTCGGTGCTGAACGCCTTCGCGGTGCAATCGATCACGCTGGCCCTGGCGGTCGCCTGGATCGCGTGGTCGGACAATCGACCCGACCTGTTCATCACCGCCCTGATCGCGCTCAGCCTCAAGGGCATCGTCATCCCGCTGGCGCTGCGCCGCATGGTCGAGCGGCTCGGTATCCATCGTCAGGTCGAGAAGGTAGTCGGCGTCGGCCCGGCCCTGCTGGTCGGCCTGGCGCTCACCGGCCTCGCCCAGGCGCTGGTCGCCAAGGTGGCGACCGGCACCGCGAGCCATGCCCGCGAGGAGCTCGCGCTGGCGCTCGCCATCGTCCTGCTGGGCTTCCTGATGATGATCGTGCGCCGCAATGCGGTGACCCAGGTCGTGGGCTTCATGTCGATGGAGAACGGTCTGATCCTGGCGGCGACCGGCGCGCGCGGCATGCCGCTGGTAGTCGAGGTCAGCGTGGCCTTCTCGGTGCTGATCGCGCTGTTCGTGTTCGCCGTCTTCGTGTTCCGCATCCGCGAGCGCTTCGACACGGTCGACATCGAGGCGCTCGATCGCATGCGTGGCGACCGCCGATGATCCAGCCCTACCAACTCGTCGTGCTGGTGCCTTTCGCGTCGGCCCTGCTGCTGGTGGCGCTTCCGTCGTACCGCGTCGGCGCCGTCCTGAACGTGATCGCCTCGACGCTGACGCTGGCGATCGGCGGCTGGCTGGTGGCGTCCGACCGCTTCATCGGCGACTACGCGATCGTCGACGAGTTCAATATCGTCTTCGTCGCCATCAACACCCTGGTCGGCTTCACGACCGCGCTGTTCAGCGCCGCCTATATCGGCCACGAGATCGAGTCCGGCCGCCTGTCGCCGGCCTTCGTGCGGTTCTATCACGCCATGTTCCAGGCGATGATGGGCTCGATGAACGTGGCGCTGATCGCCAACAACATCGGCGTGATGTGGGTCGGGCTGGAGCTCGCCACCCTGATCACCGTGGTGATGGTCGGGCTCTACCGCACGCCGCAGGCGATCGAGGCGGCGTGGAAGTACTTCATCCTGGCCAGCGTCGGCATCTCGCTGGCGTTCTTCGGCACCATCCTGATCTATCTCGCCGGCCAGCCCGCCGTGGGCGAAGGCGTGCCGGCCATGACCTGGAGCCTGCTGCACGGCGCCGCCGCCCGCCTCGACCCGGCGATCCTCGACCTCGCCTTCATCTTCCTGCTGGTCGGCTACGGCACCAAGGTCGGCCTGGCGCCACTGCATGCCTGGCTGCCCGACGCTCATTCCGAAGGCCCGACGCCGATCTCGGCGGTGCTGTCGGGCCTGCTGCTGAACGTCGCGCTCTACGCGCTGCTGCGCTTCAAGATGCTGGTCGCTGCGAACCCGCAAGCGCTCAACCCCGGCGAGATCATGGTGGTGATGGGGCTGGTGTCGCTGATCTTCGCCGCCTTCATGCTGTACCAGCGGCGCGACATCAAGCGGCTGTTCGCCTACTCGTCGATCGAGCACATGGGCCTGATGGTGTTCGCCTTCGGCATGGGTGGGCCGCTCGCCAATCTGGCCGGGTTGCTGCACATGGCCATGCACAGCCTGACCAAGTCCGGCATCTTCTTCGCGGTCGGCCATATTGCCCAGGCGAAGGGGACCCAGCGCCTCGCCGACATCCGGGGCCTCAGCGTCACCCATCCGCGCCTCGCCGTCCTGTTCGCCATGGCCGTGCTGGCAATCTCGGGCTTGCCGCCGTTCGGCGTGTTCATGAGCGAGTTCCTGATCCTGACGACGACCTTTGCCCGCGATCCCTGGCTGGCCCTGCTGCCGGCCTTCGGGCTGCTGGTCGGCTTCGGCGCGCTGCTGCTGCGCCTGCAGGGCACGGTCTTCGGCGAGCCGGTCGGCCCCAGCCACCGGGTCGACGGGTCGTTCGTGCCGGTGATGCTGCATCTGGCGCTGGTGCTCGCCGCCGGCATATTCCTGCCGCCGATGCTGGTCGCCTGGTTCCAGCGCGCCGCGGAGCTGCTGGGATGAGCGAGGTTCCCAAGACGGGAGGGGGGCTCGCCCTGCGCGAGCTCGTCGCCGGCCGCACGGCCGGCGCCGACGGCTACTTCCGCTTCCCGGTCGATGCCGGGACCTGGTCGGGATTGTGCGACGGCTGCGCCGACGGTCTGCACGATCTCGGGTCGCTGTGGGCGGACCATGGATTCATGAAGCTGGCGCTGGTCGACCCGGCGGCGGGCGTGCGCGCGGTCGTCGCACTGCCGACCGAGGCGGCGCGCTATCCATCGGTCGCCAGCCGCCACCGGCCGGCGTTGCGGCTGGAGCGGGCGATGCGCGACCTCTACGGCGTTCAGCCGGTCGGCCTGCCCGACCCGCGATCGTGGCTCGATCACGGCCGCTGGCCGGGCAGGCAGCACGATGAACGTTACGAGTTCCTGCCTGTCGAAGGCGAGGGGCTGCATCAGATCCCCGTCGGTCCCGTTCATGCCGGCATCATCGAGCCGGGTCATTTCCGCTTTACCGCCAACGGCGAGACGGTGGTCCGCCTCGAGGAGCGCCTGGGCTACGTGCACAAGGGCGTCGAGGGCCTGATGGAAGGCGCCGCGATCGAGCAGGGCGCGCGTCTCGCCGGGCGCATCTCGGGCGACAGCACGGTGGCCTACGGCTGGGCCTTCGCCCGCGCCGTCGAGGCGGCGCTGGGCTGGACGCCGCCGGCACGCGCCATCCTGTTGCGCGCCGTCATGGCCGAGCTTGAGCGGATGGCCCATCACATCAGCGATGTCGGCGCCATCTGCAACGATGCCAGCGTCGTCGCCATCCATGCCCGCTGCGCCGTGCAGCGCGAGGACGTCCTCGCGGTGGCGGGTGCATGCTTCGGCCACCGGCTGATGATGGACTGCATCGTGCCGGGAGGCGTGGCGGTCGATCTGTCGCCCGACGGCGTCGGCCGGATCCGCGGCCTGCTCGGCCGGATGCAGGCGACGCGCGACGAGATGCTGCGGGTCTACGACTCGATGCCGTCGCTGCAGGATCGCACGGTCACGACGGGTATCGTATCCCGCGAGCTCGCCCGGCAGCACGCGGCCGGCGGCTTCGTCGGCCGCGCTTCGGGGCGGCCTTTCGACGCGCGCAAGTCGTTCGCCTATGCTCCCTACGACCACGTCGATTTCGAGCTCAAGGTGCGCGACGGCGGCGACGTCGATGCCCGCCTGCTGGTGCGCATGGACGAGATTGGCGAGAGCGTGAAGATCCTGTCGCAGCTGCTCGGTCGGCTGGCGCCGGGCGAGATCGCGAGCAAACGCCCGCCTGCGACAGCGGGCGAGGGGGCGGCCCTGGTCGAGGCGTTCCGCGGCGACGTCTTCGTCGATGTGCGCGTGGCCGACGGCCGGCTGGCCCATGTCCATGCGCGCGACGCCAGCTGGTTTCAATGGCCGCTGCTCGAAGCGGCGATCGAAGGCAACATCGTTGCCGACTTCCCGATCTGCAACAAGTCGTTCAACTGCTCCTACTCGGGGCACGATCTGTGAGGCGGCGGCCGTGAGATCGTTCCTTCTCGATGCCCTGTCGAAGGGCAAGGCGACCATTCCGTCACCGGGGCCGGACGCGGCAGCGCTCGCCGAGGCGGCGCGTGCGCTGAGTGAGCGCGGCCGCCAGCGGCTCGGCCGCTCGCTCGCCATCCGCGAGATCGATGCCGGCTCGTGCAATGGCTGCGAGCTCGAGATTCACGCCATCAACAACCCGGTCTATGACGCCGAACGATTCGGCCTGAAGTTCGTCGCCTCGCCGCGCCATGCCGACGTGCTGCTGGTCACCGGCCCGGTCACCTGGAACATGCGCGAGGCGCTGTTGCGCGCCTGGCACGCCACACCCGAACCCAAATGGGTCGTGGCGCTGGGCGACTGCGCCGTCAATTGCGGCGTGTTCGCCGGCTCGCCGGCGGTGGCCGGTCCTCTCGCCGACATCCTGCCGGTCGACCTGCACGTGCCCGGTTGCCCGCCGGCGCCGCTCGCCATCCTCAAGGCCCTGCTGGCGCTGATGGAGGTGCAGGCGTGATTTGTTTTCCTCCCCGAGCGAAGCTTGGGGAGGAGGTGTCCGCGTAATCGAGGACGGAGGGGTCATGTGCTGGGAGCGCGCCACTCCTGTGGCGCTCATAGGATGTGTGATCGACAAGAAGAGCACCATCGGAATGGCGCGCTCCCAGCGCATGATCCCTCCGTCGGCGTAAGACGCCGACACCTCGCCAGCGGAGCTGGGGAGGAAAATGAAATCAGCGCTTCGCCGCGAGACTCTTGAACAGGGCGTCGCTGCGATCGTCCGACGGGAAGAAGCACTCGATGCGCACTTCCTGCAGTGTGATGTCCTGCGGGGTCCCTAAGGTGGCGATGGTGGTGAAGACCGACAGGGCCTTGCCGCCGACCATGTAGTCGACCGAGAGCACCGGCGGCGGCCGCTCCTCGAAGCGCAGCCTGCGGAACGACGCGGGGACGTCGGGGAAGGCCATGATCTCCTCGATGAAGGCGAGCGCCTTGGGCTCGCCGCCGTCGGCCAGGATCTCGGCGTAGGTGGTCGACACCAGGTAGCGCGCGACCTCCTCCCAGTTGGCGACCTTGTGGCGCAGCGCCTTGGGGTCGAGCAGCCAGCGCAGCAGGTTCGGGCTCTTGCCCGGCGGCGGGGCAGGCGGCGGTCCCTCGAACAGGAACACCGTGAGGGCCTGAGCCGCCTCGTTGGCCTGCAGGAGGTTCCACAGCCGGTCGATGACCACGGCCGGATAGGGTTCGTGCTTCTGGAGGATGCGCTCGATCGCCTGGCGCACCGGTGCGAGCTCAGGCGCGCCGAAGCTGCTCTCGCGGTAGACGGGGGCGAAGCCGGCCGCCAGCAGCATGGTGTTGCGCTGGCGCAGCGGCACGTCGAGCGCGGTGGTGAGCTGGACGACCATCTCGCGGCTCGGCTTGGCGCGGCCGGACTCGAGGAAGCTGACGTGACGCTGCGACACGCCCGACTGCAGGGCGAGAGCCAGCTGGCTGGCGCCGCGGCGACGGCGCCAGGCGCGCAGCATCGGTCCGAACGTATCGGACGGGGCGGGGGCGACCGGAGTCGAAGGGGAGGGGTGCATCATGCCGCGGACCCTAGCATCTGACCGCGGCTCCGCCGATTACCTCCCCCGTAATTGCTGCGGCGGAGGGTCGATGCGACTTGTGGCGCGTCCAACCAAGGAGGACGTCATGACTGCATCGACCGACCAGCTGCTGCGGCGCACCCTGTGGGGCAACGCCGTCTTCTCCATCGCTTCGGGCGCCATCCTGGCGATCTTCGCCGGGCCGTTCGCCGGCGCCGCCGCGGACGCCCCCGTTACGCTGCTGGGTCTCGACCTCGCCATGGTGCTGGAGCTGCTGGGCGTGGGCGTGATCGGCTTCGGCGCACTGTGCGCCTGGGTGGCGTCGCGACCCAGCCTGCCGCAGGCCTGGGCGCGCGTCATATTCGCCGCCGACCTGGCCTGGGTCGCCGGCAGCGCACTGGTGCTGCTCCTGCCCGCGTCGTGGACCACCGCCGGCATCGCCGGCATCGTCGTGGTCGCCGTGATCGTGGCCGACCTCGCCATCCTGGAGTATCTCGGCCTGCGCCGCCTCGGCGCCGCCCACTGAGAGGATGTCATCCATGGACAAGCTTCAGCTCCTGAACGATCACCAACTGCCCTTCGCCAAGGTTCTGGGGCTGAAGTTCGTGGCCGCGAGCGAGGCCGGTGTGAAAGCCGAGATGGTCGTCCGCCCCGAGCTCTGCACGCGGCCCGACATCCTGCACGGTGGCGCGGTGATGGCCTTCGCCGACACGCTGGGCGCCGCCGCCACCGTGCTCAACCTGCCCGAGGGCAAGGGCACCACGACGATCGAGAGCAAGACCAACTTCGTCGGTCCCGCCCCGGTCGGCAGCACGGTGATCGGCGAGACGACGCCGATCCACCGCGGCCGGCGGACGATGGTGTGGCAGACCCGGGTGACCACCGCCGAAGGCAAGCTGGTGGCCGTGGTCACGCAGACGCAGATGGTGCTGTAGCCGGGTGACTGCTGGGGGCGCGCCACTCATAGGCGCCAACTTGGCCGGTCCAGCAAAGTCCTCATCCTGAGGAGGTCGCGTAGCGACCGTCTCGAAGGATGCGCGACAGACCAGATCGCTGGAATAGCGGTGTTGCAACATCGGATTTGTTGCCGACCAAAGGGCGA
>NZ_JBFWZI010000087.1:0-29309 GCF_050185545.1 Reyranella sp. | reverse complement strand
CGGTGGTCGAGGTGAACTTCAACGGCCACAGCGGGCTGACCTTCTCGACCGGTTCCAGCGGCTCGGGCCTGTTCGGGCTGGCGCTCGGCAACTCGGGCGATAACGGCGTCACCCTCAACGCCTCGAATATCACCGTCGACAAGAACTACATCGGCATCCACGCCAACGGATCGGCCTTCGCCAACGCGTTCGACGGCGTCTACGTGTCGTCGCTGTCGTCGGACAACAGGATCGGCCTCAACGACTCGGGCGCGTCGGGCGTCGTCGGCAACGTGATCTCGGCCAACGGCCGCAACGGCATCGCGCTGCACGGCTCGGCCGACAACGTCATCGTCGCCAATCGCATCGGCACCAGCTTCGATGGCAACACGGCGATGGCCAACGGCCACAACGGCATCCTGCTCACCGAGGGCGCCAACGGCAACACGATCGGTGGAACGCTGTTCGTCGATACCGCCACCGGTCAGGTCAACAACCCCACGGGCGACAAAGGCACGGCGGCGCAGACCTTCATCGTGCCGCCGCTCGGCAACCTGGTCTCCGGCAACACCGCGGACGGGATCCTGATCGAGAACGGATCCGAGAACAACGTCCTGAATGGCAATTTCGTCGGCACCAACGCAAACGGCACCGCGGCAGTAGGCAACGGCGGCGACGGCGTCCGCATCGTCGACGCCGACGGCAACTCGCTGATCGGCTGCACCTTTGTCGAGAATCCGTTCGTCTACTACAACATCCTGAGCGGCAATGGCGGCAACGGCCTGCACGTCACCAGCTCCGACAACGTCACGATCCAGGCCAACTATTTCGGCATCGGCGCGTTCAACTCGGTCGTTTCCAACGGACAGAACGGCATCCTGGTCGACGGCGATTCGAGGAACACGCAGGTCGGCGGCGTCATCCCGCTCGGAAATGTTGCCGCCGGCAACGAGAAGAACGGCATCTACGTCACCGACACGGTGTCGGGCTTCATCACCTTCAACACCTTCGGCGGCCTGTTCCCGTTCCAGGGCGCGGCGCCCAACGGCAACGACGGAATCCTGATCGATTCGACCGGCGGCAACAACCTGATCCGAACCAACGTGTTCTCGGGCAACTTGAACAACGGCATCGAGATCGCCGGCGATGCCTGGGGCGTGACCGTCGATCCCAACATCGCCGGGCTCGATACCGTGGGCTTCAGCAAGACCGTCAACACGGGCATCGGCCTGCCGAACATGGCCAATGGCGGCCACGGCCTGCTGATCACCGGCACGGCGCACGGCAATACGATCGGCGGTTATCTCGACTCGGTGATTCCCCAGAACACGTTCTCGGGCAATGTCGAATACGGCCTCGCCATCACCGGCGCTGCATACGACAACCAGGTCTTCGACAACGTGATCGGCGCAAACGTCGCGCTGCTGCAGGCCCTGGGCAACACCGCCGGCGGCCTGCTGCTGGCGAGCTCGGGCAGCGGCAACGTGATCGGCGGGCCGACCATCGATCCCACCAAGCCGCGCTCGAATTTCATCGGCGGCAATGACGGCAACGGCATCACGATCGCATCGGGCGTCACCGGCGACGTGGTGGTCGGCAACTCGATCGGCACCGACCGCGCCGGCGCAGAGACCCTGCCCAATGACGGCCTGGCGATTGCCATCAACGGCAGCTACGCCAACTACATCTTCAACAACCGGGGAACTCCCGCGGACGTCAGCATCGGCCTGCCGCCGCAGGAGGTGGTGAGCCAGCTCGAAGGCCTCTACATCGGCTTCTTCGGCCGAGCCGGCGATCCGGCCGGCGTGAACTACTGGATGACCCAGGCCCTGACGCAAATGGCCGAGGGGAGCACACTCTCGCAGGTGATGCTCGACATCTCGAAGACCTTCGCGGCATCGCCCGAGAACGCACCATACTCGTCGCTCGCGACGCAGCCCCTCAACCCGCAGGACCCCCAGCAGGTCGCGCTCGCCACGTCGTTCATCGAGCAGCTCTACCAGCAGGCCTTCAACCATGCCCCCGATCCGGCCGGCCTGCAGTATTGGCTGGGCCAGCTGTTCTCGGGGGCGGTCGCATTTTCCGCCCTCGTCTATACGATCGAATCCGGCGCCCAGGCGCCCGATCAGGCGATCCTGAGCTACAAGCTCGAGGCAGCTTCGTACTTCACCCAGCTGGCGGCAGGCACCACGCCGTCGTTGGACGCGATGGAAGGTGCGGTCCAGAACGTCACCAGCCAGACCAGCTTCCTGATCTCCAAGGCGTCCACGGAGACCTACACCGACAACTCGGAAAACCAGGTCACCTACGCCACGGCCTTCGACCAGTTCCCGCTCACCGGCGTGCGGGGCGATTATGACGGCAAGGTCGTCCTGACCGGCAGTCACATCGTCAACGGCGCCAACCTGTCAGCGCTGTACAGCGGCCCGCTGCAGGACACGTCGCTCGGCACGATGTACGTGGTGGCGCCGGAATTCTCCGGCCAGACCATAACCAGCGCCAACTTCTACGGGCCGAACACCTCGATCTTCACGCCGTCGATCGGCATCGGCAACGTCATGGCCGTCGGCTCCTACGTCTACAGCGAGAGCGGCGTGCACGACCATGGCATGATCTATCAGGGGCCTGTCAGCGGTGGCGGCACCTGGACGCAGATCGACGTGCCGTCGAGCGCGGTCGGCGGCGCCATCGTCGAGGACACCATCCCGCACAGCGTGATGGGCGACCTGGTCGTCGGTAACTACGACCTGCAGGGCGTGCCGGAGTCGGGCAACGCCTTCATCTACAACATGGCGACGAACTCCTGGACGATCTTCGACCAGGGCTTCGGCGGCACCGACCAGCTCACCTCGGCCTATGCGGTCTGGCAGAACGGCATCGGCAGCTCGTCCTACACCATCGCCGGCGGTTCCAAGCACGGCACCGGCATCAACGAGGCCTTCCTGGTCAACTACGATTCGATAACCGGGATCTTCTCCGACCTGAAATTCTACAAGATCAACAACACGCCGGCCGCCCTGTCGCATTTCGAGGGCTTCTCGGCGGTGCCTGGCGGCCTCAATGCCTACTGCCAGTCCATCTCACAGGTCGCGATGGCCTTCATTCCGGTCAATGCGGATGGATCGTTCGGAGACGCCCATTGGTCCGATGTCGGCATGCCTGGCGCGCAGCTGACGACGGCGAACTCGATCTACCAGAACATCGGCATGGGTGTTTACACCCTGTCGGACTCGGACGCCGTGCCGAGCTACACGGCGGTCATCGACCAGTCGGACGTTAGCGAGCTCGGCGGTCTCATCATGCCGATCGGTTCGCTGAGCTTCTCCTACTCGACCTCGGTCGAGGGCGGCATCGGCGCGCTGGTCGTCGGTTCGCAGGCCCAGGGCAACCTGCTCGGCGGCTCGATCGGCAACGACTCGTTCGTCGGCACCGAAGGCGTGTCGATGGTCGACACGATCTATACGGGTGGCGGCGCCGACCTGATCCTGCTGTCGGCCGACCGCACCGAGCCGACCAGGATCGAGCTCTATGCCGGCAACAGCATCAGCAATCCATCGCCGGTCGCCCCGGGCCAGGTGCAGACGGCGGTGGTCCATTCGATCGTCGACGCCAACGACGTGCCGCAGCTCGGCTGGTGGGGCCAGGCGACGGCCCAGTTCGGCGGGCCGGTCTCCGACGCCAGCACCAACCTGGGGCACGGCACGGGCACCAGCGAGGACATGAGCGTGGTCACGAACTTCATCGCCGGGTCGGTATCCGGTCCGGGCGACTCGGTCGACCTGTCGCTGTCGGCGTTCAGCGGCCTGCTGGCCAGCAACAATCCGCTCATCGGACCGGGGCTGGGGGACGCGGTGTTCAGCAACACGGTCGTTCCCGGAGGGACGGTCACGGTCGGCAATGCCAACGTCCTGATCCTCGGGGGCGCGTTCTCCGATGCCGCGGCGGTGGCGGCCGCCCTGGTCGATTCGAGCACGGCGATCAATTTCAGCGTGGCTCAGATCAACAGCGTCAACCATTACATGGTCGCGTACCAGGATTTGACCGGCAACGTCCGCATCGCCGACATGGATATCCATAACGCGGCCGCCTACACCAACACGAGCACTGTCGCCACCCTGGCGGTGTCGGACATGATCCAGCTCGCCGGCGTGTCGCTGCTCCAGCTGCAGGAGTCGAACATCCAGTTCGTGGTGTAGTGGCCCTCTTGCTTACCTCCCCCGTCTTCCGGGGGAGGTGGCCCGCAGGGCCGGAGGGGGAGAGCCTCAGTCGAGGTTTTTCCGATCCCGACGTCGGAATCTCATGAATCTCGTCTGAGGCTTTCCCCTTCCGCCCCCATCGGGGCACCTCCCCCGTATGACGGCGGAGGAATGTGAGAGGGGAGAATCAGTAAAACCCGTAGCGCTCCGGCTTGCGGTTCTCGCGCACGCAGAGCATCTGGGTCGCCGTCTCGGCCGGCAGCTTGATGCGCTCTTCCTCGCATTTGTCGTAGGTGTAGGGGCCGCCGAAATATTCCGGCCCGCCCAGCACGGTCAGGTAGGGTTTCTGCAGGTACCAGCCCGGTCCATTCCAGGCTTGGCTGACGCTCGGTCCGCAGCCGGCGAGCCCGAGAGCCGGCGCCAGGACGGAGAGGCCGACGGCCAAAGGGCGAAAGGCCCGACGGCGAACTGACTCGAGCGACATTTTACCGACCATCTCCCCCAGGCTGCGGCGGCAAGGTACAGCGGCTTTCGCGGCGCAACAAACGCTTTCGCCGGGCCCCGCTGCCGGGCTAATAATGCCATGAGACCCGCATCCTGGGAAATCCTGCGCCGAAGGCGGGAGTGGAACAAAGTGATGGATCTGCCGGAAAGACAAGGACTTTACGACCCGCGCAACGAGCACGATTCCTGCGGCGTCGGCTTCGTGGCCGACATCAGGGGCCGGAAATCGCATGCCATCGTTCGCCAGGGCCTGAGCATCCTGGTCAATCTGGACCATCGCGGCGCCGTCGGCGCCGATCCCCTGGTCGGCGACGGCGCCGGATGCATGATCCAGATCCCGGATGCGCTGCTGCGCGATTGGGCGGGCCGGGAAGGGCTCGATCTGCCCGCCCCGGGAAGCTACGCCGTCGCCATGTGCTTCCTGCCGCAGGACGAGGCGTCGCGTACCTTCGCCGTCAAGCGGCTCGAGCATTTCATCAAGGTCGAGAAGCAGAAGCTGATCGGCTGGCGCGACGTGCCGACCGACACGACCGGGCTGGGCAAGGCCGTGATCGAGTGCATGCCGGTGATCCGCATGGCGATCGTCGGCCGTGGCCCCAAGCTCGCCGACCAGGACGCCTTCGAACGCAAGATCCTGGCGATCCGCAAGCAGACCCAGAATCCGCTCACCGACCTCGCCAAGAAGCACAAGCTGCCCGGTCTGTCGCAGCTCTACATGCCGTCCTTCTCGAGCCGCACCGTGGTCTACAAGGGACTGCTGCTCGCGCCCCAGGTCGAGAGCTTCTACGAGGACCTGCGCAACCCGCTGACCGAGTCGGCGCTGTGCCTGGTCCATCAGCGCTTCTCGACCAACACCTTTCCGTCATGGCGCCTGGCGCATCCCTATCGCTTCATCGCCCACAACGGCGAGATCAACACGGTGCGCGGCAACGTCAATTGGATGTATGCCCGCCGGCGCACAATGGAATCGGAGCTGATCGGCGCCGACCTCGACAAGATGTGGCCGATCATCCCGCACGGCCAATCCGACACGGCCTGCGTCGACAATGCGCTCGAGCTGCTGGTCGCCGGCGGCTACTCGCTGTCGCACGCCATGATGATGCTGATCCCGGAGGCGTGGGCAGGCAATCCGCTGATGGACGCCAAGCGCAAGGCCTTCTACGAGTACCATGCGGCCCTGATGGAGCCGTGGGACGGCCCGGCCTGCATCGCCTTCACCGACGGTCGCCAGATCGGCGCCACGCTCGACCGCAACGGCCTGCGCCCGGCCCGCTTCCTGGTCACCGATGACGACCAGGTCGTGATGGCCTCCGAGGCCGGCGTGCTGCCGATTCCGGAAGAGAAGATCGCGCGCAAGTGGCGCCTGCAGCCCGGCAAGATGCTGCTGATCGACCTCGAGCAGGGCCGCATAGTCGAGGACGAGGAGCTGAAGCGCACGCTGGCGGAGGCCGAGCCCTACGAGGAGTGGCTGAAGGAAACCCAGCACAAGCTCGAGGAGCTGTCGGAGATTCCCGAGTCGCCGATGCCGGCGCCGGCGAACGATCCGGCGACCCTGCTCGATCGCCAGCAGGCCTTCGGCTACACCCAGGAGGACATCCAGTTCTACCTCGAGCCGATGAGCAGCGTGCCGGACGATCCCGTCGGCTCGATGGGCACCGACACGCCGATCGCCGTACTCTCGCGCAAGCCCAAGCTGCTCTACAACTATTTCAAGCAGAACTTCGCCCAGGTCACCAATCCGCCGATCGATCCGATCCGCGAGGAGCTGGTGATGTCGCTGGTGTCGATGATCGGCCCGCGGCCCAACCTGCTCGGCCGCCAGGCCGGCACGCACAAGCGCCTCGAGGTCGCGCAGCCCGTGCTGACCAATGCCGAGCTGGAGAAGATACGCGGGGTCGAGGAGCTGCTCGACGGCGCCTTCCGCACCGCCACCATCGATACGACCTGGCCGGCCTCCGAAGGCGCGGCCGGTCTGGAGGAGGCGCTCGACCGCGTCTGCGCCGAGGCGACGGATCACGTGCTCGCCGACCGCAACATCCTGATCCTGTCGGATCGCGCCGTATCGCCCGATCGGGTGCCGATCCCGGCCCTACTGGCGACCGCCGCCGTGCACCATCACCTGATCCGCCGCGGCCTGCGCACGCAGACCGGCCTCGTCGTCGAATCGGGCGAAGTCCGCGAGGTGCATCATTTCTGCTGTCTCGCCGGCTACGGCGCCGAGGCGGTGAATCCCTATCTCGCCTTCGAGACCCTGGAGCAGCTCAGGGTCCAGAACGGCCTTCCGCTCAAGGCCTACGAGGTTCAGAAGAACTACATCAAGGCGGTCGGCAAGGGCCTCCTGAAGGTCATGTCCAAGATGGGCATCTCGACCTACCAGTCCTATTGCGGCGCCCAGATATTCGACGCCGTCGGCCTGCACTCCGGTTTCGTCGAGAAGTACTTTACCGGCACCGCCACCACCATCGAGGGCGCGGGCTGGCAGGAGATCGCCGAGGAGACGGTGCGCCGCCATCGTGACGCCTACGGCGACAATCCGATCTACCGCGCCATGCTCGATCCGGGCGGCGACTACGCCTTCCGCCTGCGCGGCGAGGACCATGCATGGACGCCGCAATCGGTCGCGAAGCTGCAGCACGCCGTGCGCGGCAACTCGCCGGACGAGTACAAGGCCTTCGCGGAATCGATCAACGAGCAGAGCGAGCGCCTGCTGACCATCCGCGGCCTGATGCAATTCAAGTGGGCCGATGCGCCGCTCTCGATCGACGAGGTCGAGCCTGCCGCCAGCATCGTCCGCCGTTTCGCCACCGGCGCCATGAGCTTCGGCTCGATCAGCCGCGAGGCGCACACCACGCTGGCGATCGCCATGAACCGCATCGGCGGCAAGTCGAACACCGGCGAAGGCGGCGAGGAGGCGGACCGCTTCAAGCCGCTGCCCAACGGCGATTCGATGCGCTCGGCCATCAAGCAAGTGGCGTCCGGCCGGTTCGGCGTGTCGGCGGAATACCTGGTCAATGCCGACGACCTGCAGATCAAGATGGCCCAGGGCGCCAAGCCCGGCGAGGGCGGCCAGCTGCCCGGCCACAAGGTCGACGAGAACATCGCGCGCGTGCGCCGCTCGACCCCGGGCGTGGGGCTGATCTCACCGCCGCCGCATCATGACATCTATTCGATCGAGGACCTGGCGCAGCTCATCCACGACCTGAAGAACGTCAATCCGCGGGCGCGCGTCTCGGTCAAGCTGGTGTCTGAGGTCGGCGTCGGCACGGTTGCGGCGGGCGTCAGCAAGGCGCGGGCCGACCACGTCACCATCTCGGGCTTCGAGGGCGGCACCGGTGCCTCGCCACTGACCTCGCTCACCCATGCCGGCTCGCCGTGGGAGATCGGCCTCGCCGAGACACAGCAGACGCTGGTGCTGAACGGCCTGCGGGGCCGCATCGCCGTCCAGGTCGATGGCGGGCTGCGCACCGGTCGCGACGTCGCCATCGGCGCGCTGCTCGGCGCCGACGAGTTCGGCTTCGCCACTGCGCCGCTGATCGCCGCCGGCTGCATCATGATGCGCAAGTGCCATCTCAACACCTGCCCGGTCGGCGTGGCGACCCAGGACCCCGTGCTGCGCAAGCGCTTCACCGGGCAGCCTGAGCACGTCATCAACTACTTCTTCTTCGTCGCCGAGGAACTGCGCGAGATCATGGCGCGCATGGGCTTCCGCACGCTGAACGAGATGATCGGCCGCGTCGACAGGCTCGACATGCATCGTGCGGTCGATCACTGGAAGGCAGGCGGCGTCGACCTGTCGCGGCTGCTGCACGTCGCGCCGGCGCGCGAGGGCGTGGCCATCTGGAACTGCGAGCAGCAGAACCACGGCCTCGACAAGGCGCTCGACCACCAGCTGATCGAGGCGGCGGAGCCGGCGCTCGAGAAGGGCGAGCCGGTGCAGATCGAGCTGCCGATCGGCAATGTCAACCGCACGGTCGGCGCCATGTTGTCGGGCGAGGTCGCCAGGCGCCATGGCCATGTCGGCCTGCCCGAGGGCACGATCTCGGTGAAGCTCACCGGCACCGCCGGCCAGAGCTTCGGCGCCTTCCTGGCACACGGCATCTCGCTCGATCTGACGGGCGACGCCAACGACTACGTCGGCAAGGGCCTGTCGGGCGGCCGCGTGGTGGTGCGCCAGCCCGGCGGCACGAGCCGCGATCCTTTGCAGAACATCATCGTCGGCAACACCGTGCTCTACGGCGCCATCGGCGGCGAGGCCTATTTCGAAGGTGTCGCCGGCGAGCGCTTTGCCGTGCGCAACTCGGGCGCGGTGTGCGTCGTCGAGGGGACCGGCGATCACGGCTGCGAGTACATGACCGGCGGCGTCGTGGTCGTGTTGGGTGACACCGGACGCAACTTTGCGGCCGGCATGTCGGGCGGCATCGCCTATGTCTATGATCCCAAGGCGCGCTTCCGCGAGCTCTGCAACATGTCGATGGTCGAGCTGGAGCCTATTGGCCCGGCGTCGGCGGATCGCGACAGCCCGGGCCGCCCGCGCCAGCGCGCGCTCAACGCCGACGACACCGGCATGGGCGATGTGCTGGCCTTCGATGCCGAGCGCCTGCGTATCCTCGTCGAGCGGCATCTCCTGCACACCGGCAGCGCGCGGGCGCGCGAGCTCCTCGATGATTGGGATGCGGCGCTGCGCAGCTTCATCAAGGTGATGCCCAAGGACTACAAACGGGCCTTGCTGCAAGCCAAGGAGCGCGCGGCGGCGAAAGCGGTGGCGGCAGAGTAGGGCGCCCGGCAGCGGGCATTTGCATGGACATCATGCCGGGGCGGCCTCGTGACCGCCGCTTCCAAGCATGGACGAGATCGGGGAGTTTTTGAGCCATGGGCCTTCCCACCGGCTTCCTGGAAATCGAGCGCAAGGATCGGCCTTACGAGAAGGTCGAGAAACGCCTGAAGAACTGGCAGGAGTTCGTGCTCCCGCTGCCGCCGGCGGAGCTGTCGCAGCAGGGCGCGCGTTGCATGGATTGCGGCATCCCGTTCTGTCACAACGGTTGCCCGGTCAACAACCTGATTCCCGACTGGAACGAGCTGGTGCGGCGCGACCGCTGGCAGGCCGCGCTCGAGGTCCTGCACTCGACCAACAACTTCCCCGAGTTCACCGGCCGCATCTGCCCGGCGCCCTGCGAAGCCTCGTGCACGCTGAACATCGACGACAATCCGGTCACCATCAAGTCGATCGAATGCGGCATCGTCGATCGCGGCTGGCAGGAGGGCTGGATCGTCCCGCTGGTGCCGGCGCGCAAGACCGGCAAGCGCGTCGCCGTGGTCGGCTCGGGGCCGGCAGGCATGGCGTGCGCCCAGCAGCTGGCGCGCGCCGGCCATGCGGTGACGCTGTTCGAGAAGTCCGATCGCGTCGGTGGGCTGCTGCGCTATGGCATCCCCGACTTCAAGATGGAGAAGCACCTGATCGATCGGCGCATGCGCCAGATGGAGCAGGAGGGCGTCGAGTTCCGCACCGGCGTCGAGGTCGGCGCGACGCTGTCCATCAAGTCGCTGCTCGAAGGCTACGACGCCGTCGCCCTGACCGGCGGCGCGGAATGGCCGCGCGATCTCGAGGTCCCCGGCCGCGAGCTCTCCGGCATCCACTTCGCCATGGATTTCCTGACCCAGCAGAACAAGCGGGTGGCCGGCGACGACGAATCGCGGGCCGCCCCCAAGGGCACGCTCACGGCCAAGGGCAAGCACGTCATCGTGATCGGCGGCGGTGACACGGGATCGGACTGCGTCGGCACGTCGAACCGCCAGGGCGCGGCCTCGGTGACCCAGCTCGAGGTCATGCCGCGGCCGCCCGACAGGGAGAACAAGGAGCTGACTTGGCCCGACTGGCCACTCAAGTTCCGCACTTCATCGTCGCACGAGGAAGGCGTCGATCGCGATTTCGCTGTGCTGACGAAACGCGCCGTCGGCAAGGACGGCAAGGTGACGGCGCTGGAATGCGCGCGCATCGAATGGTCGAAGGGCGCCATGAAGGAGATCGAAGGCAGCCGCTTCGAGCTCAAGGCCGACCTGGTGCTGCTCGCCATGGGCTTCCTCGGTCCGCGCAGGCCAGGCATGGTCGAGCAGTCGAGTGTCGCCCTGGATCCCCGCGGCAACATCCTGGCCAACGTCAAGGACTACAAGACCAGCGTGCCCAAGCTGTTTGCCGCCGGCGACATGCGCCGCGGCCAGTCGCTGGTCGTCTGGGCGATCCGCGAAGGCCGCCAATGCGCCCGCTCGATCGACGAGACCCTGATGGGCAGCACGACCCTGCCGCGGTGAGATTTCTCCAAATCCCTCCCCCGCAATCGGGGGAGGTGCCCCATGGGCGATAAATTACGAAGGGACCCCACCCTGACGAGCGGCCCGGAGGGCCGCATCTCGATTCGGGCGAAGTAACCTTCGCCCTTTGGTGGGCCGCAGCGAGGGTGCTGCGACGCGGCTTTTCCAACGATCTCCTGTGTGGCCCATCCTTCGAGACGCGCCCTGCGGGCGCTCCTCAGAAGGAGGTTCCCTTCTACTTTAGCCCTATGGAGAGGTGCCCCGTCATACGGGGCGGAGGGGGAAGCCTCACTCGAGACGTCTCTAATCCCGACGTCGGAACTTCATGAACCTCGCCTAAGGTTCTCCCCCTCCGGCGGGGGCACCTCCCCCGTAAGACGGGGGAGGAGAGGTCGGCGCAACCAGTCCCGCAAGGCGCCGTTCAGCGGGCATGTCATCCTTTTGAAGGAGATGTCACATGCAACGCACGTTGCTCATCCTCGCGCTCATCACCGCGGCGGGCGCTTCCTATGCTCAGACCATGGAACCCACAGATCCCTATGGACGACCGTTGGTTGGCCGCAACGACTGGGTCCGGCAGCCGGGCGATCAGGCGGGGCCTGGCGGCATGCAGTCCCGCCCACAGTATGGCGAAAGTGCCGTCATGAATTACGGTAGCAACATGGCGACCGCGCCCGCGACGCAACCCAGGGCGGCGGGCGAGAAACTGACGCGCAACAACAAGCTCGAGCGGGGTCACGCGACAGGGCCGGAGCCGATCCCCATGGATGCCACCGGTCCCCGCCAGACCGCATTCACGGACGAGTACGGCTTCCGCTACGACAGCCAAGGCAATCGCCTCGATGCGCGCGGAAACATCATTTCACCACACGTACCGCAGCGGTGAGCGCAGCGCTGATCTTCCGAGAAGAGGCCGCTTCAGGGGATGATGATGGCACGGCCTCTTTTCGGAGGCGCTGCGACAGCCGTCTACGACAACCTGACGTGGAGCCCGATGTCCCGGGGGGCCGCACGTTCATTTCAGTGATCGAGTTGACCCACGGCCGACCGCTGGTGGCTTTACGATAGCGTGGCCTGTGACATCAACGGCCCGAACCTTTTTGCGCCATTGAGCCCCACTCTCCCAACCATGAGCAGCCATGCTTGCTTGCGGCTTGCCCCAGAGCAACGCTGCAGGTGACATTTAAGGGCGAGAGAAATGGTGTGGGAGGAAAGGCGCATGGCTGACACGGACCGGAGCGAGGGTGCCTATCTCGGTGGCGTCCGCGTGCTCGAGCTTGCGGACGAGAAGGGAGAGTACGCCGGGCGGGTGCTCGCAGGCCTCGGTGCCGACGTCGTCAAGGTCGAGCCGCCGGAAGGCGAATCCACGCGGCAAATCGGGCCCTTCCGAGGGGACGTGCCGTCGCCGGAAGAGAGCCTGCATTTCTGGCACTACAATTTCGGCAAGCGCAGCGTCGTCCTCGATCTCGACAATGCCGACGGACAGGCGTCCTTCCTGCGGCTCGCGTCCGCAGCCGACGTCGTCCTGGATGCGCGTCCCCGCGGGTATCTCGCGGACCGGAATCTGGCGTTCGAACGGTTGCAGGCGGCCAATCCGCGGCTGATCCATCTGCGAATCAGCCCGTTCGGCGATACCGGCCCATGGGCTGAGTTCAAAGGCAGTGATCTCGTTCATCTGGCGCTGGGCGGCGTCATGATGAACTGCGGCTACGACCCCGATTCGTCCGGCCGCTACGACACGCCTCCCATCGCGCCGCAGATGTGGCACTCCTATCACATCGCCGGAGAGATGAGCGTGATCGCCCTCCTCGGCGCTCTCGCCCACCGGCTGCGTACGGGCGAGGGGCAGCGCCTGTCGCTCAGCATCCACGAAGCGGTCAGCATGAACACCGAGAGCGACGTGCCGAACTGGATATTCCTGCGGCAGCGTCACTTTCGACAGACCTGCCGGCATTCGATGACGACGGCGAGCCTGCCGGCTCTCGCTGCGACCCGGGACGGACGCTATCTCCTGCCGTACAAGACCTATCTCCGCGCCACAGCCACCTATTCCTCGGACGCCCTTCGGGGGACTATCGCGGTTCTCGCCAAGCACGGAATGGATGAAGGTCTCGGCAAGCTCGACCAGCTGGACGCAGCGGCGGAAGCCAGGGTCGGCAGGCTGGTGGATCGCGTCGCGGCCAGCCTGGATTTTGCTGCGGATCTGTGGCGCGACGGCCAGGACAATGGGCTGCCCTGGGCGCCTGTGCGGCGCCCCGAGGAGAATGCCCGCGACCCGCACTACATTCAGCGGGGCATCTTCGTCGACGTGCCGCATCCGGAAAGCGGAGCTTCGTACACTTATATCGGCGCTCGCTGGTACAGTTCCGATGCGCCTTGGAGGGTTGCGGCGCAACGGCCGCCCAGGATCGGCGAGCACACACACTCGGTCATCGAAGAGTGGGCGGCGCCGAAAAAGATGCCGACGCTGTCGCCCGATTGCGGCCTGGCTCGAGGGCCCGCCTCAGCGGGCCCCTCGGGCAAGCCCTTCGCGCTTTCCGGCGTCCGCGTCGTCGATCTCGGTTGGATGCTCGCCAGCGCCGGCGCGGGACGCTACCTCGCCGCGCTGGGCGCCGAGGTGATCAAGGTCGAGCACGAGTCGCGTGCCGATGGCATGCGCTTCGGTCCCGCGGCCTGTCCCCTCGGCGGACGCGCCGAGCGCCAGGCGGCGAAGGAGACGATGCCGACGCCTCCCCGCGACGGACTCAACCGCAGTGGCTCCTTCATGGAGATCAACGCCGGCAAGCTCGGGATATCGCTCGACCTGAAAAAGCCCGAGGGCAAGCGGATCCTCGAGGACCTCATCCGCAAGGCCGACGTGGTGCTCGAGGGCTATTCGCCGGGAACGATGGATCGGATGGGACTGGGTTACGCTCGCCTCAAAGAGCTGAACCCTGGAATCATCTACCTGCAGCAGTCGGGGTTCGGCCAGCACGGCACCTATGGTCGGGCCCGCGCCTTCGGGCCGACAGCGCAAGCGTTCAGCGGCATCAGCGACATGTCGGGCTTGCCCGAGCCGCGTCCGCCCGCCGGCATTGGCTACTCCTATCTCGACTGGTTCGGCGCCTACAACATGGCGACGGCGGCGCTCGCCGCGCTCTACAGGCGGGCCACGACGGGCCGCGGCTGCCACGTCGACGCCTCGCAGGCGGAGGTCGGCATCTTCCTGACGGGCACCGCCGTGCTCGATCACTCGGTCAACGGCCGGCGCTGGTCGCGATACGGCAATCGCTCGCCCTATCGACTCGCCGCACCGCACGGGGCCTACCCGACACGGGGCGAGGACAGCTGGATCGCGATTGCCGCCTTCACCGACGAGCAATGGCGCGCGGTCGCCACCGGGCTCGGCCATCCCGAATGGCTCGACGATCCGCGGTTCGATGGATTGGCGAACCGGCGCAAGAACGAGGACGCACTCGATGAGCTGATCTCGGGCGCCACGAGTGCTTTCGAAGGCGCCGACCTCATGAACCGCCTGCAGGCCTCGGGCGTCCCGGCCGGCATCTGTCAGACGGCCCAGGACCGGTACGAAGGGGATCCGCAGCTTCGGCATCTGCAATGGCTGATCGAGTTGCCGCAATCCGAGATCGGCACCTGGCCCGTGAAGGGCTTCCCCGCACGCCTCGACCGCAGTCCGGCCTACGCCGGCGGGCTGCTCGGCCGCTCGGGTCCGAGCTACGGCGAGGATACCGAGCGCGTGCTCTCATCGATGCTCGGCATGACCGCCGAGCAGGTGGCCGCTCTGCGCGCCGCCGGTGTGGTGTGAACGTGCCTCCTCCCCTGCAATCGGAGGGGGTGCGCCCATAGGCATTTGGTCGCAAGCCCAACAAAATCCTCATCCTGAGGAGCGCCCAAAGGGCGCGTCTCGAAGGATGGGCCTCAACGGCGGTGCTCATTGCCCATGCTTTGAGACACGCCCCTCAGGCGCTCCTTCGCATGCGCAATGCTGATTCGGGCAAGCAAGGTCGGCCCCACACGAATCGTCAACTTCGTCTCTTCGCGAGTTCGTGAATCTGCCTGAAGTCGCCACGGATCAGCGCTTCCTTTCGCGCGCGACCAGCCCTTGATTTGGCGCTCGACGTTGATGGCGTCGGTGGTGTTCAGGAAGTGCTCGGCCTAGACAAGAACAGCGGGCCGGCGCCTCGACGTGTAGCCATCGCCATACGCGGCAGTGTTGTGTTCGGCGACCCGGCGATCCAACCCGTCGCGCGCCGAGCCGACGTAGTAGCTGCCGTCGGCGCAACGCAGCATGTAAATGTAAGCGCCGGGTTCTTCGATCGACACGATCCGGCAACAATGTCGCCGCGATCCGAAGCGTGCAAGCACCGGGTCTGGTGCCCATCCTTCGAGACGCGCCCCTAGGGCGCTCCTCAGGATGAGGTTTCCTCGGTCACTCCACGTCCATTCGATCAACCGCACGTATAGCGGTCGCCAAGGTCGTCGGGGCGTAGGTGCCGAACGTCCAGGTGAAGGGAAACGCCGATCGTTGTCGCCAGGCGCGCTCGACCGTCATTCGCCACAGGCGTTCGGCGCCGGCAGGGGCGCCTGCAGGCGCCCAATCGATGCTCACGCGCCCCTGGAGCTGGAGCAGGTCGCCCGAGCCGAAGTCGATGAACAGCAGGCCGGCGCGCGGATCGCCCAGCAGGTTGCCGAGCGTGTTGTAGAAGCGGTTGCCGCGGAAGTCGGGGATTGTCAGCAGTTCGCCGGCCACGCCGACGAATCCCGGGCGTCCGCCGCGATGCGACATGTCGAGACCTCCGCCGCTACCGACGCCGGCGCGCGAGCGGCTGGCCACGAAGAAGGTGTCGGCTCCGCTGATCAGCGCGTGCGCCGTTTCGTCGAGACGGCTCAGTTCCTCGACGCCTGACGAAGCCGGAGGACGGGGAGATGGCGTGCGCGTCTGGATGTATTGGGCACAGTTGCCGAAGCTTTGGCCGACCTGCACGGTCAGGCCATCGTCGACGGCGACCAGCGTGCCGTTGGCGCGATTGCGGCGACGGTTGGTGAAATCGAGCCCGATCATGCCGATCTCCGCGCCTTCGACCAAGCCTGGCGACGCCGGGTCGCCGGCGCTCGGAAGTGCATCGATCCGCAGGGTCGTCGGATCGGGCGAGCGAATGAATCCCGCGTCGCCGCTCAGCGCCGTGCCGATGGGCCAGCCTCGTTCGTCGAGGGCGGCGGCGAAGATGTACGGCAAACCGGCGAAGAAGGTGCGGTGCTGGTCGGGCATGAAGGGGCGGATTGCTGCCCGGCCAGGAGACTGGCCGGCGAGGCGCTGCGCCGCCCGCTCGTCCTCGTGGAACGACAGGAATTCCGGCGCGCCGTCCTGCGGGCTCATGTCAGGCCCTCCGACCTCTCCGGGTGTTGCCGCCCGGGGTCGTACCAGGAGGCGGCGTCGCTTCGCCAAATATGGACCTGCGGGCGCTCGGCGATCGGCGTGTCGAGGCAGCCCAGCCGCAACAGCACGACCGGCTGCGCCGCCCGCTCGGCCATGATGTGCGAGCCGCAGCGGCTGCAGAAGCGGCGGAACTTGCCGGGCGAGGACTCGAAGGCGCCGAGCAGCGCCTCGCCACGGATCCAGCGGAACTTCTCGCGCGGCACCGAGGCCACCGACGAGAACGCGGTGCCGTGGGTCTTGCGGCACGTCTGGCAGTGGCAATGAACGATCCGCTCGACATCGGCGTCGACCGCGTAGGCGACAGCCGTGCAGAGGCAGCTTCCCGTCAGCATGCAGGGTCCTCCTTCTGTCGGCAGGAAGGTAGGCTTCGCGGATTGCGTCGAGAAGGCGAACAATCGATAATTCACTATTTCATTTATTGGAATCATACATGGATCGTCTCGACGAGCTCGCCGTCTTCGTGCGCATCGTGGAGGAGGGCAGCCTGGTGCGCGCTGCCGGCCGGCTGCGCCGCTCGCCGCCTGCCGTCACGCGGGCCCTTGCCGCTCTCGAGGCGCGCGTCGGCCAGCGGCTGGTCGACCGCACCACCCGCCGCCTCGCGCCGACCGAGGCCGGCCGCCGGCTCTACGACAAGGCGCGTGCGCTGGTGACCGACTACGAGGCGGCGACGTCGACGGCGCCCGGTATGCCGGTGCAGGGCGTGCTGCGCATCACCGCTCCCGTTCAGTTCGGCCGGCGGCACATGGCGCCGATCGTCGGCCGGTTTCTCGACGCCCATGACGGCGTCGAGATCGAGCTGGTGCTCAACGACCGAAACATCGACCTGATCGAGGAGGGGATCGACGTCGCCCTGCGCATCGGCCCGCTGGCCGACTCCTCGCTGCTCGCCCGGCCGGTGGGCCAGGTGCGGCGGCTATGGGTTGCCAGTCCCGGCTACCTGGCGCGGCGCGGTACGCCGCGGACGCCCGCCGATCTTGCCGGGCACGAGGCGCTCCTCGGCACGTTGCGCGGCAACCGGGAATGGAGCTTCGCCGGAGGGCGCCGGGGCGCTCCGGCCAGGCTGGCCGGCCGGTTCAGGGTCGACGATGTTGAGACGCGCCTGCGCGCCGCTCGCGAGGGCCGTGGCATCGCCCAGCTCTTGTCGTATCAGGCAGCCGACGATCTGGCGGCCGGTCGGCTGGTGCGCCTGCTCGGTGCGTGGGAGGGGCCGCCCCTGCCGGTGCATCTCCTGACCAAGGGACGCGCCCATCGCGCCCCCAGGATCGATGCCTTCCTCGACTTCGCCGCCAAGCGGCTCAAGGCGCTGCCGGTCTTGTCGGGGGCGCCGCCGGGCTGACAATGGCCCAATGAATGGGGCCCGTGAATGGCCCATGGCCCGCCCGTACGCTACAAGGCGGCATGATCCAGGTGACGCGACTTCGACAGTCGGACCGCGAGGCATGGCAGCCGTTGGCGATCGGCTACAACGCCTTCTATCAGCGCGTGCTGCCGGCGGCGGCATACGAGCAGGCCTGGGGGCGCCTGCTCGAGGGCGAGGAGATTCAGGGCCTCGCCGCGCGCCTCGACGGCCGGGTGGTCGGCATCGCGCACTATCTGTTTCATGCCGGAGTCTGGTTCCCCAAGGTCTGCTACCTCGCCGACCTGTTCGTCGACGAGGCTGTGCGCGGACAAGGCGCCGCGCGGGCGCTGATCGAGGAGGTCGCCGAAGCTGCCCGCGCCCAGGGCTGCACACGCTACTACTGGCTGACCCAGGACACCAACGCCCAGGCCCGCGCGCTCTACGACAAGGTCGCGCGCCACGTCGGCTTCATCCGTTACGACTACTCGATGGAGTAGATTCTCCTCCCCAGCGTCTTCGCTGGGGAGGTGTCGCCGACATCCGGCGAGGGCGGGGACATCCACTTGCGGCCGGCGGGCGTCCCGCCCGCTCATCTACACTATGCGCGGGCGGGACGCCCGCGGTCCGCATGAGGATGACCCCTCCGTCGCGTAAGACGCGACACCTCCCCACGCATGCCACGCATGGCGCGGAGAGGAGAAGAAAGAATCAATCCGGCGTCACGCCGAAGCGGCGTTGCCAGAATTCGCGGCTGCGCCGTTCGCCCACGTCGCAGCCCAGCTCGTATTCCGGCCGGACGAACTTGGTGTAGTCGTCGTCGCCGCGGATCGCGCGGCGCAGGGTGCCGCTGCCGCTCTGCGCCAGCTGGACGCCCTCGCGCACGTCACCGAGACCGCCGATATCGTAGTCGTGGCGCGGCCCGATGTCGGCGACCTCCTGCAGCAACTTCTTGCGCACCGCCCGTGGGAAATCCTCGAAGCTGGTCGCCACCTCGATGAACGAGCGCGGCCCGCCGATCACGCAATGTGTGTAGTAGCGGTCGAGATCGGTCTCGCTCGGGAAGCCGAACGGGTTGGGCCGGTCGTTCATGATCGGCAGGCCGTTGATGATGATGCGCTCCTTCAGCGCCTCGTAGCGGACATCGGTGACCAGGCCGCCGTCGTTGTTCGAGCCGTCGCCCGAGACGTCGAGCACCTTCCGCTCGGGCTCGAACGGGCTGCGGTTGAACAGGGGAATGGCGTAGCGGATGGCGCCGCTGATCGAGGTGCGCCGGGCGATCGAGATCGGCGCGTTGGACAAACGCGTGGCGAAGCTCGCGATCGCCGCTTCCGAGTCGAGCAGCGTCCAGTCGATCAGGAGGCGTTGGACCCAGGCATCCGACCATTCGAAGTAGGCGACGGCAATGCGGCCATGGTTGCCGCTCAGGATCGCCTTCACGATCACCGGATCGCGGAACGCCTGCACGTAGCCTTCGCGCTGCAGCTTGGCCTCGTCGGGATCGATGCTGCCGGAGATGTCGATGGCCAGCACCAGGGCGAGATCGACCTCCTTCCTGTCTTGCGCCGCCACCGGCCCGGCGAGGAGGAGCACGAGAGCGATCAGACGGATCAGGCGGGCCATGGTGACCTCCGCAGCACTGTGCGCGAGACGATGCAACAACCATACCGCCCGTCGAAAGCGTCCACCAGCGCCACACTGGACGCCAACCACGACCGGCCGTTAGCCTCTGTGGAAAGCTCGACATGGGTTGGGAGGCCCTGGAATTCCATGGATCTGGCGCTGAGCCCGCAGGATCAGGCCTTTCGCGACGAGGTGCGTCGCTTCCTCGACGACAACCTCAGCGAGGATTTGCGCGAGGCCGGCCGCAAGACCGGCGGCGTCTTTGCCGACATTGCAGCGGGTCTGCGATGGCACAAGGTGCTGGCGACGCGCGGCTGGTCGGCGCCGACCTGGCCAAAGGAATATGGCGGCACCGGCTGGAGCGCGACCGAGCGCTACATCTTCGCGCGCGAATGCGCGGCGGTCGATGCGCCGCGCATCTTCAGCATGGGGCTGCGCATGGTCGGGCCGGTCATCATGAAGTACGGCACGCCCGAGCAGAAGGCCAAGTACCTCCCGCCGATCGTGGCCGGCGACATCGTGTTCTGCCAGGGCTATTCCGAGCCCGGGTCGGGCTCGGACCTCGCCAGCCTGAAGACGCGGGCGGTACGCGACGGCGACGACTACGTGATCAACGGCACCAAGATCTGGACGACCGGCGCCCATGTCGCCGATCACATGTTCTGCCTGGTGCGGACGTCGACGGAGGGCAAGCCGCAGGACGGCATCTCCTTCGTGCTGATCGATTCGATGAGCACGCCGGGCCTGACGGTGAAGCCGATCGTGACCCTGGCCGGCGACCACGAGGTCAACCAGGTGTTCTTCGACAATGTGCGCACGCCGGTGGCCAACCGCATCGGGCCGGAGAATGCCGGCTGGACGGTGGCCAAGTACCTGCTCGAGTTCGAGCGTGGCGGCGAGGCCTATACGCCCAACCTGCATGCCCGCCTCGAGGACATCCGGCGCATCGCCCGTGAGGAGGCGGCGGACGGCTCGGGCAGGCTGGCGACCGAGCGCGGCTTCGCCGAGCGGCTGGCCGAGACCGAGATGGAGATCCAGGCACTCGAGATGATCGAGATGCAGGTGCTGTCCGATCTCAGCCGCGGCCGCAATCCCGGCGCGGCGTCGTCGGCGATGAAGATCCGCGGCAGCGAGACACTGCAGAAGCTCGACGGTCTCGGCGTCGAGGCATTGGCCTGGTATGCCGCGCCGTTCGAGCCGGAGGCGCGAACGCTCGGGCACAACGAGCTGACCGTGACGCCGGAGTGGGGCATCACGGCGATGCCGCTCTTCCTCAACAACCGGGCGTCGACGATCTACGCCGGCTCGAACGAGATCCAGCGCAACATCATCGCCAAGGCCGTGCTCGGCCTGTGAGCGGCCTGTACACGCTGCATGGCTTCGACCCGTCGCCCTATTCGGTGAAGATGCGGGCGCTGCTGCGCTACCGGCGCATTCCCTTCGTGTGGGATGCGCTGGGCTCGCCGCGCGACGTCGCGGTGGCGGCCGGCCTGCCGCCGGTGATACCCGTGCTGCGCTTTCCCGACGGCCGGCTGATGAACGATTCGACGCCGCTCGCGTGGGCGCTGGAGCGCGAGCATGCCGGCCGCTCGGTGATCCCCGGCGATGCGGTGCTCGCCTTCCTCTCCGACCTGCTCGAGGATTTCGGCGACGAATGGGTCACCAAGATGATGTTCCATTACCGCTGGTACTATGCCCAGGACCGCGCCTTCGCCCAGACCTGGATCGTGTCGTCGCGCGATCCGACGATGGAGGAGCGGAAGCGCCAGCTGGCCATGCAGATGTTCAACGACCGCCAGGTCGGGCGCATGGCGCTGGTCGGCTGCACCGAGCAGAACCGGCCGGTGATCGAGGAGAGCTACCGCTTCGTGCTCGACACGCTCGACCGTCACGTCCGCAGCTTGCCGTACCTGCTGGGATCGCGGCCCTGCCTGGGCGATTTCGGGCTCTACGGCCAGCTGCAGATCCTGTCGGTCGATCCGACACCGGCGGCGGAGATGCGCTCTCGCGCGCCCGATCTGTTCTGCTGGCTGATGCGCCTCGACGATGCGTCGGGCATCGAGGGTCAGTGGATCGACACGGCAGCGCCGCTGCCCGAGGCGGTCGTGGCCCTGTTGCGGCACATGGGCCAGACCTACCTGCCGTTCCTCGCCGCCAATGCCAGGGCGGTGCAGGACGGGGCGCCGGAGCTCGAGGTCGAGCTGCTCGGCCGTCCCTTCAGGCAGGCGCCTTTCCGCTACCAGGCCAAGTGCTACGACGCGCTGCGCAAGCGACGGGCAGCCCTGCCGGTGGAGGCACTGCGTCGCCTCGATCCGATCCTCGAAGAGTCGGGCTGTCTCGCCTATCTGGCATAGGGTGTGGGCCCATCTCAATTCTCCTCCCCAGCTTCGCTGGGGAGGAGAATTACGAACGCATAGGGACCAGGCCGGAAACTCCCTGATCAATCACCCGGCGTTTGATGAGGTCTTGCAACTGCCTGAAATGGCATCAAATTGTGGCCTATGACCGACCCCTATTCCGTCCTCGGTGTGGCCAAGACGGCGAGCGACCAGGAGATCCGCAAGGCTTTCCGCAAGCTCGCCAAGAAGCACCATCCCGACCTCAATCCGGGCGACAAGGCCGCCGAGGCGAAGTTCAAGGAAATCTCCCAGGCCAACGAGATCCTGTCCGATCCGGAGAAGCGTCGTCGCTTCGATGCCGGCGAGATCGACGCGGCCGGCCAGGAAGTGCCACCGCGCGGCTTCTATCGCGACCAGGCGGGCGGCTTCGACGGCGCCAAGTACGAGCGCGCCGGCGCCCACGAATCCTTCGTCGACATGGGTGGCATCTTCTCCGAGATGTTCGGTCAGCGCGGCGGTGGCCGCGGCTTCAGATTCCGCGCCGGCGATGGCGAGGAGTTCGAGATGGACGGCCTGCCCGTGACCTACAGCCTGCGCGTGCCGTTCCTGGTGGCGGCGCGCGGCGGCAAGCAGCGCGTCACCCTGCCCGACGGCAAGACGCTCGACATCGATGTCCCCGAAGGCACCACCAACGGCCAGACCTTGCGGCTGAAGGGGCAGGGGATTCCCGGCACCAAGGGTCGCCCGGCCGGCGATGCCTATGTCGAGATCCACGTCGAGCCGCACGCCTTCTTCGAGCCGCGCGACAACGACATCCATGTCGAGGTGCCTGTGACCTTGCCCGAGGTGGTGCTGGGCGGCCGCATCCGCGTGCCGACGGTGGGCGGTCCGGTGATGCTGTCGGTGCCGGCCGGCTCCAACAGCGGGACGTCGCTGCGGCTCAAGGGCCGCGGGCTGCTCGACCGTCGGACCGGCCAGCGCGGCGACCAGTACGTCAAGCTGAAGCTCGTGCTGCCCGACAAACCTGACGACGCTCTGAAGGAGTTCGCCGAGAAATGGGCGGCAGGCCGTGATCAGGATCCGCGCAAGTCGATGGAGCAGTTCACATGACCACCCTCGACGAATTGCTGCATGCCTGCGATGGCGTGACCGTGGTCCATGTCGAGCGCTGGGTGGCGCGCGGCCTGCTGCGACCCGGCGTCTCCGCCGCAGGCTGGACGTTCGAGAGTGTCGACGTTGCGCGCGCCCGCCTGCTGAGCGAGCTTGCCGACGACATGGGCTTCGACGACGAAGCGGTCGAGACGGTGGTCGATCTGCTCGACCAGGTCCACACCCTGCGGCATCAGCTCGACCTGATCGGTCACGCGATCGCCGAGCAGCCCGCGCCCGTCCGCGAGGCCATCGCCGCGACCCTGGAGCGGCTGGGCGGGCGCTAAGGAGGCGACCCGCCTGTTTGCTGGGAGCGCGCCACTCCGATGGCGCTCATGGAATGCATGAGCAGCGAGAAGAGCGCCATCGGAGTGGCGCGCTCCCAGCGCATGACAACCTTTTTCGGCAAGGTTTGTTAGCGCCTATGGGCTATCGGCCCCCGGTGTCGGGATGGCACGCAGGGCTGCCTGATCGGCGCCGGGCCGATTGGCACTGGATTGCGCGTCAGAGGGCGCGCCGGCCCAGCGCCTTGACGCCGTCGAGCGCCCGCGCGATCGACTCGCGGCTGCGCTGGCCGATACCGCCTAGCACGGTGCTGCGCACCGGCGCGATGCCGACGAATCGCAGGATGTTGCGCTCCAGGGTCTTGAGGCCGTGGGCGAGGAAGTACCAGCGATAAATGAATGCCGGCATGCCCATGGTCACGATGATGCGGGCGGAACGGCCCCTGAGCTTGCCGATCGGGAAGCCGCTGGGGCGATCGACGAAGGCGAAACCCGGCCGCAAGGTCTGCTCGAAGAAAGCCTTGAGCAGAGCCGGCATGTCGCCCAGCCACAAAGGAAAGATCACCACCAGGTGGTTGGCCCATAGCAGGGTTTCCTGCGCCGCGACGATCGCTGGCGAGTCTGCGCTGCGGGCGAACTCCGCCTGCGAGTGCAGGAGGCCGAACTGCAGCGCGGCGATGTCGAGGCGGCGGACCGTATGCCCGGCCGATCGGGCGCCTTCGGAATAGGCCTCGGCGAGGGCATGGCAGAGCCCCTTGCTCGCCGGATCGGGGTGGCCGTTCAGGATCACGATATTGCGCGTCATGCGCCGCTCTTAGCGGCGATGAACGAGGCCATCCTTGATCTGGATCAGTCCCATGTGTTCCCTCACGCCGTCAGGCGCACGGGGATGCGCAGGTAGGTCGTGCCGTTGGCGTCGGGGGGCGGGAAGTTGCCGGCGCGGATGTTGACCTGGACCGACGGCAGCAGCAGCACCGGCGCGGCGAGCGTGGCGTCGCGCGTGGTTCGCAGCGCGACGAACTCCGCCTCGCTCACGCCGTCGTGGACGTGGATGTTGCGGGCGCGCTCTTCGGCCACGGTGGTCTCCCACGCGTAGCGGTCGCGGCCCGGCGCCTTGTAGTCGTGGCACATGAAGAGGCGTGTCTCCGCCGGCAACGACAGCAGCCGCCTGATCGAGCGATAAAGCCGCGCCGCGTCGCCGCCCGGGAAGTCGGCGCGGGCAGTGCCGTAGTCGGGCATGAAGATCGTGTCGCCGACGAACACGGCGTCAACGATCCGGTAGGCGACATCGGCCGGGGTATGGCCGGGCAGGTGCATGACTTCGATCTCCAGCGTGCCGAGCGGCAGGCGCTCGCCGTCGCGCACCAGGCGGTCGAACTCGCGGCCGTCCTCGCTCACGTCGGCGGCATTGAAGACCTTCTTGAAGATCGTCTGGACCTCGCGGATGTGCTCGCCGATCGCCACCTTCGCGCCGGTCCTCGTCTTCAGGTAGGGCGCGGCGGTCAGGTGGTCGGCATGGGCGTGGGTCTCGAGGATCCAGTCCACCATGACGCCGCGCTCCGCCGCTTTGGCCAGGACGCGATCGGCCGAAACCGTGGTGGCCTTGCCCGAGCGATGGTCGTAGTCGCGCACGGAATCGATGATGGCGGCGCGCCGGGAGGCCGGATCGCTGACGAGATAGGTGATGGTGAAGGTCGCCTCGTCGAAAAACGGGTCGATGATGGCAGGGCTGGTCAAAGGCATTCTCCCTGGCTGGACTTTTTATATATTAGCGGTAAATAATTTAGTAACGATGAAAACGACAACCAAGACGATTCACCGCATCGACCCGCGGGTGCTCGAGAGGCGGGCCTGCCCGTCGCCGGCCTGCTGGGCGTCCTGGCCGACGACCGGCGCCTGCTCATCCTCTGCAAGCTCGTCGAGGATGGCGAGGCGACGGCCGGCCGATTGGCCGAGCAAGTCGGCCTCTCGCAGTCGGCCTTGTCGCAAGACTTCGCGCGCATGCGGGACGAGGGGATCGTGACCTACCGGCGCGATGCCCAGACCCTGTGGTACCGAATCACCGATCCGAGTGTCGAAAGCCTGTTGGCGACTCTGCATCGACTCTGTTGCCAGGACTGAGCTGGCTGCCAAGGAGAGGAACCGAACGTGTCACTGCCCACCATCGACGTCACCAGTGCCAAGCGTCTGCTCGACCAAGGCGCCGTTCTGATCGATATCCGCGAAGCCGACGAGCGTGCCCGCGAGCATGTGCCGGGAGCCCGTCACAACCCGCTTTCCCGCCTCTCCGCCATGGAGTTGCAAAGCGCCACGGCCGTCATCTTTCACTGCCGGTCGGGCGCGCGCACGGCTGCCAACGCGCAGCGCCTCGGTGCCGCCTCGGAATGCGACGCCTATATCCTCGAAGGCGGGATCGAGGCCTGGAAGAAGGCCGGCTTGCCGGTGACCGTCGATGTCCGGCAGCCGATCGAAATCATGCGCCAGGTGCAGATTGTCGCTGGTTGCCTGGTGGTCGCGGGCATTGCGCTCGGCGTCTGGGTGGCGCCGGTCTTCCTCGCCCTGTCCGCCTTCGTCGGCGCCGGCCTGGTCTTGGCAGGCACGACCGGCTGGTGCGGCATGGCCAAGCTGCTCGCCCTCATGCCGTGGAACCGTAGGGTCCGCAAAGCGCTCGCGGCCTGATGTCGACCTCGCTTCTCGCCCTGGGATCGGGCTCGCTGATCGGCCTCGTTCTCGGTCTGATCGGCGGCGGCGGCTCGATCCTCGCCGTGCCGCTGCTGGTCTACGCCGTGGGCGAGCCGTCGCCGCATGTCGCCATCGGCACGGCGGCCTTTGCGGTGGCGGTCAACGCCGCTGCCAGCCTCGGCCTGCACGCTCGCCGCGCCCCGGTGCGCTGGCCCTGCGCGCTGGTGTTCAGCGCGGCCGGCATCGGCGGCGCGCTGGCGGGCGCCGCGCTCGGCAAGATGATCGACGGCCAGAAGCTCCTCGCCCTGTTCGGCCTGCTCATGATCGTGGTCGGCGTGATGATGCTGCGGCCGCGGCGCGCCGGCACGGCGCCGTCACCCTGGCTCAGCGCCGCCACGGCGCGCCATCTGCTGCCGCGCCTGGTGGCGCTGGGGGCGGGCGTCGGCCTGCTCTCCGGGTTCTTCGGCATCGGCGGCGGCTTCCTGATCGTGCCGGGCCTGATCCTCGCCGCCGACATGGAGCTGCCGGAAGCGGCAAGCGCGTCGCTGGTGGCGGTGACGGCCTTCGGCATCGCCTCGGCCTCGAGCTACGCCTGGTCGGGCCTGGTCGACTGGCCGGTCGCCGGCCTGCTGATCGCCGGTGGCGCCGTGGGTGCGGTGCTCGGTGCCAAGGCCAATACCAGGCTGGCCGGCCGGAAGGGCGTGCTGGCCCGCGTGTTCGCCTGGTTCGTGATGGCCGCCGGCGTCTATGTCGGGGCGCGCGGCGTCCTGACGGTCCTGGAGGCCTGACTGGGCCCCCTCATCGCCGACCGCTCATGAACCGCGAATGGCCTGCCACACTTTCTCAGCCGTGAGCGGCATGTCGAGATGGCGCACGCCGAGCGGCGCCAGCGCGTCGAGCACGGCGTTGGCCAGCGCCGCGGGTGCGCCGTTGGTCGGCAACTCGCCGACGCCCTTGAAGCCCATGAAATTGTTGGGCGAGGGGGTGGCGATGGTCTCGACCGTGAAATTCGGCACGTCGTCGGCGCGCGGCAGGGCGTAGTCCATCAGGGTGCCGGTCAGCAGCTGGCCCGTCGCCTCGTCGTAGATGGCCTGCTCCGACAGGGCGTTGCCCAGGCCATGAGCGATGCCGCCATGAATCTGGCCGGCGAGCAGCCGCGGATTGACGACGACGCCGCAATCGGCGACCTCGGTCAGGCGGTCCACTCGGACCTCGCCGGTCTCTGGATCGACCTCGACCTCGCAGACCATGACGCCGGTCGGGAACGAGTCGATCTTGTCACCGAACAGGGCGTCGCCGGAGAACGGCTTGCTGGCGGCAAGTTCGAACAGGCCGAGCCGGCGGTCGGTGCCTACCACCTCGAACGCGCCGTTGTGGTAGGCGATGTCGGCCGGCGCCGTCTCGAGGCGCTCGGCCGCGAGGTCGCGGCCGCGCTCGATCACCGCGTCGGCGGCGCGCCGGATCGTCGTCCCGCTGATGATGGTCGAGGAGGAGCCGCCGGTGCCGCCGCCACGCGGGATTGTGCGCGTGTCGCCCTGGCGGATGTCGATGCGCTCGACCGGCACGCCGAGCGAGGCGGCGAGGATCTGCGCGAACACGGTCTCGTGCCCCTGGCCCTGGCTCTGCGTGCCGACCGCGGCGACCAGCTTGTCCGCCCCGACCTGCACGATGACGTGCTCGTCGGCGATGCCGCCCGTGCCGTGGAGGTGGCAGGCGAGGCCGATGCCGCGTCGTCGGCCGCGCGCCTCGCTGGCGGCACGCCGTGCGGCGAAGGCCGGCGCGTCGGCCACCTGCAGGGCGGTCTCGAACAGGCGCACGCAGTCCGCTGCGTCGTAGGTGTAGCCGCTCGCCGCCGCGTAGGGCATCTCCTCGGGCCGCAGCAGGTTGCGGCGGCGCAGCTCGGCCGGCGTGCGGCCGGTCTCGTGGGCGGCGATGTCGATCAGACGCTCGAGCAGGAACAGCGCCTCGGGCTTGCCGGCGCCGCGGATCGCGTCGACCGGCACGGTGTTGGTGAAGGCGCAGTCGAATTCGGCGCGGATCGCCGGGATGCGATAGAGCCCGGAGATCACCTTGGCGAGACCGGTGGTCGGGATGGTCGGGGCGAACATCGACAGATAGGCGCCGAAATTGGCCTCCGCCCTCACGCGCAGGCCGATGAAGGCGCCCGACTCGTCGAGCGCGAGATCGGCGTGCGCGACCAGGTCGCGGGCGTGGCTGTCCGACAGGGCGAGCTCGCCGCGCTCGCAGGTCCAGCGCAGGCCGCGCCCGAGCTTGCGCGTCGCCCACGCGATCAGGGTCGGCTCGGCATAGATCGGATATTTCGGCCCGAAGCCGCCGCCGACATCCTCGGTGACCAGGCGCAACTTCTCCTTCGGCACGTTGAGCACGCGCTCGCACATCAGCCGGTGCGGGACCTGCACGCCCTGCGAGGCGAAGGTCACCGTGACGACGTCGTCGCCTGGGTCGTAGGACGACCACGCGGCGCGCGTTTCCATGTAATGGACGATCTGGCGCGGCGAGCGGATCGACAGCGACGCCACGTGCGCCGCGCGGGAGAAGGCCGCGTCGGTCGCCGCCTTGTCGCCCCTGGCCCAGCGGCACATCAGGTTGCCCGGCACGTCGTCGTGCACCAGCGCCGCGCCGTCGGCCAGCGCCTGCGCTACCGTCACCACTGCCGGCAGCGCCTCGTAGTCGATCTCGAGCAGCTCGGCGGCGTCGCGCGCCTGGTCGAGCGTGCCGGCGATCACCATGGCGACGATGTCGCCGACATGGCGCACCTTGTCCGGCGGCATCGGCAGGTGCAGCGGCTCGCGATGCCGGTTGCCGGCCTCGTCCTTGATCTCGCTGACCGTCGGCAGGTGGCCGATCTTGTCGGCCACGAGGTCGGCGGCCGTGTAGATCGCCACGATTCCGGGCGCGGCGAGGGCGGCGGTCCTGTCGATTCCGCCCAGGCGCGCATGCGCGTGCGGCGAGCGCACGAACAGCACGGCGAGCGCATCGCGCGGCGCCGTGTCGTCGGCATAGCGGCCGCGACCGGTCAGAAAGCGCTGGTCCTCGCGGCGGACGATGGGTTGGCCGAGGGTGATGGGTGCGTTCATTTGGCGGGACTCCGGTGCTCCTTCTTCTCCTCCCCAGCTTTGCCGGGGAGGTGTCGCCGTCTTACGGCGACGGAGGGGTCATGAGTCTCATGAGTCGTGAACTCAGATGAGTCACGAATTCTGAGTCAAGAAGTCGGTGGGTCATGAAATCCTGAAGAAAATACGCGAGTCGTGAATCCCATGAGTCATGACCCCTCCGTCGCCGTAAGATGGCGACACCTCGCCAGCGAAGCTGGGGAGGACGATGAGATCAGGCCGCCAGGGCGTCGCTGATCACCTTGAGCGCAGTGTCGATGTCCTTGCGGTTGACGTCGAGATGGGTGACGGCGCGGATGCGCGTGGCGGTGTTGGCGCCGATGCCGACGCCGCGCTCGCG
>NZ_JBFWZI010000086.1:0-29382 GCF_050185545.1 Reyranella sp. | reverse complement strand
CCTCGACCGCGATCCGACCGGGCGCATCGAGGATGTCGTGGCATCGACCGTCCGTCGCGCGCTGGCTGAGCAGCCCGGCAGCGCGCTGGTGTTCCTGCCCGGAGTCGGCGAGATCCGTCGCGTCGAGCAACGGCTCGGCGATCTCGGCCCTGATGTCGACGTCGCCCCGCTCTACGGCGACCTGTCGCCGGCCGAGCAGGATCGCGCCATCGCGCCCTCGCCGCCGGGCCGCCGCAAGGTCGTGCTGGCGACCTCGATCGCCGAGACCAGCCTCACCATCGAGGGCGTCCGCGTGGTAATTGACAGCGGCCAGATGCGCGTGCCGCGTTTCTCGCCGCAATCCGGCATGACGCGGCTGGAGACGCTGCGGGTCAGCCAGGCCTCGGCCGACCAGCGGCGCGGCCGCGCCGGCCGGCTCGAGCCCGGCGCCTGCTATCGCCTGTGGACCGAGGCGGCGCAGCGCGGGCTGCTGCCCTTCACGCCGCCCGAGATCCTCGACGCCGACCTGGCGCCGCTGGCGCTCGAGCTCGCGGTGTGGGGCGCCAGCGCCGCCATGCTGCCCTGGCTGACGCCGCCGCCCGCCGCCAGCCTGGCGACGGCGCAGGCCCTGCTGGCCGACCTGGGCGCGATCGATCGCGCCGGGCTCGTCACGCCGCATGGGCGGGCGATGGCGCGGCTCGGCCAGCACCCGCGGCTCGCCCATCTCGTCCTGCATGGCCGCACGATGGGGCAGGCGAAGATCGCCGCCCTGCTCGCCGCCATCCTGAGCGAACGCGACTTCCTGCGCCTGCCGCCCGGCCAGCGTGACGTCGACCTGCGCCATCGCGTCGACATCGCCCTGTCGGGCAAGCGCGACGGCACCCTGCGGCTGATCCTCGAGGCAGCGCGCCGCCTGATGCCACGCGACAGCCGCACCGAGAGGCCCGATGTCGCCAGGACAGGCGCCCTGCTGGCCCTCGCCTATCCCGACCGCATCGGCCGCCGGCGGCCGGGAACCGCCGGACGCTACCTGCTGTCGGGCGGCCGCGGCGCCGCCCTGCCCGAAGGCGATCCGATGGCGACCGAGGAATTTTTAGTCGTCGCCGATCTCGACGGCTCGGCGCAGGATTCGCGCATCTTCCTCGCCGCGCCGATCGCCCTCGACGACATCGAGGAGCTCTACGCCGAGCGCATCGTCGGCGAGGAGATCGTGCGCTGGAGCGAGCGCGACGGCGCCGTCCTGGCGCGCCGGCGGCGCCGGCTGGGCGCGCTCGTACTCGAGGACAAGCCGCTGGCCCGGCCCGATCCCGACGCGGTGCGACGGGCGATGCTCGACGGCGTGCGCCAGCTCGGCCTGTCGGCCCTGCCGTGGACCGACGAGCTCGCGACCTGGCGCCGGCGCGTGGCGTTCCTGCGCCGGCACGATGCGAGCTGGCCCGACCTCTCGGATGCAGCGCTGACGGACTCGCTCGAGGACTGGCTGCTGCCCTTCCTCGACGGCGTGTCGCGCCGCGACCATCTCGCCCGCCTCGACCTGGAGGCCGCCCTCAAGACGCTGGTGCCGTGGGATCGCCAGCGCGAGCTCGACCGCCTGGCGCCGACGCATGTCGAGGTGCCGAGCGGCTCGCGCGTGCCGATCGCCTACGACAATCCCGCCGAGCCGACGCTCGCGGTGCGCCTGCAGGAGATGTTCGGATTGACCGACACGCCGCGCATTGCCGGCGGCGCGGTGCCGCTCACCATCCAGCTCCTGTCGCCGGCGCGCCGCCCGGTGCAGGTCACGCGCGACCTCGCGAGCTTCTGGGCCAACGGCTATCGCGCCGTGAAGGCCGAGCTCAAGGGCCGCTACCCGCGCCACTACTGGCCCGACGACCCGCTGGTCGCCGAGCCGACGGCGCGGGCGAAGCCGCGGGGACGGTGGTCATCCTGGACCGCGGGCGTCCCGCCCGCTCAAGGCTCATGAACATGAGCGGGCGGGACGCCCGCGGTCCGCATGAGCATGATCACACCCGCCGACGGCGCGGGCAAAGCCGCGGGGACGGTGGTCATCCTGGACCGCGGGCGTCCCGCCCGCTCAAGGCTCATGAACACGAGCGGGCGGGACGCCCGCGGTCCGCATGAGCATGATCATACCCGCCGATGGCGCGGGCGAAGCCGCGGGGGCGGTAGTCATCCTAAACCGCGGGCGTCCCGCCCGCTCAAGGCTCATGAACACGAGCGGGCGGGACGCCCGCGGTCCGCATGAGCATGATCACACCCGCCGACGGCGCGGGCAAAGCCGCGGGGGCGGTAGTCATCCTGGACCGCGGGCGTCCGGCCCGCTCAAGGCTCATGAACATGAGCGGGTGGGACGCCCGCGGTCCGCATGAGCATGATCACACCCGCCGACGATGCGTTCGATACGCGAACGGTCCGCCTGGTCTGGCGCTCGCAAGAGACCGGCGAGCGGCTAGACTGCCCGGGAGGCCAATACCGGCTGACCCTGATGACATCGGATGCTTCGCCACCGGCGACTGCTCCCAAAGAAATCGAGTGTCGGAGAACATGACAAACCTGAAGCTGCTCGTCGCCAACCGTGGTGAAATCGCCATTCGCATCTTCCGCGCCGCGGCCGAGCTGGGCATGAGCAGCGTCGCGGTCTACCCCGCCGATGACGAAGCCAGCCTGCACACGCGGAAAGCCGACGAAGCCATGGTGCTGCCGGGTCGCGGCGCCGCCGCCTATCTGGACGCCTCGGCCATCCTGAAAGCGGCGCGGGAGGCGGGCGCGGCGGCGATTCATCCCGGATACGGCTTCCTCTCGGAGAACGCCGGCTTTGCGCGGGCCTGCGCCGAAGCCGGCGTGGTGTTCGTCGGCCCCGCGCCGGAGACGCTGGAGATTTTCGGCGACAAGCACAAGGCGCGCGACCTCGCGCGCTCGCTCGGCGTGCCGGTCCTGCCGGGAACCGCCGCGCCGACGACGCTCCCGGAGGCCCGGGCCTTCCTGGCCGGGCTCGGCGCCGACGGCGCGGTCATGGTCAAGGCGGTCGCCGGCGGCGGCGGCCGCGGGATGCGGCCGGCCCGCACCGCGGCCGAGCTCGAGGACGCGTTCGCGCGATGCCGGTCGGAGGCAACCGCGTCGTTCGGATCGGGCGACCTCTTCGTCGAGAAGCTGATCCACAGCGCGCGGCATATCGAGGTCCAGATCGTCGGCGACGGGTCGTCGGTCATGCATGTCTGGGAGCGCGACTGCTCGCTACAGCGCCAGCGCCAGAAGCTCGTCGAGCTCGCCCCGGCGCCGAACCTGGATCCGGACGTTCGTCAACGCCTGCTGGACGCCGCGCTGACGCTGGCCCGGGCGGCGGGCTACCGCAGCCTCGGCACGTTCGAGTTCCTGGTCGATCGCGACAATGGCGACTTCTCCTTCATCGAGGCCAACCCGCGCCTGCAGGTCGAGCACACGGTGACCGAAGCGGTCACCGGCCTCGATCTCGTCGACCTGCAATTGCGGCTGGCCACTGGCGCCAGGCTCGCGGACCTTGGGCTGACGGCGGACGCGCCGCCGGTCCCGCGCGGCATGGCGATGCAGCTCCGTATCAACACCGAGACCATGCAGCCCGACGGGTCGGCGAAGCCCGGCGGGGGCGCCATGACGGTCTTCGAGCCGCCGTCCGGCGCCGGCATCCGCGTCGACAGCTACGGCTATGCCGGATACACGACCAATCCGTCGTACGACTCGCTGCTCGCCAAGCTGATCGTCCATGCCGGATCCGGCCGGGTCGAGGATATGACGGCCAAGGGCTATCGCGCGCTGTGCGAGTTCCATGTCGCCGGCGTGCCGACGAACATCGCGTTTCTGCAGAACCTCGTGCGGCAGGAGGCGGTGTGCCGCGGCGATTTCGACACCGGGTACGTCGAGGCGAACGCGGCCGGGCTGGCGGCGAGCGGCGCCAAAGTGCATCCGCGCTTCTACGCCGCCCCAAACGCGCCCGAGCCGGGCCGCGCGGCCCAGGTCGGGCGTGGTCGCGCCGGCGTCAAGGTCGACGCGACCGATCCGCTGTCCGTGCTTGCCTATGGCCAGAGCGCCGACCGGCGACAGGGCGACGGGCCCGCCGGGGCTGCCCGTGCGCCGGAGGAACTGGCGCCGGAGGGAATGATCGCCATCCGCACGCCGCTGCAGGGCACGGTCGTCACGCTCGCCGTCCAGGCGGGCGACGCCGTGCCGCGCGGCGCCGAGGTCTGCGTCATGGAGGCCATGAAGATGGAGCACGCGGTCATCGCGCCTGAAGCGGGCATGGTGCGCGCGATCCATGTCGAGCCCGGCGAGGCGCTGTGGGAAGGCCAGCTCCTGGTGACGCTCGAGCCGGCAGAGGTCGCGAGCGAAGCGCAGGACGCCATCGGCCAGGCCGATCTGGACGCGATCCGTCCGGACTTGAAGGAAGTGCTGGACCGGCGCGCCCTGACGCTCGACGAAAGCCGGCCCGATGCGGTCAAGCGGCGGCGCAAGACCGGAAATCGTACCGCCCGCGAGAACGTCGCCGACCTGGTCGACCCCGGAAGCTTCGTCGAGTACGGCCCGCTCGTCATTGCCGCGCAGCGGCGGCGGCGCGGTTTCGACGACCTTCTGACGCGCAGCCCGGCGGACGGGCTCGTCGCCGGCGTCGGCAAGGTCAACGGCGATCGGTTCGATGCCACTGCCGCCAGTGTCGCCGTCATGGCCTACGACTACACCGTCTTCGCCGGGACCCAGGGCGTCCACAATCACTGGAAGACCGACAAGATCATCGACATCGCCGAGGCCGGGCGCATGCCGTTCGTCCTGTTCGCCGAAGGCGGCGGCGGTCGTCCGGGCGACGACGACTACGGCGGCTTCATCGGCTTCGACACCTTCCACCATTTCGGCCAGCTGTCCGGCTACGTGCCGGTCGTCGGAATCGTTGCCGGCCGCTGCTTCGCCGGCAATGCATCGCTGCTGGGCTGCTGCGACGTCATCATCGCGACGGCCGACTCCAACATCGGCATGGGCGGCCCGGCGATGGTCGAAGGCGGCGGGCTCGGCGTGTTCGCGCCCGAGGACATCGGCCCGATCGACGTGCAGACGAAGAGCGGCGTCGTCGACATCGCCGTCCGGAACGAGGCGGAGGCCGTCGCCGCCGCCAAGACGTATCTCGCCTACTTCCAGGGACCGTTCAGGGAATGGTCGGCGCCGGACCAGCGGCGCCTGCGCCATGTCGTGCCGGAGAACCGGCTGCGCGTGTACGAGGTGCGCGACGTCATCCACACCCTGGCCGACGAAGGCTCGACGCTCGAGTTGCGCAGGGATTTCGGCCGCACCATGGTGACCGCGCTCATCCGCATCGAGGGTCGAGCGGTCGGGGTGATCGCGAACGATCCGAAGCATGTCGGCGGGGCGGTGGATTCCGACGGCTCCGACAAGGGCGCCCGGTTCATGCAGCTGTGCGACGCGTTCGACATCCCGATCGTCAATCTCTGCGACACGCCGGGCATCATGGTCGGGCCGGAGGCGGAGAAGACCGGGCTGGTGCGTCACGCCGCCCGCATGTTCCTGACCAGCAGCAATCTCAGCGTGCCCTACTTCACGGTCATACTGCGCAAGGCCTATGGCCTCGGCCAGAGCGCGATGGCCGGCGGCAACTACCGGGCCCCCTACTTCTACGTTTCCTGGCCGACCGGCGAGTTCGCGCCGATGGGCATCGAAGGCCAGGTCAAGCTCGGCTATCGCGCCGAGCTCGCCGCCATCGAGGATCCCGAGAAGCGCCGCGAGTTCTACGAGAGCATGGTGGCGAAGGCCTACGAAGCCGGGAAAGCCCTGAACCGCTCGACCAACTTCACGGTCGACGACGTGATCGACCCGGCCGAAACGCGCACCTGGATCGCCAGCCTGCTGACCGCCATCCGCCCGCCGCCACCCCGCGCTGGCAAGAAGCGCCCGATGATCGATGCCTGGTGAGGGACGGTGCGCTCATCGGACCTCGGGCGTCTCGTCCGCTCATAGAATCGTGAGCAGGCGGGGCGCCCGCGATCCAGGAACGAGCCTGAGCGATGGCGAGCGACGGATCTCATGACCGGGAGCGCGCCACTCATAGGCGCTAACTTTGCCCATCGACGTCGCCACTTTGCTGGAAGCGCGCCACTCCGATGGCGCTCATGGGATGTGTAATCACCAAGAAGAGCGCCATCGGAGTGGCGCGCTCCCAGCGCATGACGCTTTCTTTTGGCAAAGTTGGCGCCTATGAGTGGCGCGCTCCCGGCCATGAGCATGAGCGGGCGGGACGCCCGCGGTCCTCCTATCACGCGCGCCGCGCGCGATGCACCGCAAGCCACACCGTCGGCGGATCGGCCTGCGTCCAGTCGACGCGATGGCGGACATGCGCGGGGATCTCGAGCCAGTCGCCGGGCTTGAGGTCGAAACGCTGGTCGCCGCCCTCGAAGCGCAGCACGGCGGCGCCGGCGAGCAGCACGACGAACTCGTCGTCGGGCTGGTCGTACCAGAAGCCAGCGGGGCTCGCCTGGCCGGTCGAGACGATGCGCTCGATGCGGATGCCCTGCGACTCGACCAGCGGATCGAATTGCTCCTGCTCGGCGGCGCGCGGCAGCGCCGCCAGCAGGTTGCCGTGGCGTATCAGTCCTTGAAACCCGGCGGCGGCTCGCAGGGCGTGGTGCCCATCTTGCCCGGCACGGAGACTTCGAGGATTTCCATGGTGTCGGACGTCCTGATCTCGTTGTGCGGCAGGTAGCCGGGGATGAACAGGGAATCGCCCTCCTCGACCCGGATGGTGCGGCCGTCCTCGAACTGCAAATCGACCCAGCCCTTCATCATGTAGACGAACTGGCCTTCGCACTCGTGATAGTGCCAGCCGGTCGGGCGGCTCATGCCCTGGCTCGCCGACATGACCTGGGCGCGCATCGCGCCGCCGCTGGCCTTGTCGACCTCGAGGTCGCGGTACTTGAAGAAGTCGCGGCGGCCCTTGACCAGCACGGGGTCGGCGGCGCGGGCGTGGCCGATCTTCTGGTTGGACGTCGCGGGCGTGGACTTGCGCGGGCGAGACTTGGCGGCTGCGGCAGTCGACATCGGTTTCCTCCATCCGTCGGGGCCCTCGACTGTGGGCCCGCCTCCGGCATCCTTCAACCGGATTCGCCTTACCAGCGCGGACTTCCTACTGGGCATCGATCGCGGCCAATCCGTCGGGGCACATGTCCTCCCCGGGTGCTCGAGGCACGAGGTGTCCGCTGGTTGCTCCCGACGGACTGGCTCGGTCCTGGCAGGATACGACATTCGGCCCGTCGCCCATGGGGCAACCCCTACGCCGCTCACCTACTCAGGTCTGGAAAAGGTACAGGTATCCGCGTCTTCGCGGACCTGCCTTCGCCGAAGCGAAGCCGCTTCGGCTTCGCGCAGGCAAGCGGAGGGGTCATGGTCTTCCTGGACCGCGGGCGTCTCGCCCGCTCATGCTCATGATCATGAGCATGAGCGGGCGTGACGCCCGCGGTCCAAGAAAGCTCGACCCCTCCGTCGCCGATTACGGCGACACCTCCCCAGCGAAGCTGGGGAGGAGAATGAGGACGCGCGCTTCGCATGAGCGGCGGCGATGTGGTACGGGCTAGTCCCTTCATCGCCTTCCGCCCGGACCCGCCATGCCGCTCGACCTGCCCTTCCAGACCGCCAAACAGCTCGCCGCGGCGGTCCGGAAGAGGAAGATCGGCTGCCTGGAGCTGCTCGATCTCTACCTGAAGCGGGTCGAGACCTACAATCCCGAACTCAATGCGGTGATCGCCACCGACATCGAAGGCGCCCGCAAACGAGCAAAGGCGGCCGACCGGGCGGTCAAGGCGGGGAAAAAGCTGGGGCCGCTGCACGGCGTGCCGATGACGATCAAGGAATCGTTCGACGTCGCGGGCTTCCCGACGACCTGGGGCGATCCCGCCTTCAAGGATACCGTCGCCGAGACCAATGCGCTGGTGGTGGAGCGCATGCTCGCCGCCGGGGTCACCCTGTTCGGCAAGACCAACGTGCCGCTCAACCTCGCCGACTGGCAGAGCTACAACGCGATCTACGGCCAGACCAACAACCCGTGGGACCTGTCGCGCACGCCCGGCGGCTCGTCGGGCGGCTCGGGGGCGGCGCTGGCGGCCGGCCTGACCGGCATCGAGGCGGGCAGCGACATCGGCGCCTCGATCCGCAACCCGGCGCATTATTGCGGCGTGTGGGGCCACAAGCCGACCTGGGGCGTGGTCTGCCCCAAGGGTCATCGGCTGGGCAACACCGTGGCCTATGGCGACATCAACGTGGTCGGTCCCCTGGCGCGCGGCGCCGAGGATCTCGAGATCGCGCTCGACGCCATGGCCGGCCCCGACGAGATCGACGGACGCGGCTGGAAGCTTTCGCTGCCGCGAGCGAAGAAGAGCCGGCTGCGCGACTTCCGCGTCGCCGTGCTGCGCACCGACCGCAACGCCCCTGTCGACCGCGCAGTCCAGGGCGAGATCCAGAAGCTGGCCGACTTCCTCGCCAAGAAGAAGGCCAAGGTCGACGACAAGGCGCGACCGGCGTTCGATACCACCGAGCTGGCCGACGTCTACGTCAAGCTGCTGCGCGCGGCGACCTCGGGGCGGCTGAGCGACGAGGCCTTCGCCAAGGCCGCCGCCGATGCCGCCTCGCTGTCCGCCAGCGACAAGAGCTACTTCGCCCAGATGCAGCGCGGCAATTCGCTGCCGCACCGGACCTGGCTGCACCTCAACGAGCGCCGCCATCGCTTCCGGCTGGCATGGGACAAGTTCTTCGACGATTTCGACGTGATGATCTGTCCGATTTCCATGGGGGCGGCGTTCACGCACGACCATGTCGACCCGCGGCACGAGCGCACCATCGTGATCAACAACAGGAAGCTGCCGGTCGTCGACCAGATCTTCTGGGCCGGCTACACGGGCGTCACCTACCTGCCGTCGACCGCCGTGCCGATCGGCCAGACGGCGGACGGCCTGCCGATCGGCGTCCAGGTCGTCGGCCGGCAGTACGACGACTACACCACCATCGCCTTCGCCAAGCTGCTGGAGAAGGAATATCGCGGCTTCGAGCCGCCGCCGGCCTACAGCTGAGCGCAGGAGTCCCCGTCCATGAGCGACCCAATGAGCGACGACATCGATCTCAAGAAGCACATCCGCTCGATCCCGGATTTTCCCAAGCCGGGCATCCTGTTCTACGACATCTCCACGCTGCTGGCGCACGCCAAGGCCTGGCACGCCACGATCGAGCGCATGGCCGACGCGGTGCGCCCGCACAGGCCGGACGTCCTGGCCGGCATCGAATCGCGCGGCTTCCTGCTGGCGGCGCCGCTCGCCCTGGCGCTCGGCACCGGCTTCGTGATGCTGCGCAAGCAGGGCAAGCTGCCCGGCACGACGGTGCGCCACACCTACGCCCTGGAGTACGGCACCGACACGATCGAGGTCCAGCAGGACGCCATAAGCAGGGGCATGCGCGTCGTCCTGGTCGACGACCTTTTGGCAACCGGCGGCACCATGGCGGCGGCCGCGACCCTGCTCGAGCAGGTCGGCGGCGTCGTCCCGGCGGCCGCCTGCGTGATCGAGCTCACCTTCCTGGACGGCCGCAAGCGCCTCAGGATGCCGGTCGAGGCGCTGCTGCAATACGACTCCTAGAGGACCTCTCCAGCTTCGCTGGGGAGGTATCGTGCCTTGCGCGGCACAAAGGGGGCCATGGTCTTCCGGACCGCGGGCGTCTCGCCCGCCCGGCGCATTCAAATGCGCCGCTCATCTCATGATCATGAGCGGGCGGGACGCCCGCGGTCCGCATGAGGCATGACCCCTCCGTCGCGAAAGACGCGCCACCTCCCCAAGCAAAGCTTGGCAAGGAGGATCAGGGGTGCTGCAGTGCAGCGCGTGCCCCCACGGCGCCATCGCCTTCGTGCTACCATGCAGCCGGAGGAAATGATGGTTTTGATTTCAGCGTGTTTTTCCGAGAGCTACGCCGAGGCGCGGCCGAAGTTCTGTGCGGCGGCGGAGGCGGGCGGGGCGTTGCGCTCGTGGTTCAATCCCAGGGCGCGCGGGCCCGGCGGCGAGCTGCTCTATCTCGATACCGCGCGCTTCGGCCCGGCCGACGCACCGCACATGCTGGTGCTGATCGCCGGCACGCACGGCGTCGAGGGCCATTGCGGCTCGGGCGCCGAGATCGCGTGGCTGAAGAACGGCGGGCCGGCCAGGCTGCCGAAAAACACCGGCGCCCTGCTGATCCACGCCATCAATCCCTACGGCTTCGCCTGGAGCCGCCGCGTCACCGAGGACAACGTCGACCTCAACCGCAACTTCGTCGACCACGACAAGGCCTATCCGAAGAACGCGGGCTACGAGGCGCTGGCCGCTTCCATCCTGCCCCCAGAGTGGAACGAGGCGAGCCTCGCCGAGACCAGTCGCGTGTTCGACGCCTACAGCCAGACGCACGGCGCCTACGGCCTGCAGGGCGCGATCAGTGCCGGCCAGTACACCCATCCCGACGGCGTGTTCTTCGGCGGCAATGCGCCGACCTGGAGCAACCGCACGATCCGCGCCATCGCCCGCCGGGAGCTGTCGGCCGCGCGCCGCGTCGGGATCATCGACTTCCACACCGGCCTCGGCCCGTTCGGTCACGGCGAGCTGATCTGCGCCGTCGCGCCCGACGCGAAATCCTTCGCGCGCTCGCGCGCCTGGTACGGCGACGAGATGACCTCGCCCGAAAGCGGCACCTCGACCTCGGCAGTGGTGGTCGGCGTCATGACCGACTGCTTCCCGCAGGAGCTGCCCGACGCCGAGGTGACCTCGATCGCCATCGAGTACGGCACCTACACCGTGCCCGAGGTGCTGACCGCGGTGCGCGCCGACAACTGGCTGCACCAGCGCGGCGACCTCGCCTCGCCGCTCGGCAAACAGATCAAGGCCGAGATCAAGGAGCGCTTCTTCCCGTCCGGCGACAAGTGGCGCGACATGGTGTGGGCGCGCGCCGCCCAGACGATCGGCTGGGCGCTCGCGGGGCTGAACGCATGAGGGGGCTCAATACATGAACCGCGGGGGATCCATGTCGAGAGTGCGCCACGTCAGCGGCGCTCATCGCTGGGAGCGCGCCACTGGTGGCGGAGTAATCTCCGCCAAGATGGCGCTCTTCTTCCCGATCACGGATCCCATGAGCACCATCGGAGTGGCGCGCTCCCAGCGGAAGAGTCTGTTCCTTGTCAATGGCGCGGTCCCGGCCATGAGGGATCTCTGGTGAGCCTGCTCGCGCCGAGCGAAGACACGGCGCGGCTCCGACTCCGCCGCGCGTTGCAGCGCGCGCCTCTGTTCGCCGATCTCGATTCGCACAGCATGGCGGCGGTCGAGCGCGAGATGGCCCTGACCGCCCTGCCCGGCGGCGCCCCGCTGTTCCGCCAGGGCGAGCCGGCCGACGCCGTCTATGTCGTGGCCTCGGGCTGCCTCGGCGTATTCCGTCACGAGGACGACGACAGCGCCGAGGAACCGATCCTGATGGCGGAGATCCCGCCCGGCAACATCGTCGGCGAGATGTCCCTGCTGTCGCACACCCAGCGCACGCGCAGCGTCGCCGCGTTGCGCGACAGCGAGGTCTGGCGGCTCGGGCGCACGAGCTTCGACCGGCTGACGGCGCTCCATCCGGAGGTGCTGCCGACGCTGATGCGCAGCGTCGCCATGCGCAACGCCCTGGGGCCGGCCAAGCGCCGCCGCGCGCCGCGCACCTTCGCCCTGCTGCCGGCGGGCCCCAACGTGCCGTCGGCGCGCTTCGCCGTCCTGCTCGCGAGCGCGCTGGGGCGCATCGGCACCCAGGTCCAGATGCTCGGGCCCGATTCGATCGACCAGGAGCCGGAATGGTTCGCGCGCTGCGAGACCGAATCGTCGTTCGTCCTCTATCGCGCCGATCCGACGGCCACCAGATGGACCGAGCTCTGCCTGCGCCAGGCCGACTGCCTGGTCGTGGTCCGCCAAGCCGACGACGACCGCCCGACCCGCCTGCCGTTCGAAATCGAGACGGCGCAGAGCGGCGCGGTGTTCCACCGCCGGCGCGAACTGGTGCTGCTGCACGAAGGGCGCGACCCGTCCGCCGGGGCGACCGCGCCGGTCCTGGCCGGCGGCCTGTACGGCCAGCATCACCACATCCGGCTCGACATCCCCGCCGACATCGATCGGCTGGCCCGGCTGCTGACCGGCCATTCCGTCGGCGTGGTCATGGCGGGCGGCGGCGCACGCGCCTTCACCCATATCGGCGTCGTCAAGGCGCTGCGGCTGTCGGGCGTGCCGGTCGACCAGGTCGGCGGCACCAGCATGGGCGCGATTGTCGCCGCCGGCGTCGCCTCGCGCTGGTCGGACGAAGAGCTGACCGAGCGCTTCCGCGCCTCCTTCGTCGACACCAATCCGCTGAACGACTACACGCTGCCGTTCATCTCCTTGTTCACCGGCCGGCACGTCACGAGGCTGCTGCGCACCGCCTTCGGCGACAAGGAGATCGAGGACCTCGTCCTGCCCTTCTACTGCGTCACCGCCAATCTCACGACCTCGAACGCCGACATCCACACCGCGGGAAGGCTGTGGCGCTGGCTGCGCGCCTCGGTCGCCATCCCGGGCGTCATCCCGCCGTTCAACGAGGCGGGCGAGGTCCATGTCGACGGCGGCGTGATCGACAACTTCCCGGTACGTGCCATGCGCCGCCAGGGGCGCGGCATGACGATCGGCGTCGACATCGACACCGGCGGCGCGCTGGCGGCCGGCGCCGGCGTCACCGAGCCATGGTCGGCGTGGCAGTTCTTCCGCCGCATGATCTGGAAGCGCAACGAGACCCTGCCCATCCCCTCGATCGTGCGCATCCTGCTGCGCTCCGCCCTGGTCGCCAGCGCCGCCCGCGCCGCCGAGGACCGCGCCGCGGCCGACCTGCTGATCGTGCCGCCGATGAACCATCTCGATCTGCTCGACTGGACCGGCTTCGACGCCGCCGTCGAGATCGGCTACCGCACCACGATGGAGGCGCTCGACAAGGCGCGCGCCGCGCCCACCGGCGCGCGGCTGTTCGTCGCCTGAAATGCGGAACAGCGGCGACTAAGGTCGCCCGCCGTTCCACCTTGCGGCCCCCGACGATCCCGCCTCCAACGTCAGCTGAAATTGTCGAAGGTCAAGCCGTTGACGCTCGTGTTCGACAGCGCGCCGACGAGATCGATATTGGCATTCGCAAACGTGTCGTCGCTCTTGACCTGCACGGCCATGATGTAGGTGCCGCCAGCAAAGGCTGCCGCCACAGTCAGGACTTGCTCATCGGCAACCGTGCCCGCGCCCAATGCGCTTTCGAGAGCCGTCCGCGCATCAGCCTCGGACCACGTGCTGCTCAGCATCGCCAGGCCGGAGTTGTAGACGACCGTCGTCGTACCTGCGGCGATGTTGGTATCCGCCGCCGCGATGCCCTGGAACGCCCCGCTCGAGAGCGAAGCACCGTTCAGCTGGATCTGCACGACATCGCCGCTCGCGCCCACCGTGAAGTTGGTGAGCGTCGTGCGCACGTCTTGCCCATTGAGCGTTGCACTTGGCCCATCGTTCAGCACGATCGAGTCGGAGCCGCCACCGGACAGGTCGACCGTGACCTGGCTGCTCGCGCTCGTGCTGACGTTGTTGACGCGGAAAAAGTCGTCTCCCGCGCTCGCCAATTTGTAGCCCGCGATCGGGAAGAAGCCGTCAGTGAAGGCCGTCGTTTGGCCTTCTGCGGTGCTGGTCAGGACGACAATGTGGCTGCCGCCCGGAGTGCCGAGGACAGTGTGCTGGAATGTGGACTTGCCATTGGTGCCAACGTATTCGTCCCAGATTTCCGACGACATCGTGACAGTCGCGCCGCCAACGACGACGAGTATCTCGTAGTCGACGATCGTGAGACCAGTGAGATCTGCGGTGTCCCCGAGAAACAATTGGTCAACGGTGCCCACGATGGAGAGGCCATGCAGCGTGCCCGAGAGCGCGCCCTTCACGAGGACAGTGTTGATGCCTTCTCCAAGATTGATGTCGACGCCGCTATGACCGCCGCCAAATTCCACGCTGTCCACGCCCGGTCCCAAGACGAAGGTGTGATTGATGCCGCCACCCTTGTCGGTCACCGTGTACCGAACACCAGCAGTGGCAATCAAAGTGACATTCTCCAGGCCGCCGGCAATGTCGGCGGTATTCAGGATGTCCGTCGTTTGATAGTCGGTTATCGTCTGGTTGCTGCCAGCGATCTTGTAGGCGTGGGTGGGGGCATCGCCGTTGAGAATGTAGTTCTCGACGTCGGCGAAGGTCGTACCCGAGAAGCCGACCCCCGCGTTCGGCACGATGGTGATGGTGTTGGCTCCCGGCGCCGCCGAGTTGGTCGTGAACTGGTTGTACTGCGTCGCAGTCATCGTGACCGAGGCGTTGTTGGCCAACTGCAGGTCCTCGAAGTTGGACACTCCCATCGCGCCCGAGAGGTCGTCATCGTTGGTCAGCGACAGGGTGTCGAAGCCGTCGCCGCCGTCCATGAGAACAGCGGTGATGGCGCCACTGGCCTTCGATCTCAGGATGTCGTTACCGGGCCCGAGCTGGTAGGCGCCGGTTGGCATCGTGAAGGTGACATCGTCCCGTCCGACAGCGCCTTGGTAGGACTGAAAGCCGCCGAAACCCATCGTATAGATAGTGTCCGCGGCCGCAATCACGCTGACCTGGTTGCCGCCGAAATTGTTGGCACCGATCACGTTGGCCGATGCCCCGACCGAGAGCTGGATCAAGTTGATATTCTTGGTCCTGGTCGCGAGATCCAGCCCCGCCGCGTCGGTCGTGATGATCAAATTGCCGGTATTCGTGCCGGCGCCACCGTATAGCAGGGAGACATTGGCGACCTGAGATGCCGTCGCCATAAAGTTATCGGCGCGGTTGTCGGCACCGCTCACCGTTCCCGTCTGGGAATCGGTGAAGATGAAGAAGTTGGTACCGGTACTCGAAATGAGCTGGTAGTTCTCGATGTTTGCCAGTCCGGAACCATTGATAGCCGTTGTCAGGATGATCGTGTCGTTGGTCCCAGGTGCCAAGATGTTGCCGGTGAAGCCCGTGTGGGCTGCATTGTCCATCCTCAGGATCGAGCTGCCGGCCGCCGCAAAGGTCAGGTTCTCGAACTCGCCGCTGCCCGTGGCCAACTCGTTGTTGGCCGCCTGGAGGATCAGCGTGTCGCCCGCGGCGTTGTTGGTGCCGCCCAGCAGGACGCCCGACGGGCCGCCGAAGGAATAGACGACCGTGTCGTCATCGGACCGGCCGGTCACGCTCTGGCCAAGGACGCCGACCGTGAACAGGTTAGCGTTCGTCTTGTCCTCGCCCAGGACGTACTGCTCGATGCCGATGTCACCGGTAATAGTGCCGTCGGTCGCAAGCGTGATGGTCTGGATGCCCGCCGTGGTCAGGAAGGGTGGGTGAAGGCGTTGTGCTGAGCCACCGTCAGCGTGGCGTCGACGAGCGTCGCCGAGGGGTCGCCGCCGTTGAAGCCGAGATGCTCCGCGCCGGTCGCCTTGCCGCCATTCAGGCCCGAGATGTCGGTCGCACCTCCGCTGAACTTCACGAGGTCGCCCTTGCCGGCATTCGCCAGCATACCCGAGAAAGTGCCGGGGCCGAACACGACGGTATCGTCGAAGACATCTGGATCGACCAGGTCGAGGTTCTGGCTGCCGCCCACCAGCCCGTCATTGTCCTTGGCGAGCACGAACGTGTAGTCGCCGTCGCCTATCACCACGTAGTTCTCGATGCCGGCGTCGCCAATGACGACACCCACCGTCGTGAGCACGATGGTCTGCGTGCCGTCCGTGTCGATGAACGGCGGCTCGAACCCGTTGTGCTGCTCGAGCGTCATCGAGACCGTGATGTCGGCGTTGCCGAAGCTCGCCGTGCCCGCCCCGGTCTCGGCGCCGCCGTTGACCTCGGCGATGTCGACATCGCCGCCGCCCGCCAGGAATTGCACGGTGTCGTCGCCCTCGGCGCCGGTCAGGTTGCCGCTGAACGGGCTGCCGTACTGGATGACGTCGACACCGCCCGAGCTGACGTCGACGGTCTGCTCGAACGCCTCGCTGTCCGGCGCGACCTTGAACGTGTCGTCCCCGTTCGCCAGCACATAATGCTCGATCCCGCCGTCGCCGGTCGCCGTGCCCGATGTCGCGAGCGTGATGGTCTGCGTGCCCCCGGTGGTATTGAACGGCGCGCCGAAGCCGTTGTGCTGCTCCACCGTCATCGTGACGCTGGACGGCGTGTCGTTGAAGATCGCGACCCCCGCGCCTGTCGCCCCGCCGCCGTTGACGCCCTTGATGTCGGTGGGTTCGGCCAGGAACACGACGGAATCGTCGGCGCCGGCGCCAACCAGGTCCCCCGAGAAGACGCCGGTGCCGAACACCAGGGTATCGTCGCCGCCCGAGGCGATATTGATGTTCTGCTTGAGGGCGCCATCGTCCGGCGACACCGTGAAGGTGTCATCGGCCGACGAGAACACCCAGTTGCCGACGCTGCTGTCGAGCAGCGCGGCGCCGGTCACCGAATCGACGAACGAGATCGTGGTGTTGGCGAAGGTCGACCCGCCCGTCAGGAAGATGTTGAAGATCGACGACTGGAACAGCTGGTACTGCTGAAACGTCATCGTCGTGTTCGACGGATTCGTCGGGAGGGGAGTGCCGATGTTCAGGGACACGGTGCCGCCCGTCGCCTGGATCGTACCCAGGCTGAGGTTGTTCGCCTGCCCGGTCACCTGGATGACGTTCTCGAAGGGGAAGGCCAATCCGGCATTGCCCATCACATCCAGGAACCAGCCCGGATCGAGGTTTTGCGGATTGATGATGAGGTCGTTGAACGCCCCGCCGATCACGTTGACGAACTGAGTGCCAGGATTGAAGCCGACGGTGTTGAAGCCGTCGAGCAGGCTCAGGTTCTCGACGTTCAGCACCACCGCGTTGGTCTGGCCGGAACCGGCCGCCGGGTATGCAGGGTTCTGGGTGAACGAATTGCCGAAGGTCAGGACCGCGTCGACGTTGATCGTATCGTCGCCGCCGCCGCCGTCGATCGTGAAGCCGGCCTTGAGCTCGAGATCGGTGACGTTGAACGTGTCGTCGAACGCCGTGCCGGTCGCCGTGCCCGGTCCCTGCGGATTGCCCATGCCGAAGAAGGCGCGCGTCGACATCAGGATGCCCTCGCTCAGGGCCGAGAAGTCGTAGTTCTCGATCGCCGCCACGGTGATCATGCCGGTACTGACGAAGCCGAACCCGTCGAGGAAGCGGGCAGTGTTGATGCCGGGGCCGGTGATCGCCCCCGGCACCAGGTTGAAGGTGTTCCACTGCTTGACCGACAGGGTCCCCACCTTGCCGTCGGCGAACTCGAGACTCTCGAAGCCGATCAGCACGCCGTCGGCGACGTTGCCGCCGTCGAGCGTCAGCTTGTCGCCGATGCCCGGCCCGCCGCCGAACAGGAACTGCCCGGGCTGCAGGGTGTCCGAGACCACGAGGTCGCTCTCGGGATTGAGCTTCGAATCGATGTAGGCCGTCACCTCAGCGCCGGTGAACAGGCCGAGCAGGTTGCCGAAGTTGGTCGAGCCCGGCTGGTAGCCCGGGCTGGCGAAGCCCGGCAGGTTGAACCACAGGATGTCGAGGCTGTTCAGCAACCCGTTGTTGTCGGCATCCACCCAGGTCCCGCCGATGTCGGCCTGGAACACCGCCTGCGTCTGAGCCGCTCCGCCGCCCGCGAGCAGGGCGAGCGCACCGAGATAGTCCGCCGCCGTGCCGATGAACACCGGGATGTCGCCCAGCGCCAGCGCGCCGGGATTGATCAGCACCGTGTCGGTGTCGCTGTGGAAGTTGGTGATCGTGAGGTCGATCCCGGCCGGCCCCTGCTGCGGGCCGCCGGGCGATTCGAACTGCGAATCGATCAGGAAGGTGGTTCCGACATCGTTGCCGGCGCCGCCGGCCACGCCGGTCACGACGTCGCCGCCGCCGGCCCCCCACAGGAAGTTGCTGCCCAGCCCGGGCCCGGTGCCCTTGGCGACGATGGTGTCTCCTGCGAAGCCGCCCTGCAGGTTGGTCGCCCCCTGGCCGCCGGTGATCGACAGGGCCAGCGAGCTGCCGACGCCGTACGCCGTCGTCGGTCCCTCGACGGCGCCGAGATCGATCGTCGTGGTGCTGGTGAAGAGGGCCGGGTCGTTGACCAGCCACACCGTCTGCGCCGCCGACGATCCGCCCGAAACCCCGACGATGCGCTGCACGTCGTGCACGCCGAACGTGCCATTGCCGAACACGTTGGCGGTCGTGCCGTCGGCCACCAGCTCGAGGGTGTTGGCGGCGAACGGGTTGGCGAAGATGCCGGACGGCGTCTCGAGGCCGGTGCCCGGGTTGATCGCCTTGGTCAGCAGGCCGGATTCGAAGGCGGTGTCGAAGCCGGTCACGGAGCTGCGCACCGTGATGGCGTTGCTGCCGGTCGGCAGGGCCGCAACGATGACGGCGTCGCCGCCGGTGTCGCCGGTGGCGATGCGGTAAGTCACGGCGTTGGTGAAGCCGGTGCCCTCGAAGAACACGTTGCTCGAGCCGCCACCGGTCGTGAAGATCGTGTCGAGGCCGGACTGGTTGGCGAAGAAGTTCAGCAGCAGGCTGTTGTCGAACTTGCCGACGGCCAGCTGCAGCTCCTCGACGCTGGTGACCTGGCCGAACAGCGAATCGTTTTCGTTCAGCGCCCCGTCGACCAGCAGGATGCGGTCGCGGTCGACGCCGCCGTCAAGCTTCTGCGCCGAGGTGATCGACGGAAACGGCCCCGACTGGTCGAAGACGAACCAGTCCTCGCCGGGGCCGGCGGTGATGTCGACCACGCCGCCGTCGGGCTGGAGCGGCGAGGCGAAGATCCGGCCGATGACGAACGTGTCGTGGCCGCCGCCCGCCCGCACCGTATGCCGGCTGCCGAGGTCGGGGATCAGGTAGACGAGGCTGTTGCCGCTGTCCTCCGCCGTGCCGCCGCCCGGCACCTTGCCGAAGGTAATCTCCCAGTCGCCGGCGAACGCCCCGATCGTGTTGGCGCCGTTGCCCAGCACGATGCTGCCGCCCTGCTTGCTCAGGTAGTCGAAAGCCAGGAAGGCGATGTTGACGTTGGCGTTGCCGCCAGTGATCGTCGTCAGCGTTCCGCCGCCGCCGACCGGATCGATGAACAGGCCGGTCGCCCCTTGGTCGTCGTCGAAGTTGTTGGCCGTGCCTGCCAGCTCGAGCGTGGTCAGCCGGTTCAGATTGTCGAGCGTGATGGTCTCGGAGACCTGCGGAAAGCCGGCATTGCGATTGAGCGTGAGGTTCAACGTCGTGATCGGATCCTGGTCGGCAGCTTCCGCCGACAGGGCGTCGAAGTCGCGCAGCACCAGCGCCGGGGCACCGTCCTGCTGGTTGACGTTGTCGACGACCAGGCTCATCGCGTTGCTCGCCGTGGCCTGGATGAAGTCGAAGGCCATGACCTGGCCCTGCATGCTGCCGCCCTTGACCGCCGTGCCGTTGTTGTCGAGCACGAACACGTCGTTCGATACCGCGCCCATGAAGGTCTGGCCGGTCGGGCCGAGCGGCCCGTCGATGCGGATGGTCTGCGGAAACCCCGGATTCGGGCCGGTCAGGGCGGCGTTCAGGTTCAGCCGGCCGAGGTCGACCGTGTTGGTCGGCAGGTTGCCGGGCGCGCCGCCTGCCGTGCCGTCCCACGGGGTGCCAGCCGGTGATTGCAGGACAATGTTCTGAACGCCGGTTGCCTGGCCCATGCCGTTGGGCCCGCCGTTCACGTTGTTGATCATCGGATCGAAGATCAGCGTGTTGACACCGCTGCCGCCGTAGAAGCGGTCGGTCGAGCCGGGCCCGGCCAGCGCCCGATGAAAGCCGGTGGTGCCGGCGCCGGAGAAGTCGAGCGTCACGTCGCCGTCGCCGCCGAACACGACCGCGGCCCCGGTGCCGGTGCTGATCGCCACGTCGATCGTCCCGTTGACCCGGCCGGGCGAGCCGATGTTCAGGGAACCGCCGTTGGTGACGAGCATGCCGCTCAGCCCGCCGTTGAAGCCGTCGTAGGTCTGCGAGCCGCCCAGGGTGGTCACCGTGCTGGTAAGCAGGCCGCCGGCCGCCGCGCCGAACGGATTACCGAGCGCGGTGAGGCTGCCGCCGATCGTCATCGACTGATCGCTGATCTTGCCGTCGCCGATGTTGAGCGCCAGGTTGCCGCCCACGGCAATGCCGCCGCCGACCTGCACCGCCCCGGTGGCGCCCGGCCCGGGCACGTAGATGCCCTGGATGCCGCCGGGGCCCGACCTGATCGTCAGGCCGCCCACGGAAGTGATGCCGGCGAAGTCGCCCGGATCGCCGACGTTGAAGTAGATGCCGCCGAAGGCGGCGAGATCGAGCAGGTTGCCGGCCGCGCCCACCTCCGCCCCGGTGAACGCCGTCGCCACCTGGCCCGAGCCGTCGACGCCGGCGATGAAGTCAGTGCCGCCCAGCATCGTCAGGGTCGTCAGCGCGGTGGCCGCGAACGGCCCGGCCGCGCCGTTGATCGACATCAGCCCGTTGATCGGCGGGCCGGCCGAGGTGATCGTCACCTGGGGCACGTTGACCCAGAAGCGCGCGATTGGCAGGGCGGTGAGCGGGCTCACCGTCGGGTCGAGCGTCAGGGTCTGCGTCGCGGGCTTGGCCGGATTGTTCTGGTACTGGACGATCAGGTCGACGTTCTTGCCCAGGATGTCCGACGGGTGCAGCAGCTCGAGATCGATCTCGGAGGTGACGTTCAAGAGCGTCAGGTGGCCGCTCGAGTTGGCGTTGACCACCTTCTGCAGGCCAAACACGCTCGACATGTCGATCGTCGTGCCATCGCCGTCCTGGCCGGCATTGATGCTGAAGACCTGGATGTCGGTGGTCGTGAAGGCGTTGATCAACTGCGGTAACAGTCCCGTCGTCTGCAGGAATAGCGTGTTGGGACGGCCGGCGATGGCGCTGCCGCCATTGAGATTGTCGTTCTGTCCCAGCGTGCTGCTCGGAGCGAAGAAGTTCGAGTTCGCCACCGCGAAGAAGGTGTTTTCGCCCGCTGGATTGCCGACGAAATTGTCGGTGCCCGTCGTCAAGATGAACGACAGCGGCGCCGTCTCGGCGATCAGCGCCGTGCCGGTTGCCGTCGGCACCTGGTCGATCGTCAGCGTCAGCCCCTTGGTCAGGCCGCTTGGATCGTTCGACAGGGTGTTGATGACCACCGTCGCGTTGTTGTTGTTGATCGTCACCGTGCCGTTGATCTGCGAGGCCGGCACAACGTTGCCGATCGCGTCGCCCGACAGCGTGTAGGTGAAGGTCGTGCCGTTCGGGATGTTCGTTCCGGTGATCGTGTAGGTGACCTGGTTGCCTTCGACGATCGGCAGCGCCGGCGGCGTCACCGTCAGCGTCGACTCGTGGATCGTCACGGTCGGCGACGACACCGTCGAGCCGCCGCTATCCAGGTTGAACACCAGATTCTGCGTCAGCGGGCCGTTGATGATCGAGAAGTCCGTCCCGACCGTCACCACCGCGCTGTTGTTGGCGTCGAGCGTCACCACGCCGCTCAGCACGCCGCCCGTCACCTGGTTGGTGCCGGTGCCGCTCAGCGTCCAGGTCTGCTGCGTTCCGGCCAGCGCCCCCGCCGGCACGCCGAACGTGTTGACCGTGAAGGTCACGCTCTGGCCCTGGTTGATGCTCGTGGCATCCACCGTCACCGTCTGGAACGCCGTGTCCTCGATGTTCACCGTGATCGGCGCGTTGTTGCCGACCTGGATGGTCACCGGATCCGGGCCGAGCGGGCCGAGGTCGGCCAGCGTGTGCACCGTCACCGCGGCATGGCCGTTGGCGTCGAGCACTACCGTGCCCGAGCGCTCCGCCACCGGGATGTGATCGATCCCGGCGCCGCTCAGCGTGTAGCTCTCGATCCGGCCCTCGACCGAGCCCGGCGCAACGCCCGACGTCGTCACCGTGAAGCTGAACGCCGAGCCCTCGTTCACCGGCCCGGTGTTGGTCGTCACCTGCGTGCCCTGGCTGACGTCGATCGTCGTCGACGCCGTCGGCACCGCGCCGCTCAGCACCGTGAACACCAGGTCGCGCAACGGAACGCCATTCAGCTCATTGACCAGCGTCGACACCGTCACCGTCGCCGTGCCGTTCTCGTCCAGGGTGATCGTGCCCGACAGCGGACCGTTGATCTGGTCCGACGCCGCCCCGCTCAGCGTCCAATTCTCGACCTGGCCCGCCACCGCAGACCCGGCGACACCCGTCGTCTTGATCGTGAACACGACCGAGCCGCCTTCCGGGATCGTCCCGGCGCTCGCCGTCACGGTCTGCACCGCCGTCTCGTTGATCACGACGTCGACCGGCGCGTCGTTGCCGACCGCGACCGTCACCGTCGTCGTGCCGACGTCGGCCAGGGTGGCCAGCGTGTTCACCGTCACCGTCGCGGTGCCGTTGGCGTCGAGCGTCACCGTGCCCGAGCGCTCCGCCACCGGGATGTGCGCCAGGCCGGGGCCCGTGATCGTGTAGGTCTGCACCAGGCCGTTGGCCGAGCCGGCCGCGATGCCGGTCGTCGACACCGTGAAGCTGAACGCGTTGCCCTCGGTCACCGGACCCGGCTGGCTCACCGTCTGCACGCCGTGGGTCAGGGTCACGTTGGTGAACAGCGTCTGCACCGTGCCCGGCACCGACACCTTGATCGTGTCGTTCGCCGTGTTCAGGCTCTCCGCCGTCACCACCGTGTCGAGATGGATCACCGCCTTGCTGTCGGTGCCCAGGGTCACCGTGCCCGACAGCGCACCGCCCTTGACCTCCGAGCTGTCGATGCCCGTGATGTTGAACTGGAACGACTTGTTGGCCTGCGACGGGTCGGCCTGCACTGTGATGTCGACCGTGCCGCCCGACACGATGCTCGTGAAGTTGGGCGTCAGCTGGATGTTCTGCGGGTTGGTCAGTTCCTGGTTGATGATGCCGTCGATCTGCAGGATCGCCGCATCGACGCTGGCCTGCGTGTTGTCGACCGGCGTCACCACGTCGCGCGCGCCCTGGATGTTGTCGATGCCGATCCAGGTCACGTTGTTGTCGACGAACTTCTGGGCGTAGTCGACGGCGACGTGCGTCTTGTTCTCGATCGTCGTCTTGTCGGAACCCTGCGCGCCCGAGATGATGTTCAGCACCATCTGGCCCGGCGGCGTGCCCTGCACCGTCAGCTGGTTGACCCAGTAGGCCAGGCCCGCCGCGTCAGGACCGCGGTTGAACAGATCCTGGTAGATCGCCGTGATGAACGCCACCGGGTCGCCGACAGTCGGCGCCGCCAGGTAGGAGTACAGCGCCGTCGCTTCCGGCTGAACCGCGAACGAGTTCGCGATCGCCACCAGCGACATGCCGCCGTTCAGCTGCGTCACCCAGTAGTCGAGGCCGACAGGATCGGCCGCACGACCGAAATAGCCAACGTACAGCTGACCAATCATCTCCTGCGCCGTGTCGATCGGGTATGCCATGGCTACAGCCACTCCTCAGCTTACAGCTCCAAACTCGCTTGAACTGCTCAGCTGGGCAGGAGCCAACTCCCCCGCGGGTCCCTCGACGCACGGATCGACCAACTCTGCACTAGTCCCCAAGCCACCCCAATTGAGCCCGTCGCCGTCGACTATACGCAAAATGAATGCGCTTTAACAGGAGCGCGTCGCCCGAGTGGCGTTGGATGCTGGGAAGAAATGACAGTCCTTGGTATCCGAGCCTGCGCCTTTTCAGGCAGGCGACTCGGGGGGGACTGGAGCACGGTATTCGAGGCAATGGAAAAGGAACTGAGAACAGTTCTGTGATGGTGCGATCCCCGACACGTTGACCAGTTCTCCATGCCCTGTTGTCCGATGCTTCGAGGAGAAGGGGCGGGACCTTCTACGAGCGTCGTCATTCGACGGCTGTTCGGCGCCAGCCCGGCTTCCAGCCACCTCCCCGGCGTCCAGAAGCGCGCTCTTGACAGCCGAGTCGTGCCGACCTTATTTCACCCACTGGTTAATAAAGTCCAACCTCCATGACTGCGATACCCGATCCCCTGAGCACCACCCTCGCTGCGCTCGCCGATCCGACGCGACGGGCCATCCTGGCCCGCCTGACCCGGGGCGACATCCCGGTCGGGGAACTGGCCCGCCCGTTCGACATGACCCTGCCCGCGATCTCCAAGCACCTGAAAGTGCTGGAACGCGCCGGCCTGATCGCCCGCGGCCGCGAGGCACAACGCCGGCCCTGCCGGCTGGAGGCGGCGCCGTTGCGGCAGGTCGCGGACTGGGTGGCCACCTACCGGCAGTTCTGGGAGCATCGCCTCGATCGCCTGGAGAGCTATCTGCAAACCGAACAGGCGCACGCCAAGCGACGCGCCAGAAAGGCAGGCTCCCGTGCCGGCAAGGGCAAGTGATCCCCTCGCGCTCGCGGCTCGCGACTTCACCCTGACCCGCCTGCTCGCCGCACCGCGCGACCTGGTGTTCCGCTCTTTCGTCGAACCGGACCGCATGCGCCACTGGTGGGTGCCGCGCGGCTTCACCATGATGTCGTGCAAGCTCGATCTGCGCGAGGGCGGCGCCTGGCGCATGACCATCCGCGCCGACGACACCGGCTCAGTGCAGACCGAGGTCGGCGTGTACCGCGAAATCCGCGAGCCCGAGCGCCTCGCGTTCACGCATGCCTGGGTACGCGCCAACGGCACGCTCACTCGTCCCACCCTCGTCACCGCCGCGTTCGCCGAGGCGGGCGCCAAGACCCGGGTGACCTTCCGGCAGGAGGATTTCGCTACTGCCGCCGCCTGTCAGTCGCACGAGGAAGGCTGGGGCGTCTCGCTCGACCAGCTCGTCGACTACGTATCCCGCCCCTGAGGATCCGCCATCGAGAGTGACGACTGCGCTGTCAGGGCAGGCGCTGCGCTCGCGACGACGGTCGAACAGCATCATCGAGGACATCCGACATGACCCCCTCAGCCCATCTCGACACCCTGCGCGACCTCAACCGCAACTACATCCGTTCGGTCGAGGAAGCCGACGTGACATGGTTCGACGCCCATCTCGCCGACGACTTCCTCAACACCAATCCGGACGGCACCTTGATCGATCGCGCCGCCTTCCTGGCGCAGATCGGGCGCGGCTCGCCGGTCAAGGACATCCGCGAGCACGACGTGAAGATCCGCCTGCTCGGCGACTTCGCCATCATCCATGCGCGCACGACCTACCGGAAGCCGGACGGCTCGACCGGAGCGGGTCGCTACACCGACGACTGGCAGCTCAGGCCCGAAGGCTGGCGCTGCGTGTCGGCGCACGTCAGCCGCTTCTGAGCATCATAGCCGTGTCGCTGACTCCAGGCGTCGATTCGACGCCGAGGGCTTGGCGCGTCGTCTTGGCCTGCTTCGTCTCGGCCGTGTTCGCCTGGGGCTTCGGCTTCTACGCCCACGGCATCTACCTGGTCGAGTTGCAGAAGGTGCACGGCTGGTCGACCGGCCTGATCTCGTCGGTCGTGACCGGCCACTACGTGCTGGGCGCCCTGCTCCTGCCGCGCATCGCCCAGGCGATCGGGCGCTTCGGCCCGCAGCTCGTGTTCCTGGGCGGACTCGCGATCACCGGTCTCCCCCTGCTGCTGCTGCCGGCGATCACCGCGCCGTGGCAGCTGGTCGTGCTCTACGCCCTGATGGCCCCGGGCTGGAACGCGACCAGCGTGGCCCCGATCGCCGCCACGATCGGCCAATGGTTCGACCGACGACGCGGGCTGGCGCTCAACCTGGCGCTGAGCGGCGCCACCGTGGCCGGCCTGGTCGTGGCGCCGGCGCTGCTCGCGCTGATTCCCCTGCTGGGCTTCGCCGACGCCGAGCGGCTGCTGGTCGTCAGCGGGCTGGTTCTCGCCACCGCTCTCGTCGTCCTGTTCGTGCGCCGCGGACCTCTGCTGCCGCACGTCGCGGCAACGCGGCGCCATACGCTGGCGTCGATGCGACGCTGGCATTTCTGGACCATCTCGGCGCCGTTCGCCTTCGTGCTCACCTCGCAGGTCGGCTTCCTCACCCACCTGATCCCGCTGATCAGCGGGCGCGCCTCGGCCGGCGCCGCCGTCGACGCGGGCCTCGCCGTGGCGGTCAACGCCGTCGCCGCGCTGGTCGGCCGCGTCGTCCTGGGCTTCGTCATCGATCGGCTCGACCCCAGGCGCGCCTCCGCCCTCTGCTTCCTGATACAGGTCGCCGCCATCGCTGTTCTGGCGCAGGCCGAGGCGCCGCTGGTGGTCTATGGCGCCTGCGCTATCTACGGCTTCTCCGTCGGCAACAACATCACGCTGTCCCCGCTGATCATCCAGCGCGAGTACCCGGCGGCCGAGTTTCCGGCCATCGTCGCCCTGTCGACCGCCGTGGTGCAGATTCTCTACGCCTTCGGCCCCGGCCTGCTCGGCGTGCTGCGCGACGCCACCGGCGGCTACGGCGCGCCGCTGGTGCTGTGCATGGGCCTGAACCTCGCCGCCACGGCGGTGGTGTTGATGCGGCCACGGCGCCTCGCGCCCATCCCTTCGGAAACCGCCGTCAGCTCAGGAACTTGAGGCTGTTCACCACCTTGTCGATCGTCTTGCGCGGCCCATGCACGCCGAGGCCCACCAGGTCGAGCGCACCGGCGTCGGCGGCCGCCACGGCGGCGCGGTTGTCGACATCGTTGGTGGTCCTGAACATGTCGGCGATGTAGATCGCCGGAACGAGCTCGCGCGACAGCGCCCGCTGGTGGGTGCGCCGCAGCTCCTCAAGCGTGGCGCCGAAGACGAACACCGGTTCGCGGATGAGGGCACTGTAGGGGCGGCCGTCCCGGTCACGATAAGGCTCGCCCATCATGTGGGAATGCGTGCCGGTCAGGCCGCCGGCGAGGAAGGCCGCGACATTGGCCATCTGCCACGCGGCGAGGTCGCGGCGCAGGATCAGCGCCGTCTTGGTATCGTAGATCATCGCCCCCATATCGGGCATCGTGGGCATGATGTCTTGAAGGATCGTGCATGCCAGGGAAAGTCGGGCCAGGGAATGTCAGGCAAGCCGCCGACCAGATCCGCTTCGACGAGCCGCACGCCGGGCTGCAGCGCCTGGCGGCGCGTTTCGGCGGGCATGCCTACGATCTGCACCGCCACGAGACCTACGCCGTCGGCCTGACCCTGTGGGGCGCGCAGTCGTTCCACTATCGCGGCACGCTGCAGACCAGCCGCGGCGGCCAGGTGATGATCATCCATCCCGACGAGAGCCATGACGGCCATGCCGGGGTCGACCAGGGCTTCGCCTACCGCATGCTCTATGTCGACCCGGCCACCGTCAGTGTCGCGCTCGACGGCGCCAGCCCGCCCTTCGTGCCGGCGGTGGTCTCCGAGGATCCGATGCTGGCCGGCTTGCTCGCCGAGGCTTTCGCCGATTTCCCCAAGGCGCTCGAGCCGCTGGCCGCCGATGCCGTGGTCGAGCGCCTGGCCGACCGGCTGGCGACGCGCGGCGACGATTGCACCAGGGTCCGGCGCACGGCGCCGACCGCCCGCCGCGCCGTGGCGCGGGCCCGCGAGTTCCTCGCCGCCGAGGCGCACCGCACGGTCGCTTCCGAAGAGCTGGAGAGGATCACAGGCCTCGATCGCTTTGCCCTGGCGCGGCACTTCCGGCTCGCCTCCGGCACCTCGCCGCATCGCTTCCAGGTCGGGCGACGCCTGGCCCGGGCACGCACACTGATCGCCGCCGGCACGCCATTGTCGGAGACGGCGGCGGCGACGGGCTTCGCCGACCAGAGCCATCTCACCCGGCACTTCGTCGCCCGCTTCGGCCTGACGCCGGGCCGCTGGGCGGCGCTGTCACGGGTTGCCTAGCCGTCGAGGCGATAGCGCCCGTCGTCATCGAGAGCGACCGACGACAGCCAGCCGCGCCGCGTGCCGGCGAGGGTCGAGCCCATCAGTCCACGCATCCCCGGCAGGTGGCAGGACATGCCCATGAAGGCGTCGCGCAGCAGCCCGAGTGCACCGGAGTGCGACTGGAAGAACGGCGTCAGCAGATGGCTGGCCTGGCGGTAGAAGCGCACCGGCCCGTCGCGACGCCGTCCGAACAGAGCCAGCGCCGACGTGAGCTCGCCGGTCTCGCCGATCGCGGACGCCAGGGCATGCGCATCGAGCAGGCCGAGATTGGCGCCCTGGCCGAGCTGCGGGCTGGTGCCATGCGCGGCGTCGCCGATGAACACGACCGGTCCGTCGTGCCAGCGCGGCAGCGCCACATGGCGATAGGTTGCGCGCGAGAACGCGTCGGCGGCCGCCGCGTGATCGACGATGCGAGCCGCTTCGGGCCACAACGCCGCGGCGGTCCGGCGCCATGCCGCCAGATCGATCGGCCGGCCGGGCGCGAGCTGATCGACCGGCACGCTCCAGTACATCGTCAACTGGCCGTCGCCGACCGGCAACAGCCCCATCATCTCGGTGGTGCCGCGCACGCGCTGGCGCAACAGGCGCCCGGTACCGATGCCGGCCAGGTCCGGCACCGTCGTCCAGACGCAGCCCCAGGGATAGAGCGGGGCGCGAGCCGCCGGCATCAGGCGCTGGCGCAGCGCCGAATGGGCGCCATCGGCGACGACGACCAGATCGAACGGGACGTGCGTTTCACCGTTTGCAGCCATGACGGAGGCGGTTGCGCCCTGCCGCACCACGTCGACGATCTCGCTGCCGACCAGCAGGCGCGCCGACGAGCGATGCAGGCGCTGATGCAGGAGCTCGAACAGCACGCTGCGCAGGATGCCGAGACCGTGCGCCTTGGGATGCAGGTCGGCATAGGCGAGTTCGAGCACGGCCCGACCGCGATGCGTCCTGCCTTCCAGTCCATCGACGCGCGCGCCGCGCGCCATGGCCTGGTCGGCGAGGCCGAGCGCACGCAGGACGGCGAGACCCGTTGGCTGCAACAGCAGGCCGGCCCCGATCGGCCGCGGCTCGGCGAAGCGCTCGAAGACCGTGACGGCATGGCCGGCATCGGCCAGCAAGGTCGCCGCCGCCTGCCCGGCGACGCCGCAGCCGACAACGGCGATCTGTAGAGCAGCGGTCACAAATTCAGTCTACCATGCCAAGCGACGGGCGATCTGGGGTGGCATAGCTTCTCCGAGACACAGGGAACTATGTCATGGGCGTCAATCCAGCTGATCTCGCCACGGTCGAGGAAAAGCTCGATCTTATCTCGACACTTTGGGACAGCATCGAAGCATCCGCGAAGGCTCCACCGTTGACCCAGGCCGCACCAGGCAAAAAAAGAGGCGACCTGTCGGTCGCCTCTCCGGCTGCAATCGCAAGTCGCCTGTCGCTTACAGCCCGCCGTTCACCACCAGGCACTGGCCGCTGACGTAATCGCTGTCGGGGCTGCAGAAGAGGTAGACCGA
>NZ_JBFWZI010000085.1:0-29601 GCF_050185545.1 Reyranella sp. | reverse complement strand
GATTAAAAGTCAGATGCTCTACCGCTGAGCTACGGGCTCGCCCCGAGGTCGCGCCGCTGGCCGGAACCCCGCGCGACGCCCGTATATGATGCGCCGGGCCGACGGTCAACGCACTCCCAGCCGGGTTCAGGTCACCCGGATTCAGGCCACCCGGATTCAGGCCGTCCTGGTTCAGGAATGCCCGAACTTGGCCTTGAGTCGCTTGAAAACCTTGCTGGAAACGAATTGCGACGTGTCGCCGCCCAGGCGCGCGATATCCTTCACCAGGGACGAGGCGATGAACTGGTGCCGGTCGGAGGCCATCAGGAAGATGGTCTCGACATTGGGCTCCATGCGCGCGTTCATGTTGGCCATCTGGATCTCGTACTCGAAGTCCGAGACCGCCCGCAGGCCGCGAATGATCACCGAGGCACCGACCTCGCGGGCGAAATGGATCAACAAACCCTCGAACGGCACGACCTGGATGCGATCCTTGTCCGCCTGCGAGAAATCCTCGATGTCGTCCTTGATGATGTCCATGCGCTCTTCGAGCGAGAACAACGGCCCCTTGCCGATGTTGATGGCCGGCCCGATGACCAGCCGATCGACGAGCCGCAACGAGCGGCGCACGACTTCCAGGTGCCCGCTGGTTATGGGATCGAACGTGCCCGGATAGACACCGGTGCGTTCTGAAGCCATGTCTCCCCCTTGTGCGCCAATTGCGGCGGCGAAGTCTTAACGACACGGCATTGCCTTATCCACCGTTTGTTTCGGAATGGCCGTTGTCATCGCCGCCATTGTCGACCCCGTTGCCATTGGCGGCATCGTCCTCGCCGATCCGAACCGCGGATACGACGCGCTCGCCTTCGCTGACATTGACGATACGCACGCCGCGGGTCGCGCGGCCCGCGATGCGGATTCCATCGACCGGACAGCGGATCAGCGTGCCGCCATCCGTCATCAGCATGATCTCGTCACTGTCAAGAACGGCGAACGCCGCCACCACCTCGCCGCCCCTGGCGAGGCTCATGAGCTCGACGCCCTTGCCGCCGCGACCGGTCACCCGATACTCATAGGCCGAGGTACGCTTGCCGAAGCCGCTCGACGCAACGGTGAGGACGAACTCTTCCTTGGCCTGTAGCTCGGCGAAGCGCTCGGACGACAGCGCGTCGACCGCGCCGGTCGCCTCCTCCGCCGGGGGTGCCTCGTCCTCGGCGGTCTCGGCCTGCCGCAGTGCTCGCGACTGGCGCAGGTAGGCGTCGCGCTCCTCGGTCGTGATGCCCTTGCCGCTGTCGAACAGCGACATCGAGATCACCTCGTCGCCGTCGGAAAGCGCAATGCCGCGCACGCCGGTCGAAGCGCGGCTCTGGAAAACGCGCACGGTCGCCACCGGGAAGCGCATTGCGCGGCCCTGGCGCGTCGCCAGCAGGACGTCCTGCTCCTCGGTGCAGACGCCGACGCCGATCAGCCGGTCGCCGGCATCGTCGCCTTCGAATTTCATCGCGATCTTGCCGCTCTGGTTGACATTGACAAAATCGCTGAGCTCATTGCGGCGGACGCCGCCGCGTGCCGTCGCGAAGACGACGTTGAGCGTCGACCAACTCGACTCGTCCTCCGGCATCGGCATGACGGCGCTGATCGTCTCGCCCTCGGAGAGTGGCAGCAGGTTGACGAACGCCTTGCCGCGCGCCTGTGGCGCGCCGAGCGGCAGGCGCCACACCTTGAGCTTGTAGACGATGCCGCGACTGGAGAAGAACAGCATCGGCGTATGGGTATTGGCGACGAACAGGCTGGAGACGAAATCGTCCTCGCGCGTCGCCATGCCGGCGCGGCCCTTGCCGCCGCGGCGCTGCGCCCGATAGGCCGACACCGGCACGCGCTTGACATAACCACCGTGCGTCACGGTCACGACCATGTCCTCGCGCTGGATCAGGTCCTCGATGTCCTGCTCGAACTCGTTGTCGACGATCTCGGTGCGCCGCGGCGTCGCATACTCTTCCTTGATCTCGACCAGCTCCCTGCGCATCAGCGCAAACAGCTTGTCGCGATCACCCAGCAGCTCGAGATAGCCTTCGATCAGCCTGGCCACCTCGGTCAGCTCCTCCGAGATCTTGTCGCGCTCAAGCCCTGTCAGTCGCTGCAGGCGCAGCTCGAGGATGGCGCGCGCCTGCGCCTCGGAAAGCTTGTAGGTCCCATCGGCCGACACTTCGCGTCCCGGCTCGGCAATCAGGGCGATCAGCGGCGCCACGTCGACGGCCGGCCAGTCGCGCGCCAGCAGGCGTTCGCGGGCGACCGTCGGATCGGGTGCCCGCCGGATCAACTCGATCACCTCGTCGATGTTGGCGACGGCGATTGCCAGGCCGACCAGGATGTGGGCGCGGTCGCGTGCCGCGGCGAGCTCGTACTTGGTGCGTCGCGTCAGCACTTCGGCGCGGAAGCGGATGAACGCCTCGAGCAGCTCCTTGAGGCTCATCAGCCTCGGCCGCCCGCCGTCGAGCGCCAGGGCGTTGACGCCGAACGTCGTCTGCAACGGCGTGTAGCGATAGAGCTGGTTCAGGACGACGTCGGACATCGCCTCGCGCTTGAGCTCGATCACCAGCCGGACGCCTTCGCGGTCGCTTTCGTCGCGGATCTCGGCAACGCCCTCGACCTTCTTGTCGCGCACGACCTCAGCGATGCGCTCATGCAGGCGCGCCTTGTTCTCCTGATAGGGGATCTCCGAGACGATGATGGATTCGCGGCCGCCGCGGCCCTCCTCGATCCGGGTCCGCGCGCGCATGATCAGGGAGCCGCGCCCGAGCTCGTAGGCGGCGCGGATGCCGTTGCGGCCGAGAATGGTAGCGCCGGTCGGGAAATCCGGCCCGGGGATGTATTCCATCACCTGCTGGACGGTGAGCGCGGGATTGTCGATCAGCGCACAGCAGCCATCGATCAGCTCGCCGAGATTGTGCGGCGGGATGTTGGTCGCCATGCCGACGGCGATGCCGCCGGCGCCATTAGCCAGCAGGTTGGGAAAGGCAGCCGGCAGGACCGTCGGCTCCTGGCTGGTCTCGTCGTAATTCGGCTGGAAGTCGACCGTGTCCTTGTCGATATCCGCCAGCAGCGTTTCCGCGACGCGCGCCAAGCGCGCTTCGGTGTAGCGCATCGCCGCCGGCGGGTCGTTGTCCATCGAGCCGAAATTGCCCTGGCCCGAGATCAGCGGCAGGCGCAGCGAGAAGACCTGCGCCATGCGCACCATGGCATCATAGATCGCACTGTCGCCATGCGGGTGATACTTGCCCATCACGTCGCCGACGATGCGCGCCGACTTGCGGAACGCGTGGGTCGAATCGTAGCCGCTCTCCTTCATCGAGTAGAGGATGCGGCGTTGCACCGGCTTCAGGCCGTCGCGGGCATCAGGCAGTGCCCGCGCCACGATCACGCTCATCGCGTAATCGAGGTACGAGCGGCGCATCTCCTCTTCGATGGTAATCGGGGCGATGTCGTGCGGGGTCGGCGGCGTGGGTGGTTCGTCGGGAGGCGGCGGCGGTGGCGCCGGCGGAAGGGTCGTTTCGTCGCTCACAGATACCTGGATTTGCTCGTTTTTGGGGCCCTGCCAGGGTGCCCGGCGGAACGGAGGCGCACCCTAGCAAACCGCGCCCCAAAGACCAACAAAAAACGCTTCAGGCAGGGCACTTTAACACTTTGATTTTATTGGCTAAATTGGCGTCGAAAACAAGGCTTTGGAAGGCCCCCAATTGGTTGTCAAATCTGGTCAGAATTCGGCTCTGCCGGTGGTCCCGATCGCGGTCTTCGACCTGGGTGGCGTGCTGATTGATTGGAACCCGCGCCACCTCTACCGCAAACTCATCCCCGATCCCCGCGAGATGGAGGATTTTCTCGCCAGGGTCGCGACGACCGAGTGGCATCTTGACCAGGATCGCGGGGGCGACCCGGTCGAGGCGACGCGGCTCCTCAAGTCCCGACACCCGGACAAGGAAGCCCTGATCGAGGCCTTCTACAGCCGGTTCGACGAGATGAATGACCACAGCTTTCCGGAGATGGCGGCCCTCGTCGAACGCCTGCATCGGGCGGGAACCCCGCTCTACCTGCTGTCGAATGCGCCCGGCTTTCTCGATGACTGGTTGCGTGGCCCGGGACAGCGGCGCCATCCCTTCCTCGGCTGCTTCCGGGACTACGTGGTCTCGGGCCGCGTCGGCCATCTCAAGCCCGCGGCGGCGATCTACGACCTGGTGTGCCAGGCCGGTGGCTTTGCACCCGGCGAGGCGGTCTTCATCGACGACAGCCTGCCCAACGTCGAGGGGGCCCGCACCTTCGGCATGCAGGCCGTTCATCACGTGAGCGCCGACCGGACGATCGAGCGCCTGCGCGCCCTCGGCCTGCCCGCCTGAATACTTTGTCTTCCGGACCGCGGGCGTCTGAGGCTGTGAAGCTTTGAAGCTTTGCAGGGGGAGGACGGTAGCCCGGACGCGCAGCGTCGATTATGAGCGTGGCCTTGTCGATTCGTGGTTTGTCTGGTCGATCGGATGGTAAGTCTGGTCGATCGGGGGATGGTGCTAATTTGGTGCTGGCGCCTGCCCGCCAGCGCGGCCTACGCCGTCACACCCATCCCAACCGTTTGAATTGGCGGAAGTTGACGGCGTTGGCATGCCAGAGCAGGACCGCCTTTACTTTCTCGGTCCCTCGCACCAGCAGCTGGTGCAGGCCGTTGTTTCGCATATGCGCGTGTGGCCGTTCGGTGTGCATCCGGCGTCTGTAGGTGGTTTGGCTTTCCGGTTCAGCCATGCGCCGTCGCCAGGCGAGGGTGCCCGGTCCATCACCGCGCCGCGGTAGCGTCGGATCGCTCTTGGCGTTTTTGGGCAGCGGGCAGAGCAGAGTGATGTCCTCGGCATGCAGCCGCTCGATACCGTCGCGCCCGGCGTAGCCCCCGTCGGCCAGCACCTGCTTTGGCTTGATGCCATAGCGGCGCTCGATTTCGTCCACGGCCGGCCCCAGCAAGCCGCGGTCCGAGGCATGGTTTGTGATGGACACGCCAATGATGTGAGCGGCCGCGGTCTTGATCTGCACGTTGTAGGCCGGTCTGTAGCCGCCATCGGCCATCTTCATGACGCGCGCCTGCGGGTCGCTGGTCGAGGTCCGCACCGGCTTGTCGTTCTGTTTCGCCTTACGCCGCTGTTCCACTGCCTCCTCTTGTCGGCGCTGCTCGATCTCCGCGGCGGCCGCGCGCGCTGCCTCCAGGCGCCGCAGCCGCTCCTCGCTCGCCGCCTTGCGCCGCGCCTGCCGGCGACGGTTCGCCGAGCCGGGATCGGCCTCGACTTCGGCGCGCAGCTTGTCCACCGCCTGTCGGGCTTCCTCGTACAGCGCCGTCAGCCGCTCCTCGCGGCGGAACGAACTCGCCCCTGCCGACGCCCGCACGCGAAGGCCATCTACCGCCACCGTGCTCGCATCGATCAAGCCCGCCTCGATTAGGCCGGCCACCGATTGCGACAGCAGATCGTCCAGTAGAGGCGCCGCGCTGAGGCGGAAATCCGACAGCGTGTGGTAGTTCATGCTCACCCCACCGCACAGCCAGCGATAGGCCGCCTCGCTGCGGCACAGCCGATCCAGCAACCGCGCGCTGCCGACCCCGTCCAGGGTGGCATACAGCCACAGCGCCATCAGGATCGCCGGATCAATCGCCGGCCGACCGCGCGAGCGAACCGTCGTCTGCACCCGCTGATACAGTCGCGAAAGGTCCAGCCCCTCGACATAGTCCCAAACCTGCCGGGCCAGGTGGCCCGCTTCCAGCAAGTCGTCCAGGCAGCTCTCGTCCCACGTCTTCTGGCGGCGCTCTGCCGTCTCCAAGCGCAACTCCGCAGGCCGACCTTTCGCCATCGCTGCCTCGCAATGATGGATGATACCCTCTATGGTAGATCATACATCATTTTAGACAATCTATGGTAATATTTTCACAGCCTCTCTCGCCCGCTCATGAACCGGGAACGCGCCCCCTAAGTGGCGCGTTCCCGGCGGACCTTACGCTACTGCAGCCGCTCGCAGAACTGGGCGACGGCTTCGGGTGGCGCCTTGGCATAGGTGCTTCGGCGGCTGACGACCACGTTGGTGATCGACCGCAGCGCCAGCGCCATCTCGGTGGCCTTGGCCACGACGGCAATCCCGTTCAATACTGGCGCGCCGTCGATGATGAACGGACTCTCGCGGGCGAACAGCAGCATCGGCAGGCCGCCGGCGGGAATAATCACCTCGGCGCCCTTATCGATCAGCGGCCTCACCTGGGCAACGAACTGGGCGCGCACGGTGGCGTAGGCTTCCTCGTCGGTGAAGGCCTTCATGAAGGCGGGCAGGTTCATCTTGAGGGCGGTTGTGCCGACGACGCGCTCGCCGAGCCCGTGCAGGCGGACCTGGCGGTCATGCCAGGGGATGAAGATGGGATCGATTGTGACCAGCCCCACGCGGTAGCCCATGGTCAGCGCCGTCAGCAGGTTCGCCTCGCCCAGGGCGATCACGGGAATGTCGAGGGAGCTGCGGATTTCGAGCAGTCCGGGCTCCTGGAAGTGGCCGATCACGAAGGCGTCGTAGCCCGCTTTCCCGGCGTCCAGCGCGTGACGGATGATCTGCGCGGCGCAGCGGAACTCGGTCAGGGGATGGAACGAACGATCCGGCGGATCGAGACCGTGAACTTCGAAGCGAATGCCGGGTCCCGCCACGCGGTCGAGCTGTGCCTGCAGGCGCTCGATATAGGGCGCCTGCTCCACGGGATGGACGAAGCTTTGGTACCAGACGCGGGCCTGACCTTGTGCCATTGGCGCTCGGCTCCCGTCGTCTTAGAATGGAATATCGTCATCGAGATCCTTGCTGCCCCCACCGCCGCGGGCGGCCGGCCGGCCACCGCCGCCGCTTGGCATCGAGCCGCCCATGTCGTCGTCCATGCCGCCGCCACCCATGTCGCCGCCACCACCGCCGCCGCCGCTGCGGCCATCGAGCATGGTCAGCGCGCCGCCGAAGCGCGGGATCACGACTTCGGTCGTATAGCGCTCCTGGCCGCCCTGGTCGGTCCATTTGCGGGTCGCGAGCTGGCCTTCGACGTAAACCTTAGAGCCCTTGCGGATGAACTTCTGTGCCACCTCGGCGAGCTTCTCGTTGAAGATGACGACCCGGTGCCATTCAGTGCGCTCCTTGCGCTCGCCCGTCTGGCGATCCCGCCACGTATCGGACGTAGCCACCGACATGTTGACCATGGATCTGCCGTCCTGCATGGACCTCACCTCGGGGTCGCGGCCGAGATTGCCGACCAGGATGACCTTGTTCACGCTGCCCGCCATGGGGGCCTCCTTTGCTTTCCCGGTGCCGCGGGACGCAGCACCTACCTCACGCCGGGCAGGGTAGCGCCGTCGCCCTGTGGGCAGCCACCAATTTCAGGTTGCGAACCGAACCTCCGGTGACGCGTGAGCTGAGCTCATGCCGCCCCTCCGACATTTCATTCGTCCGCTCGGCGCGCCCGCCCCTATCTACTCCGCCATTATGCGTAAAGCGTTTCACGTCGCCGACCTGTCGCGCGGGCAGGCCTACACCATCCTGGGCTCGGCCGCGCTGATGATGACCCTGGCCATGGGCATCCGGCAGAACCTGGGCCTGTTCCAGGCACCGGCCTCGCGCGAGCTGGGCATCGCCATCTCCGACTTCGCGCTCGCCATCTCGGTGCAGCAGGTCGCCTGGGGATTGAGCCAGCCGTTCGCCGGCATCCTCGCCGACAAGTACGGCACCCGCTGGGTATCGCTGGCGGGCAGCCTGATCCTGGTTGCCGGCCTTTGGCTCACCGCGACGGCCGAGAGCGCCCTGCCCATCGTCGTCGGCTCGGGTGTGCTGTTCGGCATCGCGCTCGCCTGCACGACGTCCGGCATCACCGCCAACATCGCCGCCCGTGTCGTCCGGCCCGAGCGTCGGACCCTCGCATTCGGCATCGTCTCTGCGGCTGGCTCGGTCGGCACGATGGTGACGGCGCCGCTCGCCGCCTGGCTGCTGACCCACGACGGCTGGCGCGTCGGCTTGTGGGCGTTCGCCCTTCTCGCCGTGCTGATGCTGCCGGCCGCCTGGATCGGCAGCCGCGCCGACAAGCTGCCGAACGGCCGGGCCACCGACCTCGATCTAACGCTGGGCAAGGCGCTGGGCGAGGCACGGCGCCATCCCGGCTACGTCGTCATGGCACTGGCCTTCTTCGTCTGCGGCCTGCAGCTCGTCTTCGTCACCACCCACCTGCCGACCTATCTCGCCCAGTGCGGCATGGACCCGTCCTACAGCGCCCTGGTACTGATGCTGGTCGGCGGCTTCAACATCGTCAGCTCCTGGCTGTTCGGCTGGTTGGGTGACAAGTACCCCAAGCGGCTTCTGCTGGGCGGCATCTACCTGCTGCGCTCGGTGGCGCTGGTGCTGTTCTTCTCGTTCCCGCCGACGCCGCTCTCGGTCGTGCTGTTCGGCGCCACCCTGGGCATCCTGTGGCTGGGCGTGATCCCGCTGGTGAACGGACTGGTCGTTCAGATCTTCGGCCTGCGCTTCCTGTCGACCTTGACCGGAATCGCCTTTCTCAGCCACCAGGCCGGCTCGTTCCTGGGCGCCTGGGGCGGCGGCTATCTCTTCGACCTGGTAGGCTCCTACGACCTCGCCTGGAAGGTCGCGGTGATGATCGGCCTGGTCGCAGGCACCATGCAGCTCCTGATGAACGACCGGCCGACCGCCCGGATGCAGGCATTGCAACCGGCGACGGCCTGATGCCCGCAGGCCGTTGACCGGCACCGCCGCATGGCAATGTGGGCAGCGGCAGCCCGGCCTGATTGCTGTCAGAAGCTGACAGGAGTTGGCAAAGCTGGGGGTTAATCGCCATATGCGATGGCCCCGCGCATCGCCTATTCTTCCCTCACCGATGGCCAAGTCCCGTACTCCCGTTGCCGAGCCGCACCGCTTCATCTCGATCCGGGGCGCCCGTGAGCACAATCTCAAGAATGTCGACCTCGACCTGCCGCGCGACCGGCTGGTGGTGATCACCGGCCTGTCCGGCTCTGGCAAGTCGTCGCTCGCCTTCGACACGATCTACGCCGAGGGCCAGCGCCGCTACGTCGAGAGCCTGTCGGCCTACGCTCGCCAGTTCCTCGAGCTGATGCAGAAGCCCGACGTCGATTCGATCGAGGGTCTCTCGCCGGCGATCTCGATCGAGCAGAAGACGACGTCGCGCAACCCGCGCTCGACAGTCGGCACCGTCACCGAGATCTACGACTACCTCCGCCTGCTGTTCGCTCGCGTCGGGGTGCCCTACTCGCCGGCGACCGGCCTGCCGATCGAGAGCCAGACCGTGTCGCAGATGGTCGACCGGGTGAAGGCGATGCCCGAGGGCACGCGGCTGTTCCTGATGGCGCCGATCGTGCGCGGCCGCAAGGGCGAGTACCGCAAGGAATTGCAGGAGCTGCAGAAGAAGGGTTTCCAGCGCGTCAAGATCGACGGCAAGCTCTACGAGATCGCCGAGGCGCCGTCGCTCGACAAGAAGTACAAGCACGACATCGACGTCGTCGTCGACCGCATCGTCGTCCGGCCAGATCTCGGCAACCGCCTGGCCGATTCGATCGAGACGGCGCTGGGTCTTGCCGAGGGTCTGGCCGTCGCCGAGAACGCCGATAGCGGCGAGCGCACTGTGTTCTCCGCCCGGTTCGCCTGCCCGGTCTCCGGTTTCACCATCGAGGAGATCGAGCCGCGCCTGTTCTCCTTCAACGCGCCGCAAGGCGCCTGCCCGGCCTGCGACGGGCTGGGCGTGAAGATGTTCTTCGATCCGGAGATGGTGGTGCCGGACGACCGGCTGTCGCTTTCCGAGGGCGCCATCGCGCCGTGGGCCGATTCATCGGGCCAGTACTACATGCAGACGCTGGAAAGCATCGCCAAGCACTTCAAGGTCAAGATGTCGATGCCATGGCGCGACCTGCCGAAGAAGGTGCGCGACGTCATCCTGTTCGGCAGCGGTGGAGAGGCGATCGCCATGCGCTACGACGACGGCATCCGCCAGTACCAGACGACCAAGCCGTTCGAGGGGGTGATCCCCAATCTCGACCGGCGCTGGAAAGAGACCGATTCGTCGTGGGTTCGCGAGGAGCTGGAGCGCTTCCAGCACGAGACCAAGTGCGAGGCCTGCGGCGGCGCGCGGCTCAGGCCGGAAGCGCTGGCGGTCAAGATTGGCGGGCTCCACATCAGCCAGGTTACCGAGTTCGCCATCGGCGAGGCGGTGCAATGGTTCCTCGCCCTCGGCCCCAAGCTCACCGCCAAGCAGCGCGAGATCGCCGCCCGCATCCTCAAGGAAATCAACGAGCGGCTGGGCTTCCTCGACAATGTCGGCCTCTCCTATCTGACGCTCAACCGCACGTCGGGCACACTGTCGGGCGGCGAAAGCCAGCGCATCCGGCTGGCTTCGCAAATCGGTTCCGGCCTGACCGGCGTGCTCTACGTGCTCGACGAGCCGTCGATTGGCCTGCATCAGCGCGACAATGATCGCCTGTTGAAGACGCTGGTCCGCCTGCGCGACCTCGGCAACACCGTTCTGGTCGTCGAGCACGACGAGGATGCGATCCGATCCGCCGACCATCTGGTCGACATGGGACCGGGCGCCGGCGCCCATGGCGGCTCGGTGGTCGCCGAGGGCACGCCGGAAGAGGTGATGCGCAATACGGCGAGCCTGACCGGCCAGTACCTCTCCGGCTTCCGCCAGATCCCAGTGCCGAAGGTACGCCGCGAGCCTCAGCCGCCATCGGCCAAGGGCGCGCGCTGGCTCACGCTCAAGGGTGCGCGCGAGAACAACCTGCGCAACGTCACGGCCAACATCCCGCTCGGCACCTTTACGTGCGTCACCGGCGTATCGGGCAGCGGCAAGAGCACGTTGATCGTCGAGACGCTCTACAAGGCCCTGGCGCGGCGCCTGAACGGCGCGCGCGAGCATCCGGGCGAGCATAGCGGCCTCGACGGCGTGCACCATCTCGACAAGATCGTCGACATCGACCAGTCGCCGATCGGCCGCACGCCGCGCTCCAATCCGGCGACCTACACGGGTGCCTTCTCGCCGATCCGCGACTGGTTCGCCCAGCTGCCCGACTCCACCGAGCGCGGTTACAAGCCGGGCCGCTTCTCGTTCAACGTCAAGGGCGGCCGCTGCGAGGCCTGCCAAGGCGACGGCGTGATCAAGATCGAGATGCACTTCTTGCCGGACGTCTACGTCCAGTGCGACGTCTGCAAGGGCAGGCGCTACAACCGCGAGACACTGGAGATCCAGTTCCGCGGCAAGTCGATCGCCGACGTGCTCGAGATGACGGTCGACGAGGGCGTCGAGTTCTTCAAGGCGGTGCCGGTGATTCGCGACAAGCTCCTGACCCTGCAGCAGGTCGGCCTGGGCTACATCCACATCGGCCAGCAGGCGACCACCCTGTCCGGCGGCGAGGCGCAGAGGGTCAAGCTCGCCAAGGAGCTGTCGCGCCGGGCGACCGGCCGCACGCTCTACATTCTCGACGAGCCGACCACCGGCCTGCATTTCGAGGACGTCCGCAAGCTCCTCGAGGTGTTGCACCGGCTGGTCGAGGGCGGCAACACGGTGCTGGTGATCGAGCACAATCTCGAGGTCATCAAGACCGCCGACTGGATCCTCGATCTCGGCCCCGACGGCGGATCGGGCGGTGGCCGCCTGGTCGCCGAGGGCCCGCCCGAGGATGTCGCCAGGGTCGCTGAGAGCTACCCCGGCCTGGACCTCGCCCGCCACCTGCCACCCAGCGCCGCCGCCAAGAGAAGGGCGTAAATTCTCCTCCCCAGCGTCTTCGCTGGGGAGGTGTCGCCGAATTCGGCGACGGAGGGGCCAAGAAACATGTGGACCGCGGGCGTCCCGCCCGCTCTTCTCATGAGCGGGCGGGACGCCTGCGGTCCGGAAGGCCCATGCCATGACCCCTTCGCCCCGTATGACGGGGCACCTCCCCAGCGAAGACGCTGGGGAGGAGATGAAACTCACTCCCGCCGCCACGTGACGTTGCCGAGGTCGTAGCCGAACTGCCGTTCCACGACGGCCGGCGTGGCATCGGATGCATCGGCCTTGCGCTGGGCGACGCGGGTCATCGCCACCCGCTTCGGCACGTCGAGCCAGATGCCCTCGAACGGCACGCCCACCCGCGCGGCCAACGCCTCGGCCATGGCTCGCTCTTCCGGGCGGGCGAACACGGCATCGAGCACCACGCTGTAGCCGGCGCGCAGCACGCGTTCGGCGCGGACCAGCATGGCGGTGTAGACCTCGGCTGAGGCCCCGGCCGTGTAGCTGCCGGCCGGCATGCGATCCTCGAGCGCAAGGCCGGCGCGGCGCTTGCGCTCGACGTCGCTGCGCACGACCACGGCGCCCGGGGTGCGGCCGATCCCGGGCGCCCTCTTGAGCGCCTGGGTGGTCTTGCCGCTGCCGGACAGGCCGCCGATCGCCAGCAGGCGCGGCGGCTGGGGCTGCAGGAAGGCAAGCGCCTGGCGCTGGTACGTACGGGCCTCCTCGCTGACTTTCCCGGCAAGCGCCGCGCCCGACGCCTCGACGAAGGCGCGGACGGCGGCGCGGCGCGACAGGAAATGCGGCAGCAGCGCCAGTGCCTCCTCGTGCGAGGCGTCGGGCAGTTCGGCAATCCGCCACAGCCATTCGTTCAGCAGCCGGTTGGCGAGCGGCCGCAGGTTGCGATCGCACAGATCCATGAGGGCGAACGCGAGATCGTAGAGCACGTCGATGCTGGCGATGCGCTCGGAGAACTCGATGGCGTCGAACGGCACCGGCTGGCCGTCGATCAGCACGATGTTGCGCAGATGCAGATCGCCATGGCAGCGCCGCACCGCGCCGGCTACCGCCCGTCGCGCCACCAGGTCGGCGAACGGCTCGAGCGCGCCGGGCAGTTGCACGGCGAGCGCCTCGGTCGTCACCGGATCCAGCCGATCGCCCTGCTCGCGGAGCTGCCGTATATCGGCCGCCACCGAGCGGCGATAGTCGTCCGGCCCCGAGAAGCCCGCGAGCGGCGTCAGTCCGTTGTGGTAGGCGGCGACCCGCGCCCCGAGCGCTGCCATCAGCACGGGCGTCAGCGCGCCGCGCATCGCCATGCGATCGAGCAAGCCATCCTCGTCGAAGCGCCGCATGACGACCAGCCAGTCGACCGCATCGCCCGTAGTCTGCCCGACCTCGCCCAGCACCAGGGTTCCGTCCGGCGACTTCAGGATCGGTGCGACGCCGAGATAGATCTCAGGCGCCAGCCTCGAGTTGATCTCGACCTCGGCAGCGCACATGGCCCGCCGGATCGTCACGGTCGAGAAATCCATATAGGGAAACTTCACCGCGCGCTTCAGCTTGTAGGCCCGTTGCGGCGTCAGGAAGACGACGGCGCCGTGAGTATCGATGCGCTTCTGAGGCGCCAGCCGCGCCTCGAGGAACGCGGTGGTCGCCGATTGGTCCTCGACGATGAAGCTGGGATGCGCGGTCATCGGATGGGCCAACCTGTCGGATCAGACGAAGGTAGGTTGCTGCTCGGCAATGCCGAACGGATCGACGTGAAGGATCACTTCCGCATCGGGAAAGACTTCCCGGATGCCCGCCTCGACCTGATCGCCGATCTCGTGCGCCCGCATGAGGGTGAGATCGGGATCGAGCTCGATGTGAAGCTGGATGAAGCGCGTCAGGCCGGCCGAGCGTGTGCGCAGGTCGTGCACCTCGCGCACCGCGGGATTGCACCGGGCAATGGCAACGATGCGATCGCGGTCGGCCGCGGGCAGTTCGCGGTCCATCAGCACGTCGAGCGAATCTCGGCCGACCTGCCAGGCGCCATAGACGAGATAGAGCGCCACCAGCGCCGCCATGGCGGCATCGATCAGCGGCTGGTCGAGTATGCCGGACAGGTACAGGGCGACACCGACGGCAATGTTGCTGACAAGGTCGGTGACGTAGTGCGCCCGATCGGCGCCGATGGCGAGCGAGCCCGACCGGCGCACCACGTAGTTCTGGAAGGTCACCAGCGCCAGGGTCAGCACGACGGCAAGGGCGCTGATGGCCAGGCCCAGCGCCTCCCGCTGCACCGGATGCGGATGCAGCAGGCGGTCACCCACCGTCAGCAGCAGGCCACCTCCCGAGGCGGCGATGAACCCCGCCTGGACGAGCCCGGCGAGCGCCTCGGCCTTGCCGTGGCCGAACCGATGGTCGGCATCGGCCGGGATCAGCGCCTGGCGCACCGCGAAGAAGGTTACCAGAGAAGCCACGAGATCGAGCGCCGAGTCGACCAGCGAGGACAGCATGCTCACCGACTCGGTGAGCAGCCACGCCACGGTCTTGGCGCCGATCAGCATCAGCGCCACCGACATCGACGCCACGGTGGCGATCTGCATCAGACGTTTGGGCTCGATCGCCATGGGGTCAATATAGTGATTGGCCGCTTCGGCGTATTGCTCCGGATCAAGGTCTTTCATTCTCCTCCCCAGCTTCGCTGGGGAGGTGTCGCCGTCTTCGGCGACGGAGGGGTCATGCGCTGGGAGCGCGCCACTCTGAGGCGCTCTTCTTGTCGATCACACAGCCCATGAGCGCCACAGGAGTGGCGCGCTCCCAGCACATGACACCTCCCTGGCAAAGCCGGAAAGGAAAATGACACCCTTACGGATAGAGCGTGCGGGTGGTCCAAGGCTGGTCGGCGGCCGGGCGGCGGTATTCCAGCCGGTCGTGCAGACGGAAGGCGCCGTCCTGCCAGAACTCGATCAGCAGGGGCTGCAGGCGAAAGCCCGACCAGTGGGGCGGGCGCGGCACCTTGCCGATGAGATGGCGTGCCCCGAACTCGGCGACCCGCTTTTCGAGCGCGAACCGGCTCTCCAGCGGCCTCGACTGCTCGGAGGCCCAGGCGCCGATCTGGCTGCCGCGATCGCGGGTGGCGAAATAGGCGTCAGCCTCGGACGCCGTGGTCGGCGCGACCGATCCTTCCAGCCGCACCTGGCGGCGCAGGGACTTCCAGTGGAACAGCAGGGCCGCCTTGGGATGAGCCAGCAGATGCTGGCCCTTGCGGCTTTCGTGGTTGGTGTAGAAAACGAACCCCGCGGCGTCGAACTGCTTGAGCAGCACCATGCGCACCGCAGGGGTGCCGTCGGGGCCCACCGTGGCCAGGCTCATGGCCGACGGATCGTTCGGCTCGGACTTGCCGGCTTCCTCGTACCAGGCGCTGAAGATCGTCAGCGGGTCGGGCTTTTCCTCAATCATGACCACAATATGAGGGGGCGCGTCTGTCGAAACCACCGGCATCTTGTCCCAATTGCCGTCCCCCGCTAAGAACAACCCATGACCGTAGCTGGACAGTTGATGGCCGGAAAAAAGGGCCTCGTCATGGGCGTTGCCAACGAGCGCTCGATCGCCTGGGGCATCGCCAAGGCCTGCCATCAACAGGGGGCCGAGGTGGCATTCACCTTCCAGGGCGAAGCCCTGGAACGCCGGGTCCGGCCGCTTGCCGGCTCGATCGGCGCCAAGATCATCCTGCCTTGCGACGTGACCGATCCGGCCAGCATCGACGCGACCTTCGCCGAGCTGTCCAGGCAATGGGGCGGGCTCGACTTCCTGGTCCACGCGATCGCCTTCTCGAACAAGGACGAGCTGCGCGGCCGCTACCTCGACACGTCGCCGGAGAATTTCCAGCTCACCATGAACGTGAGTTGCTATTCATTGACTGCGGTGGCGCAGCGCGCCGTGCCGCTCATGTCGAACGGCGGCTGCATCCTCACCCTCACCTACTACGGCGCCGAGCGGGTGATCCCACACTACAACGTGATGGGCGTCGCCAAGGCGGCGCTGGAGGCGAGCGTGCGCTACCTGGCGGCCGATCTCGGGGAGCAGAAGATCCGCGTCAACGCCATCTCGGCCGGACCGATCAAGACCCTGGCTTTCGCGGGGATCAACGACGGGCGCTATATACTGAAGTGGAACGAGCTCAACTCGCCCCTGAAGCGCAACATCACTCAAGAGGAAGTCGGCAACGCCGCCCTCTATCTGCTGTCGGATCTCGGCACCGGCATGACCGGTGAGATCATGCATGTGGACGGCGGCTATCACGTCGTCGGCATGATCAAGACTTCTTCGGCCAAGCAGATCGCCGAGCTGCTCGGCAATTTCGAGGGCGAGTAGGACGGGAGGCCGGCGGGCATGGCCGGCAGCAGCTTCGGAACGCTGTTCAAGTTCACGAGTTGGGGCGAGAGCCACGGCCCGGCGATCGGCTGCGTGGTCGACGGCACGCCGCCGCGCATCCCGCTCGCCGAAGCCGACATCCAGGTGTGGATGGACAAGCGTCGGCCCGGCCAGTCGCGCTTCGTCACCCAGCGCCAGGAGCCCGACACCGTCCGAATCCTGTCCGGCGTCTTCGAGGGCGTCACCACCGGCACGCCGATCGGCCTGCACATCGACAATGTCGACCAGCGCTCGCGCGACTATTCGGAGATAAAGGACAAGTTCCGTCCCTCGCACGCCGACTACACCTACTGGAAGAAGTACGGTGTGCGCGACTATCGCGGCGGCGGCCGCCAATCGGCGCGCGAGACAGCCGTGCGCGTCGCCGCCGGCGCCATCGCCCGCAGGATCCTGGGTGGCGGCGTCACCATCCGCGGCGCCGTGGTTCAGCTCGGCACCCAGAGGATCGCGCGCGACAAGTGGGACTGGGAGGCGACGGCGGACAATCCCTTCTGGTGCCCCGACCGGCAGGCGGCGCAGGTCTGGGAGGGCTATCTCGACGACGTGCGCAAGCGCGGCAGCTCGTGCGGCGCGGTGATCGAGGTCGTCGCCTCCGGCATCGCACCGGGCCTCGGCGATCCGGTCTACGACAAGCTCGATGCCGACCTCGCCAAGGCGCTGATGAGCATCAATGCCGTGAAAGGCGTCGAGATCGGCGACGGGTTCGCCACAGCGGCGATGAGCGGCGCGGAGAATGCCGACGAGATGCGCATGGAGGACGGCGCCCCGACCTTCCTGAGCAACCACGCCGGCGGCATCCTGGGCGGCATCTCGACGGGGCAGGACATCGTCTGCCGCCTGGCCGTGAAGCCGACCAGCTCGATCCTCACGCCGGTGCGCAGCGTCGATCGCTTCGGCAACGAGGTCGAGTTGCGCACCAAGGGCCGCCATGACCCCTGCGTCGGCCTGCGCGCCACGCCGGTCGCCGAGGCGATGGTCGCGTGCGTGCTGGCAGACCATCTGCTGCGCCATCGCGCGCAGTGTGCGTGAGGCCACGGCGGTGGTTGCCTTCATCGGCGCCATGCCTGGGCCGGACCAACCATGTCCTCATCCTGAGGAGCGCCCGGAGGGCGCGTCTCGAAGGATGGGCCACAGGAGATCGTTGGAAAAGTCGTGTGGCAGCACCTGATCTGTAGCCCACCCTTCGAGACACGACCTTTCGGGGCCGCTCCTCGGGGTGAGGTGTCGTTGTAGGCTGGAATCCATGGGAGCTGCCGTTCGGCCGGTCGAGGCGCGCTACAGTCTGTTGCACAACATCAGCATGGCGGCGGTGTCGGCCGGCATGGTGACGGCGGCGATCGTCTATTTCGTCCGCAACCCGACCAACGCGCCGACCCTCTCACTGAACGATCCGCGCTTCGTGATGTTCGCCATGCTGGCGGCGGCGATGGCCTACTATGTCTACGTCGGCATCAGCCACTATCTCGATCGCACGCCGCAAGTCGTCATCGACAGCGGCGGTGTGTCCCTGGGATTCGGGCGCAACTGCCGCCTTGCCTGGAGCGACATCCAGTGGGTGAGGTTGCGGCGGCTGGCGCTGCGTCCCCAGCTCGAGATCGGCGTCGCCCCGGAGGCGTTCATCGCGGCCAATCTGCGCCTGTCTATGTGGAACCTCGACGATGGCCTGCGACCGATCCGCGGCATGCCGACCGCCGTGCTGGTGCGCGACAACGGGCTCGATGTCTCGGCTTCGGCGATGCTTGACGCCGCACGGACGTTCCGGCCGAATCTCGTCAAATCCTGAAAGCTGATCGGAGCAACCATGTGGCGATTCATTGTGGGCCTGCTCGCCACCGTGGGCGCCCTCGTCCTGATTGCGATCGGTGGCGTCATCGCCCTCGTCTCGTCGGGGACGTTCTCGAGCAAGCCGCTGCCGCAATCGATCGTCCTGTCGCTCGACCTGCGCGACGTACCCCCTGAGACGGTCTCGGGAGATCTCTGGAGTGGTGGGTTGTTCTCCGACAAGCGCGACATCGTCGAGACGGTCCAGCTCCTGCGGCAGGCAGCCGACGATCCACGGGTTGTCGGCCTGTTCGTCGATATCGGCGACGAACGGGCGGGACTGGCACGCGTCCAGGAGCTGCGCCAGGCGATTGCCCATCTGCGCAGCAAGGGCAAGTTCGCGATCGGCTTCGCCGAATCGCTGGGCAGCGGCGGCGCCCACTTCGCGGACTACTATCTCGCCGCCGCGCTCGACCAGATCTGGCTGCAGCCGAGCGGCGGCTTCGCCGTCGCCGGCATCGCCATCGAGACGCCGTTCCTCAAGACCGGGCTCGATCGGCTGGGCATTCAGATCGAGGGTGGCAAGCGCTTCGAGTACAAAAGCGCGCCCGACTCCTTCCGCGAGACGGGCTATACCGGCCCGGCGCGGGAGAATCTTCAGAAGCTGCTCGACAGCCTGTTCGGCCAGTTCATCGCCGATGTCGCCCGCGATCGCCGCCTCGAACCCGAAAAGCTGCGGCGGGCGATCGACTCCGTTCCGTTCGAGGCCGATCAGGCGCAGCGCGAGGGCTTGGTCGACAAGCTCGGCTATCGTGACGATGCCCTGAACGAAGCGTGGCGGCGCGCCAAGACCCGCGAGCTCGTCACCCTGTCCGACTACGCAGCCGATGATGCCCGGCCGAGGCCGCGCGGCGAGGTGGTCGCGCTGGTGCAGGTCAGCGGCCCGATCGTCTCGGGCGGTGGCCCCTCGGGCCCTTTGGACAGCGATTCGATGGCGCAGGCGGACGACGTCACCGACGCCCTGGACAAGGCGGTGAAGGCGAAGGGGGTGCGCGCCATCGTGCTGCGCGTCGACTCGCCCGGCGGCACCTATCCGGCGGCCGACGCCATCGCCAACGGCGTGGCGCGCGCCCGGAACGCGGGCAAGCCGGTGATCGTGTCGATGAGCGACGTAGCGGCATCCGGCGGATACCTGGCCGCAATCAAGGCCGATGCCATCGTCGCCCAGCCGACCACCATCACCGCATCGATCGGCGTGTTCGGCATATGGCCCGTGGCGAGCGAGCTGCTGACCTCGCTCGGCGTCCGCGTCGAGCGCCTGGCGGTCGGCACCAACGCCGGCATGTACTCGCCCTTCCAGCCTCCCACCGCGGCGCAACGCGCTGCCGTCGCGCGTGAGCTCGATCACATCTACGCCGCCTTCACGCGCCAGGTCGGCGAAGCCCGCAAGCTCGAAGGGGCCCGCCTCGATTCGGTCGCGCGCGGTCGCGTCTTCTCCGGCGTCGACGCCAAGTCCGTGGGCCTGGTCGACGAGCTGGGCGGCCTGCAACGCGCACTCGACATTGCCAGGGCCAAGGCAGGCATAGACGAGTCGATCCAGGTCGAGCTGCGCCGCTTTCCCGGGGAGGAGGATCGCTGGCAACGGATCTTCGATCGGCTGCTGCACTTGAGCGGCATCGACGCAAAGGGCCCCGCCCTCCACGCCCCGCGCGAGGTGCGCGAGACCCTGGCCCGGTTCGGCGTCGTGGCCCGCCCCGGCAACGTCCGCCTGCCGCCGCTTCCTCCGTTGTGGTGGTAACCAAATTCGTTTCCCCCCCGTAATCGGGGAGTAATCGGGGGAAGTGGCCCGAAGGGCCGGTGGGGGAAAGCCTCAGTCCGGGTGTCTCCGATCCTGACGTCGGAATAGGAAGCGTCGTGTCTGGGGCCTTCCCCCTCCGCCCCGTATGACGGGGCACCTCCCCCGATGACGGGGGGGAAAACTGCTACTGCACCAACCTCACCGCCTGCAGTGTCTCGAGCGCGCCGCCGTCGCGCCGCAGCAGGGCCAGTTCCTCGACGCGGCCATGCATGGGCAGGTGCTGGCGCTCGACGATGCGCGCCACCTGCTCGGCGGCCGCGGCATGGTCGAACAGGCCCACCGTGATATGGGGCTCGAAAGCCTCGCGAGCGGGCTCGGGATTGAGCGTCTCGTGCAGCTCGATCAGCTCGGCGGCACCATCGGCCGGCGTCGCGAAGAGATAGGCCGCGCGCGAGGGCGGCGCGAGGTCGTGGCGAACCAGGCGGTCGAGCATGAACCAGAACGGCCGTCGCCGTGCCAGATCGGCCAGCAATGCGCGAAGACGCTCCTCCTCGCCGGGCGCGGCGCCGAACACCAGGGTGAAATGCGGGCCGATCAGGTCGGCCTCGCCGGGATGGTACTGCGCGCGCAACCGCCGCAGGGCGATGTCGTCGGCCTCCGCCAGCAATGGCCAGGCAACGACGAACAGCACGTCAGCCGTAGCTCTTGGCCATGCCGAAAGCGGGATCCATCGCCGCGCCGTAGGGCGGGAACGGATAGCGCAAGCCGTTCTTGCCGAGATGACCCATTCCCTCGATGGCGCGCAGGAACTCGTCCGGCGGGCAGGCCATCAGCAATTCATCGTCGGCGACGCCGCCGTAGCGTCGCTCGGCATAGCAGGGCAGCGACAGCGAGGTCTGCCGCGTGGCGAGCGCGCGCCCCCATGAATCGGCGCAGGCGCTCTCGCCGGTCACCGTGAAGTCGTAGCGGCGATAGCGATGGAACTGCAGGCCGTTGATGAAATAGATCATCTGGCCCGGCGTGCCGTAGAACAGGCAGATGTCGGGCGGATCGAGTCGCGCCGAGCGCAGCGGTGACACAACCAAGCCATTGTAAGTGCCGTACGGCACGCGCGGCATCTGCGCCTGGTGCGCCGCCGACGCCTCCTTGTTGCCGAACCACACGCCGTTCATGTGATCGCCCGACAGGAAACCCTCGCCCGGATGGTTGAGGCCGACCACGCCGCCGCAATTGCCGCCGCGCGTGTTGTCGACGGTGATGCCGAGGGTGAAGCCGTACCAGCGCGACTGCGTCACCATCTGGCACATGGTGAACTTGAAACCATCGGTCGGTTTGCGCAGGCCCTTGATTGCCTCCATGTCCTTTGGGTCCTCAAACAGCCGCATGCCGATCGGCTGGGTGCGGATGCGCAGGAGGTCGATCAGCTTGCCGCTGGCCTCGGCCAGCATCGCGCCGGTGATCTTGTCGGGCGGCGTCCAGGGCGCAGTCTTGTAACCCGGCGGCAAGGTCTGGACGTTCATGGTTTCCTCCGTGTCTGGCTAGCCCCCTTCGCTCCTGCTGAGCTTCGGAGACGGGCATCGATTTCTTGCTTTACACCACCTGAACCTGCGCTGCAGCGCAGGAGGGCTAGGTGAGGTTCAATCCACCGTCGGCAACTATGATTTCCCCGGTAACGTAGTCGTTGGCGCACAGCGCTGCCACCAGATCGGCGATGTCCTCGGGGCGCGCCGGGCGTCTCATCGGCGCCTTGGAATTCCACAATGCGTAAGATGCCTCCCAGCCGGCGCTCATCGGCGTGTCGACCAGGCCCGGCGCCACGCAGTTGATCCGGATTGCCGGCGCCAGCGTTAAGGCCAGCAGGCGTGTCACATGGTGCAGCGCCGCCTTGGCGGTCGCATAGGGGATCGACGCGCCCTTCGGGCGGAATCCGGCATGGCTGCCGATGTTGACGATGCTGGCCGGCCTGCCCTGCTCGGCCGACTTGCGCAGCGCGGCTTCCGCCTCGGCAATCAGCATCCATGGCGCGATCAGGTTTACATCCATCATGCGATGCCACAAAGCGGGCGTCGCCCCCTTGAGGTCGTCATGGGGAAGGCGCAGCGTCTCGCCGGCATTGTTGACCAGCACGTCGAGACGGCCGTGGCGCGCGATCACGTCGCCCACGAGCCGGCCGGCCTCGGCTGGATCGGCGAGATCGGCCGGGTGGTAGCTGGCGCCCGGCAGCGCAGCGAGCATCGCCGCAACTGCCTTCTCAGGTCGCCGGCCATGCAGCGCCACGATGTAACTGTCCCGGGCCAGCCTGCGCGCGATCGCTTCGCCGATCCCCGAAGTCGAGCCGGTGACGAGGGCAACCCGCTCAGACACAGCGCCTCAGGGCCTCCAGCGTCTCGTCGGGCCGCTCGACAAGCATGAAGTGGCCACTGTTGGCGATCGTCACGGTGTGTGCGCCGGCAATCGCACCGGCGAGTGGCTTGGCCTTGACCGCCGGCGTCATGAGATCGCCGTCGCCCAGCACCAGCACGGTCGGACACGCGACGGCGGCCGCGCGCGCCACAGCGTCCTTGTAGGCATTGCAGGCCGCGAGATCGGCATGGATGACGCCCGGCCTGTTGCGCGCCAGGACGGCCAGGGATTCGCGCCGCAGCCATAGGCCGGGCGAGACCATGCCGCCCTTGTGAAGGGCGTTGCCGATGCCCCAGAAGGTCATCAGCTCCTGGACCTTGAGCGTGCCGTCCTTGGCCGAGGCCAGCATCTCCGGATGTACCGGCATCTCCGCGGCGACACCGCACAGGCCGAGCGCGCGCACCTTGTCGGGAAAGCGCGCCGCCGTCTCGACCGCCACGAGGGCACCCATCGAATGGCCGACCAGCGCGGCGCTCTTTAATCCTGCCGCGTCGATCAGCGCTGCCGTCCAGTCCGCCATTGCGGCGATGCTGCCGAGCGGTTCGCCCGACGACCAGCCATGGGCGGGAAAGTCGATCGCCAGCACGCTTCGTCCGTGATGGGCGAACCAGCGCGTCTGCAGCCGCCAGATCGTGCGGTCGAAGCCGGCGCCGTGCAGGAAGACGACGGCGGGCCTGGCGGCATCGAAGGCGACGCCACCGGTCGTGGCGAACACGGTCTCGCCATTGACGGTGAGCTTCATGGTCAGCCCTTGAGCGCGGCGCGCAGCGCCTGGCTGAGATCGTCGACGAGGTCGTCGGGGTCCTCGAGACCGACCGAGAGGCGGATCATGCCCTCGCCGATGCCGGCCTGCTGAAGCGCCGCCGCATCGAGCTGGGCGTGCGTCGTCGATGCCGGATGAATGACCAGCGACTTGGCATCGCCGACATTGGCGAGATGGGAGAACAGGCGCAGCCGTTCGATGAAGCGCCGCCCGGCGTCGCGGCCGCCCTTGATATCGAAGCCGAAGATGGAGCCGGTGCCCTTCGGCAGCAGGCGCTGGGCGAGCGCGTGATCAGGATGGTCGGCGAGCTCGGGCGAGGCGATGCGCTCGACAGCGGGATTGGCCTTCAGGAAGGCGATCACCTTGCGCGCATTCTCGACATGACGCGCCATGCGCAGCGGCAGCGTCTCCAGTCCCTGCAACAAGTAGAACGCCGTCTGCGGCGCCATGCAGCAACCGAAGTCACGGACGCCTTCAGTGCGCGCCCGCATGATGAAGGCATGCGGCCCGAACTCCTCGGTGAAGTCGATGCCGTGGTAGCCGGCATAGGGTTCGGTCAGCGTCGGGAACTTTCCCGACTGCTCCCAGTCGAAACGACCGGCCTCGACGATCACGCCGCCGATCGCCACGCCGTGGCCGCCGATGAACTTGGTCGCCGAATGAAAGACGATGTCCGCGCCCAGCGTCAGCGGCCGGCACAGCACCGGCGAGGCGAAGGTGTTGTCGATCATCAGGGGGATGCCCGCCGCATGGGCGATGTCGGCGATTGCCGGAACGTCGAGCACCTCGCCACCCGGATTGCCGATCGTCTCGCCCAGCACCAGCCGCGTCGCCGGCGTGATGGCGCGGCGAAAGCCGTCGTGGTCGCGCGGATTGACGAAGCTCGTCGTGATGCCGAAGCGCGGCAGGGTGAGCGCCAGCATGTTGCGCGTGCCGCCGTAGAGCGAGGTCGACGCCACGATGTGCCCACCGGCACCCATCAGGGTGGCGATGGCGATGTGCAGCGCCGCCTGTCCACTCGCGACTCCCAGCGCGCCGGTGCCCTCCTCCAGCGCCGCCACCCTTTCCTCGAACACGGCAACCGTCGGATTGGAGATGCGGCTGTAGATGTGGCCGCCGACCTCGAGGTTGAACAGGCTCGCGGCATGATCGACGTCGCGGAACACGAACGACGTCGTCTGATAGATCGGCACGGCGCGCGCGCCGGTGACCGGATCGGGATGCTGACCGGCGTGCAGCGCCAGCGTGTCTGGCTTCAGGAACCTGGCGTCGACCACGGAGCTCTACTTCTTGAAGAAGGCGGCAGCCGCCGCGGCATGGCTCTGCTTGGCCTTGATCTTGGCTTCGACCCGCACGATCTCGGCCTGCAACGCAGCGACGTACTCCTGCAGGTCCTCGACGTTCATCGAGTCGAGGTTGAGCGGCTGCTTTTTCTTCTGTCGCGGATCGAGATCGTCGAGGTCGTAGGCCATGGCGTTGCTCCACGGAAGTGGCTAAGGGAGACCTAGCACTGCTCCCCTCCCTTCGAAAGGCCGACCATGAGCGCACTCCCCGCAACGATGACCTGTGTCGAGATCAAGAAGCCGGGCGGGCCGGAGGCGCTGGTGCCGACGACCCGGCCGGTGCCGCAACCCAAGGACGGCGAGATTCTGATTCGGGTCGCAGCGACGGGCGTCAATCGGCCGGACATCGCCCAGCGGGCCGGTCTGTATCCGCCGCCGCCGGGCGCCTCGGACCTGCCCGGCCTCGAAGCCGCCGGCACGGTCGCCGCCCTGGGCGGCGGCGTCAGCGGATGGAAGGCCGGCGATGCGCTCTGCGCCCTGACCCCCGGCGGTTCCTATGCCGAATACTGCACCGTTCCCGCGCCGCAATGCCTGCCGCTCCCCGAGGGTTTCGACATGCTGCGCGCGGCGGCGCTGCCGGAGAACTACTTCACCGTCTGGCACAACTTGTTCGAGCGCGGCCGCCTTTCGGCCGGCGAAAGCGTACTGATCCACGGCGGGGCGAGCGGCATCGGCACGACGGCCATCCAGCTCGCCAAGGCGTTCGGCGCCACCGTCTTCACGACGGTGCGGACGCCTGAGAAGGCGAAGGCCGTGCGCGCCCTCGGCGCCGATCATGTGATCCTCTACAAGGACAACGACTGGGCGGCCGAGGTCAGGGAACTGTCGGGCGGGATCGATGTCGTGCTCGACATGGTGGCAGGCGACTACCTGCCGAAGAACCTGCAGCTCCTGAAACCGGATGGCCGCTGCGTCGTCATTGCCGTGCAGCTCGGAGCGACGGCGACGATCAGCGCTGGCCTCGTCATGATGAACCGCCTGACGCTGACCGGCTCGACGCTCAGGCCGCAGAGCATCGCCAGCAAAGGACGCATGGCGCAGGGCCTGAAGGAGAAGGTATGGCCGCTTCTCGCAGCTGGCGCCATCAAGCCGATCATCTACAAGACCTTCCGCCTCGTCGACGCCGCCGGCGCGCACGCCGAGCTGGAGCGCGGCGACCATGTCGGCAAGGTCATGCTGACGGTGTGAATTTTGCCTCCCCAGCTTCGCTGGGGAGGTGTCCGCGTCATCGCCGACGGAGGGGTCGAGAGTCTTCCGGACCGCGGGCGTCCCGTCCGCTCATGCTCATGATCTTGAGCGGGCGAGACGCCCGCGGTCCGCATGAGGCTCATGACCCCTCCGTCGCCGTAAGACGGCGACACCTCCCCAACTTCGCTGGGGAGGAGAATGAGTTCAGAACTTCCCCGTCACGAAGTACATCGCGATCCAGGGCTGCCAGACGACCAGGGCGAGGCAGCCCAGCATAAGCAGGATGAACGGAATGGCGGCGCGGCAGAGCAGGCCGAACGGCTGCTTGAAGGCGCTCATGGCGACAATCAGGTTGAGGCCAACCGGCGGCGTCAAATAGCCGATCTCGAGGTTGAGGATCATGATCAGGCCGAAGATGACCTTGTCGTAGCCATAGGCTGCGGCGACCGGTGCGAGCAGCGGCGCCAGGACGAGGATCGCCTCGCCCGTGGTCATCAGGCAGCCGACGATCAGCAACAGGACATTGACCAGCAGCATGAAAGCGATCGGGCTGTCGATGTAGCCCTGCATGAACGCCACCATGCCCTGCGGCACGCGATGCTCGATCAGGATGATGTTGAGGCTGAGCGCCACCGCCAGGACCGGGAACAGCGAGCCGCCGAGCTTCGAAGCCTCGAGCACGACATTGTAGAAATCGACGAACTTCAGCTCCTTGTGCACGAAGATCTCGATCACCATGGAATAGGCCAGCGCCACCGCGGCTGCCTCCGTGGCGGTGAAGTAGCCGCTGTAGATGCCGCCCAGCATGATCACCGGCATGAGCAGCGCCCAGATGCCGCGGCGGAATGTCGTGAAGACCTCGGCGAGATCGAAGCGTTCGCGCGGACGCTTGCGATTGACCCAGACGGCGTAGCCCGACAGCACGAGCGTCAGGAGAATACCGGGCCCGAAGCCGGCCGCGAACAGGTCGGTGATCGAGGTCTCGGTGACGAGCCCGTAGATGATCATCGGGATCGACGGCGGGATGATGATGCCGAGCGTGCCGCCCGACATGATGGCGCCCAGGGTGAACTTGACGTCGTAGCCGGCCTGCCGCATCGCCGGGTACATCACCGAGCCGATCGCCAGCATGGTCACGATCGACGAGCCGGAGATCGCGGCGAACACCGAGCAGGCGAGCACGCAGGCGACCGCCATTCCGCCGGGCAGCGGGCGCGTCACCGCGGCCAGCATGTCGATCAGCCGCTGGGCGATCGAGCCGCGCGTCATGACGTTGCCGCACAGGATGAACAGCGGGATCGACAGGATCAGTTCCTTGTCGAGCCCGATCCACATGTCCTCGACGATGTAGTCGAGCTGCCCCCGTCCCCACACGACATGAACGAAGGCGGCCACCCCCAGCAGGATCACAAGGAGAGGCTGACGCAGGAACAACAGCAGCGCGATCAGCCCGATCAGGGCGACTGAGGTCATTCCTGGAATTCCGGCGGACGGGGACGCAATGACGGCCAGATCGCGTAGATGAAATAGCGGCTGGCGGCCGACAGGAAGCCGGCGGGAATGGCGATCTGAAACGGCCATACCGCCCAGTTGAGCACTGGGGCGCGCAGGTCGGCAGCGAAGGTCGAGTTCACGAACAGGATGCCGTAGTAGGTCACGGCGAGCAGGAAGCAGCCCGTGACGGCGTCGGCGAGGCGGTCCATCCACGGCTCCCAGGCCTTGGGCGCCCAGCCGAAGCCGACCCGGGGAACGAGGTGACTGCCGGTCGCCGTCGCGATGCCGATGCCGGCGAAGCTGCCCACCACGAGGGCGTAGATCGAGAAGCGCTGGGAGGCGAAGATGCCGGTCGGGCCGACGTCGATCCCCAACAGATTGAACACCGGGCCGACGAACTCGCGCCCCAGGACATCGAGCACCAGAATGATGGCAATGAACGAAAAGCAGGCGACGGCGATCCAGCACTCGACCCTGTGCCACGCCGCCAGCACCCGCGCCGCGCCGGGCGGCGCGGACGCGTCGGATGCGTCGTTCATTTCGGGCGCTTAGGCCTTCTTCTCGCAGGCCGCGCGCGCGGACTCCATCTGCTTGTAGAAGTTCGCCGCATCGCCACCCACTTCCTGCACCATCTTGGGCCACGCAGGCTGCAGGGCCTTGCGCCACAGTTCGCGCTGCTCGGGTGTCGGCGTGACGATCGTGCCGCCCGCCTTGACGTGCATGTCGCGCAGGGTCGCTTCGAAGCCCCGGATTTCCTTGCGCAGCTGATCGGCGCTGCGTCGTGCGACGGCCTTGTCGAGGGCCGCCTTCTCGGCGGCCGGCAGCTTGTCATAGACCGCCTTGTTGATGAGGATGATTCCGGGCGCGTCGGCGAGCTCGACTCGCGACAGCACCGGCGCCACCTTGGCGAGGCCTGACGGCAGGTAGAAGGTGATCACGGTGGCATTGACGTCGGTGAGGCCGGTCTGGAACGCCGAGGCGATCTCGGTGATGCCGATCGGGGTTGGGTTGGCGCCGAGCGTCGCCCACATCGCCGCCGACACCTTGTTGGACGCCGAGGCGGCCTTGAGGCCCTTCACGTCGGCCGGCACCAGATAGGGCTTCTTGCCGACGATGTCGCCGGTCCCGACCTCGGTCCAGCCCAGGAACTTGATGCCTTTCTTGGACAGAAGGTCGGACACCGGCTTGGTCATGGCATCCACCGTGCAATCCTGCTCGGCGAGATTCTTGAAGAAGAACGGCAGCCCCAGCAGGGCGAGCTCCGGCGCAATCAGCGCCACGGCGCCGTTGGAGAAGCCGCCCATGTCGATGCGGCCACGCGCCACCTGCTGCACCGTGTCCTGCTCGTTGCCGAGTTGGGCGTTGACGAAGGAGGAAATCTTGAGCTTGCCGCCGCTTTCCTCGGCCACGTCCTTCTCGAAGCGACGCAGCTGAGGCGTGACCCAGGGCGTCTTCTCGGGTGCGCCGGTGGTGTAGCGCAGCTCCGTGGCCTTGTCCTGGGCGACCGCCCCTGCGGTCAACATGAGCGACAGCGCCGCCACAGCGACAGTCGCACCCTTGAGGTGCATCATTGACAAGTTTCCTCCTTTGCCTGCCGGGAACAGCGCACTCGAGGCGCCTTCCTCCCGCCCTCACTGTGCCGCTGTTTGCGGCGCGTGGCGAGCGTCTCGTTGACGCTGCTGTCACATTTTCAGTTGCGCCGGATATCCTCGGAGTCCGGCTGGTCGGCCTCGGCCGGGTCGATCGCCTGATCGGCTGCCTCGCTATCGGGCTCTTCCTCGACAGCCGCCATCGCAGCACCCTTCTTCCTGGCTGCGTCATCCCGCGCGGCGCGCCGGCGCGAGGCGTCCAGGGCTTCGTTGAGATCGCGCAGGGTGCAGAGCCCCAGCGTCACCGGGTCGCGTGGCCGGACGTTCTGCATGTTCCAGTGCGTGCGATCACGCACCGACTGGACGGTGCTCTTGGTCGAGCCGACCAGCTTGGCGACCTGGGCATCCAGCAGCTCGGGATGGACCTTGAGCAGCCAGGCGATCGCATCGGGCCGGTCCTGCCGCTTGGCGACCGGCGTGTAGCGCGGCCCCTTCGAGCGCGCGATCGGCTCGGGGATGTCGCGCGGGCTGAGCCGCAGGCGCACCGATGGATCGCCCTCGCCGCGCTTGATCTCTTCCTTGGTGAGCTGGCCGTTCGTCGTCGGGTCGAGCCCGGTCATGCCGCCGGCCACCTCCCCGTCGGCGATCGCCTGGACCTCGAGCGGATGCAGACCGGTGAAGGTCGAGATCTGATCGAACGTCAGGGTCGTGTTTTCGACCAGCCAGACGGCGGTCGCCTTGGGCATGAGTACTTGCGACATGACTATTCTCCTCGCCCGGATATAGAGGGGCCCCCCGGGCCCGCCAACCCGAAAAGCGGCGGCTGACTGCAAAGATTTGGCCCCAGCAGAATTCTGGGCGGACAAACGGAAACGGCCGGGCAGAGCCCGGCCGTCCCGCTAGCCCAGCTTGGGGGCAGTCTTACTGGATGACGATCTCGACGCGGCGGTTCTGCGGCTCGCGCACGCCGTCGCCGGTCTGCACCAGCAGGCCCTGCTCGCCGCGGCCGATCACCGTGATCGCCGTCGCCGGCACGCCCTCGCGCACCA
>NZ_JBFWZI010000084.1:6392-29806 GCF_050185545.1 Reyranella sp. | reverse complement strand
TCGTCGATCTGCAGGCGGACTGATTCTCGGCCGCCGAAGCGATCGATCCGCAAGGCGCCGGCGACATGCAGGATGGGCCGTGTCGGATCGAGCAGGGCCGGACCGAGCGCCGTCTGGCTGGCGCGGAAGGCGATCGCCTCGACCTTGCCCCTGCCTGCGCCGACCAGGCTGCAGCGCACGTGGCCGTCGCCGACCGGCTGGGCGTAGTTCACACGCACACCGGTGAAGGCGAAGCGCGGCAGGGCGTTGCCGGCGCCGAACGGGCCGGCCCGCTCGATCATGCCCACCAGCTCCGCCGTCGCGGCACCCGGCGCCAGGGCTGCATCGATGCCCAGCTCGCGGACCGCCGGCGCTGCGCCGAGCTGCGGCGCGATGCGCCGGTCGAGGAACTCGGCGAACGCCGGCAGCGCGCCGCGGGCCACCGTGACGCCGGCCGCCATGGCGTGGCCGCCTCCGTTCAGCAGCAGGCCGGACTGGCGCGCGGCGATCACGGCCGCACCAAGATCGACGCCGCGCACCGAGCGGCCGGATCCCTTGCCGATCTGCTCCGTCCCCTCCTCGCCCGACATGCCGATCACGAAAGCCGGGCGGCCGTAGCGCTCGACCAGACGGCTGGCGACGATGCCGATCACGCCGACATGCCAGCCCTCGCTTTCGACCACCAGGACCGCCGGCAGGCCCTTGCGATCGGGTCCGTACAGGCCTTCGATGCGGGCGATCGCCTGGTCGAGCACCTCGCGCTCGATTGCCCGCCGCTCGGCGTTGAACTCGTCGAGCCGGAGCGCCAGGGCGGCCACCTCGTGCGGATCGTCGCTCGACAACAGCCGCGCGCCCAGCGCGGCCTCGCCGACCCGTCCGCCGGCATTGACCCGCGGTCCCAGCATGAAGCCCAGGTGATAGGCGCCGGGTGGCTCGCGCAGACGCGCCATGTCGGCCAGCGCCACCAGGCCGGCATTGCCGCGCTGAGCCATCACGGCGAGACCCTGGCGCACCAGGGCGCGGTTGACGCCGGTCAACGGGACGACGTCGCACACCGTGCCCAGCGCCACGAGGTCGAGCCATTGCCTGAGGTCGGGCTCACGCCGCCCGGTCGCCTCGCCCGCGGCGGCGTACCAGCCCGCCTGGCGCAGCGAGCGGTTGACGCCGACGGCCAGGAGGAAGGCCACGCCGACGGCCGCGAGCTGCTTGTGCGGGCTCGCATCATCGAGCCGGTTGGGGTCGACCACGGCCACCGCGTCGGGCAGCGCCGGCTCCGCCATGTGATGATCGATGACGATAAGGTCGAGACCGGCGCGGCGCGCCTCGGCGATCGGCTCGAAGGCGGTCACGCCGCAATCGACGGTGACCACCACCGACGCGCCCTCGGCCTTGAGCTTGAGCAGCGCCGGCGCGTTCGGGCCATAGCCTTCCCTGCGGCGATCCGGAATGTAGACGTCGATGTTGCCGCCGACGCTGCGGAAGAAGCGCAGCAGCAGCGCCGCCGACGTGGCGCCATCGACGTCGTAGTCGCCGAATACGACGATGCGCTCGCCGGCGCGCACCGCCCGCACCAGACGCTCGATGGCGGCATCCATGTCGCGCAGGTGCGATGGATCGGGGAGGAACTTGCGCAAGGTCGGCTCGAGGAAATCCGGCACCCCTTCGAGGTCGACCTCGCGTGCGGCGAGCAGGCGGCTGATCGAATCGGGCAGGCCGTGACGTTGGGCCATCGCAAGGGCGATCCGTTCGTCGGCCAGCCGGGACGCCCACCGGCGTCCGGTCAGGGACCGCTCGACGCCGAGGAAGGCTGCCCGCTCGTGGCGGATGTCCGTGCTCATGCTCTCACCATAGCCGAAGCCGCTGTGGACACCTCACGACAGGCTGCGACGAACCATGCTAGGTCTGCGCGATGCGTGCGATCAGATTGCTGTTCGTCCTGGTTGCGTCGGCCACACTGGCGGTGCCCGCCTTCGCCCAGAGCACGCGGGACTGGATCACCGGACTTCCGCGCGAGGCCGTGCCCGTCAAGAGCTGGCCGGGCAACAGGAAGGTCGCCATCTGCTTCGTGCTCTACGTCGAGGTCTGGGGCATGGGTCACGGGCCGAACTTCCGCCCGGACATGGCCGGACGCTCGCCCGACGTGGTCGACGAGGCGTTCCGCCAGTACGCCATCGAATGGGGCGTGCCGCGCGTCGGCCGACTGTTCAAGGAGCAGGGCGTGCCGCTCAGCATCGCGCTCAACGCCCAGTTCCCCGAGCAGCAACCGGAAACCTGGCGGCGGTTCCGCGCGCTGGCGCCCCATGCCCCGATCATCGCGCACGGCATCAACAACTCGACCGAGCAGCTGCCGCTGCAGGCCGGCATGGACGCCCAGAAGGCCTACATCGCGCGCACGCTCGACATGATCGAGAAGAGCACCGGACAGCGCCCGCGCGGCTGGTCGAGCCCGAGCGTCTTTCCCAATGCCGAGACCTACACGGCGACCGCCGCCGAGGGCATCAGCTACTCGCTCGACGGGATGGATTCGGATGTCCTGTCGCGGCTGGTGACGCCGGCCGGTCCGCTGGTGCTGGTCCCCTATCCGCCGCAGACCGTCGACATGGGACAGTATCTCGCGCGCCTGAAGGAGCCGGTCGATCTCGAGCGGCAATGGATCGACTATGCGAGCGAGCTCGCCCGCGAGGCCGCCGCCGATCCCGACCGACCCGCCACCGTAGTCGCCATCGGCATTCACCCTTTCGTGGTCGGCACGCCGTCCGGCGCCGCGTCCTTCCGCCGGGTGCTCGAGGCGCTGAAGAAGCAGCCGCTGATCTGGCTCACCGACACGGAAGCGGTGATGGCGGCGAGCGGGCGGAAGCCGTAGGGAAGCGTCATCGCTGGGAGCGCGCCACTCCGATGGCGCTCATGGGGATGTGTCATCAACAAGAAGAGCGCCATTGGAGTGGCGCGCTCCCAGCGAGGAGCATGACTACCTGTTCCGCAACACCGCGATGTTGAGGCGGCGCTCGGTGGCGCCGCCGAACTGCAGCGTCACCGGTGCGCTCTCGGCAATCTCGAACAGCACGCTGAGGCGGATGCCGGGGCAGTCCGGGCGACGCGTCGAGGCGAGGATGGGCAGGCGTCGGTCGTATTGCACGGCGTCGATCCAGGCGTCGCCCGACGAGGTCACCTGGTAACGGCCGGCCGAGACCCATTCCAGGGTGACGGTGCCGCCCATCCCGTCGTCGCGGCCGCGTTCTGGCGGCACCATATAGATCACCTTGCTGACCGGCTTCAGGAGCAGCGCGAAGACGCCCTCCTTGGGCAGCGCCAGCTCGCTGTCGACGGTGGCCATGAAGCCGTCGCCGAACCATTCGCGCTCACGCTCGACCGACCAGGCGAATTGCCGGCAGCCATCCTCGCCCACGGCTTGCCCGGCAAGGCCGACCACGGCGCTCGAGAACAAGATGCCGGCAGTCAGGACGGCCCGCATCCCACCATCATGATCAAGCCCAGTTCGGCAGGCCAGACTTGATCGTGAAATTGTGATGGGCGGAGACCCAGCGCACCGTGCCGGTCTTCGAGCGCATCACGATCGAATGGGTCTCGGCGCCGTTGTGGAAGCGGCGCACGCCCTTCAGCATCGAGCCCGAGGTCACGCCGGTCGCGGCGAACATCACGTCGCCCCTGGCCATCTCGGTCATCGAGTACTTGCGATTGAGGTCGGTGATGCCGAGGCGGCGCGCCCGCCCCTTCTCGTCGTCGTTGCGGAACAGCAGGCGGCCCTGGATCTGCCCGCCGATGGCGCGCAGCGCCGCCGCCGCCAGCACGCCCTCCGGCGCGCCGCCCGAACCCATGTAGATGTCGATGCCCGACTCGCCGGTCGACGTGGCGATGACACCCGACACGTCGCCGTCGCCGATCAGCATGATGCGGGCGCCCGCCTCGCGCACCTTGGCGATCAGCTCGGAATGGCGCGGCCGGTCGAGGATGCAGACCACGAGGTCGGCGATCTCGACCTTCTTGGCTTTGGCAAGATCGCCGAGGTTCTGCTGCGGCGTCTTGTCGAGATCGACCACGCCCTCGGGCAGACCTCCGCCGACCGCAATCTTGTCCATGTAAACATCAGGTGCGTTGAGGAACCCACCATGCTCCGCCATGGCGATGACGGCGAGCGCATTGGGCAGGCCCTTGGCGGTGATCGTGGTGCCCTCGAGCGGATCGAGGGCGATGTCGATCTTGGGCATGCCGGCCTGCGCCAGCCCGACCTTCTCGCCGATGTAGAGCATCGGCGCCTCGTCGCGCTCGCCCTCGCCGATCACCACGGTCCCGTCGATCGACAGCGAGTTGAGCGTCGTGCGCATGGCATCGACCGCCGCCTGATCGGCCTTCTTCTCGTCGCCGCGGCCCATCAGCTTGGAGGCGGCGAGCGCCGCCGCCTCGGTGACTCGCACCACCTCGAGCGCGAGATTACGGTCGAGCTTCACGTCGTTGGCCATCGTCTCCTCCGTCGGCGTCTTCTTGCGTTGGCAGGACGCCATGCAAAAAACTCAAAACGCCTCGATCCTGATGACGCACGGCTCCTCGGCCACCGCCTTCAGCTTGGTGATCCGTGCCAGCGCTCGCCGCATGGCCGCCTCGTTGGTCTCGTGCGTCGTCAGCACGACCGGCACTTCGCCGGACTGTGAACGGCCACGCTGCAGCATCGATTCCAGGGAAATGCGCTCCTTGGCCAGCGCACCCGACACGCCGGCGATCACGCCCGGCCGGTCCTGCACCATCAGGCGCATGTAGTATGCGCCCTCGTGCCGCTCCATCGGCGAGACCTTCTTGTCGGCGAGACGTGCCGCCGGCACGACGAAGGCCGGCATCTCGCGGCCGCGCGCGACGTCGACCAGGTCGGCGACGACAGCCGAAGCGGTCGGCCCCTGCCCGGCGCCGCGGCCCTGGAACATCGTCGTGCCGACGAAATCGCCTTCGACCACGACGGCGTTGAAGACGCCCTCGATGTGCGCGATCGGCGCGGCCAGCGGCACCATGCAGGGATGCACGCGCTGCTCGATGCCGTGGCTGGTCTCACGCGCGAGGCCCAGCAGCTTGATGCGAAAGCCGAGCTCCTCGGCGAACTGGATGTCGCTGGCACTGACGTGGCGGATGCCCTCGACATGCACGCCGGCGAAATTCACCTTGGCGCCGAACGCCGCGCCGGTCAGCACGGCGAGCTTGTGCGCCGCGTCGATGCCGTCGACGTCGAAGCTGGGATCGGCCTCGGCATAGCCCGCCGCCTGCGCCTCGGCCAGCACGACGTCGAAGTCGCGGCCGGTCTCGCGCATGGTGGTGAGGATGTAATTGCAGGTGCCGTTGAGGATGCCGTAGAGCCGCCGGACGCGGTTGCCGACCAGCCCTTCGCGCAGCGCCTTGATGATCGGAATGCCGCCGGCCACCGCCGCCTCGAAGGCGAGCATGCGCCCCTTGGCCTCGGCTGCGGCGGCGAGATCGGCGCCGTGCATGGCGAGCAGCGCCTTGTTGGCGGTGACGACGTGCTTGCCCGAGCCCAGCGCCTTCTGCACCAGCCGGCGCGCCACGCCGCCCGAGCCGCCGATCAGCTCGACGACGACGTCGATGTCGTCGGCCGTCGCGAGGGACAGCGGGTCGTTCTCCCAGCGCACGCCGCTGAGATCGATGTCGCGCTTCCTGGCCTTGCGGCGCGCGCTGACCGCCACGACCTTGAGCGGCCGTCCGCCGCGCACGGCGAGGAGCCGGCCGTGCTCGGCCAACAGCTTGACGACGCCGGACCCCACGGTGCCGAGTCCGGCGATGCCTATTCTGAGAGGTGACTTCATGGTCGCCTGATACGACAGGTTGCGGCTAAGCGCGAGCCTTGATCGGCGTGATGTTGTCCCCCACCCCGCGCAGGTAGAGATCGATGGCGCGGCCCGGGTCGGCCATCACTTGGCGGATGTTGCGGATTGCCTGGCGGATCCGGTGCTTGTTCTCGACCAGCGCGATGCGGACATGGGCGTCGCCGTGCTCGCCGAACCCGATGCCGGGCGAGACCGCGACGTTGGCTTGAGTCAGGAGCAACTTGGAGAAGGCGAGCGAGCCCAGCTCGCCGAAAGCCTGCGGAATGGGCGCCCAGGCGAACATGCTGGCCGACGGCGCCGGCAGCGACCAGCCCGCCGCCGCCAAGCCCTCGATCAGCACGTCGCGCCGCTCCTTGTAGGTGTTGCGCGCCTCGACGATGCAGTCCTGCGGGCCGTTCAAGGCGGCGGTAGCCGCAACCTGGACCGGCGTGAAGGCGCCGTAATCAAGATACGACTTGATGCGCGTCAGCGCCTGGATCAGCGTCTTGTTGCCGGCGGCGAAGCCGATGCGCCAGCCGGCCATCGAGTAGGTCTTGCTCATCGAGGTGAACTCGACGGCGATCTCGCGCGCGCCCGGCACCTGCAGCACCGACGGCGGCGGCACGCCGTCGAAGTAGATCTCGGCATAGGCAAGATCGCTCAGGATCCAGATGCCCTGGCGTTTGCAGAAATCGACGATGGCGGCATAGAAGTCGAGATCGACCACCTGCGCCGTCGGATTCGACGGGTAGTTGAGCACGAGGGCGATCGGCTTCGGCACGGTGTGGCGCACCGCCCGCTCGAGCGCCGGCAGGAACTCCGCGAGCGACGTGCTGCCCGGCACCGGAATGTGGCGCACCGAGCCGCCGGCGATGATGAAGCCGTAGGGATGGATCGGATAGCTGGGGTTGGGCACCAGCACGATATCGCCCGGCGAGGTGATGGCCTGCGCCAGGTTGGCGAGTCCCTCCTTCGAGCCCAGCGTGACGATGATCTCGCTCTCGGGGTCGAGCTCGACCCCGAAGCGCCGCGCATAGTAGGCGGCCTGCGCCTTGCGCAGCCCGGGGATGCCGCGCGAGGCGGAGTAACCATGGGCGCGCGGATTGCCCGCCGCCTCGGCGAGCTTGGCGACGATGTGCGGAGCGGTCGGCAGGTCGGGATTGCCCATGCCGAGATCGATCACGTCCTGGCCGGCACCGCGCGCCCGGGCCTTCATGGCGTTCACCTCGGCGAAGACGTACGGGGGCAGGCGCTTGAGACGGTGAAACTCCGAATCGTCCATTGTTGTTGTCCTCGGCACTAGAGCTCGACGGTGATGTCGGCCCGTCGATTGGCGGCGACGCCGCGGGGGTTCGTGGGGTCGTAGATCGGCTCGGCGTCGGAGGCTGCCTCGGCGACGATGCGGTCGCGCGGCACGCCGAGGCGAATCAGCTGGCTGGCGATCGCGAGTGCGCGCCGCCGCGACACGTCCAGGTTGCCCTTCGCCAGTGCGGCGACCGACGAGCCGTAGGCGTCCTCGGCCGCGTGCGCCACGATGCGCACCCTCCCCCCGTTGCCGCGCTGCATCTCGGCAACCTTCTGCAGGATCGCCATGTCGGTGGCGGTGAGATCCGACGACATCTGGGCGAACTGGATGACGGCCACCCGCCTCGCGCCGACCCATGGCCGCGTCGCCTGCGGTGCCGTCGATTGCGGGGATGCCGCGGCGAGCTCGACCGCCGGGCGCGCACCGGGCGGCGTCCAACCGGGCGGCGGCACGAAGGCGGCGTTCGGATTGCCCGCTGCTCGCGGCAGTGCCGACGGCGCCGCCATCACCGATGCGGGTGGCGGTGCGGCGGCGACCGACGTTGCTGCCGGCGCTGTCGCGGCGGGCGGGCTCCAGCCTGGCGGTGGCACGAAAGCCTTGTTGGCGTCGGCCTGGCGCGGCGCCTGGGCGCCTCGCGTCGGCGCAGGAGCGGGTACGGGTTCCGCGGCGGCCGTCGCCGTCGGCGCGGACTGTCCCGGAGGTGTCCAGCCGGCCGGTGGCACGAAGGCCTTGTTCGGGTCGGGACCGCGTGATGCCGCCGCGACCCGGGTGGGCGGCGGCGCCTCGGGCGCCGTCACGGTTTGCGCAGGCGGTGCCGGCGATGGCGTCGCGGTCGTCGACGCAGGCGCCCCGACCGGCTGTTGCGCCGGAGGAGTCCAACCCGGTGGCGGCACGAACGCTTTGTTCGGGTCAACGGCACGCGATGCCGCCGCGACGCGCGTTGGCGCCGGCGCCGGCGCCGGTTGAGCCTGCGGAGTTGGCGCTGGTTGCTCCGGCGCAGGCATCACAACGGCGGGTTGACCCGGCGGAGTCCAGCCGGGCGGCGGCACGAATGCCTTGTTCGCGTCTCTCGGTTGTGGCGCGGGAGTAACCGGTTCCGCGACTGCCGATGGCGGCGGCGGCGCCATGATCTGCATCGTCTGCGTCGGAGCCGGCGTCATGGGAGCGGCAGCCGCAACCTCAGCGGTTGCCGGAACCGACTGTCCCGGTGCTGTCCAGCCCGGCGGCGGCACGAACGCCTTGTTGGGGTCGGCCGCCCGCGATGGCATCGCAACAAACGTCGAAGCTGACGGCGTGGAAGTCGCGGGTGCAGGCGCGGCCGCAACGTCCGCAGCTGGCGGCGCACTCTGCCCGGGCGCGGTCCAGCCCGGTGGCGGCACGAACGCCTTGTTGAGGTCGGCGGCGCGGGCCTGCCTTGCCGCCGGCACAGGCGGCGTCGGCGGTGATACAGCCGGTGCCGGGGCCTCCGCCGCGGCCACTGACGCTGCCTGTCCGGGAGGAGTCCAGCCGGGTGGTGGCACGAACGCCTTGTTGACGTCGCCGCGCGGCGTGACAGCCGGTGCCGGAGCGGCTGGCCGCGGCGCCGTCGCGGTGGTTTGGGCGGGCGCTGGCGGTACGGGCTCGGGAGTCGCCGGCGGTTCGGGGCGTGGCGGTGGGGCGCTACTCTCAGCGACAGGCGGTGGAGCAGCCGGCGGCGCAGGTTCGCTCGCGGCCGGTGCCGCTGGAGCCATGCTTGCGCGAATCACGGCGGGGGGATCGTCGGCGCTCGCCACTGCGGGCGTCACGGTTGCTGTGTGACCTGGCGGCGTCCAGCCGGCCGGTGGCACGAACGCCTTGTTCGGATCGCCAGAGGGCGCGGAGGATCGCGGCCCCGGCGCAGTTGGCACCGGTGCCGCTGGTGGCGGGGTGGCCGGCGGCGTGGAGGCGTCCGGTTGCGGTGCAGGCGGTGGCGCCGCCGATGGCGGAGCCGGTGGTACCGTTGCGGGAGTGGGTGCCGCCGGTGCGGGTGCCGCCGGTGCGGGGGCCGCCGGTGCGGGGGCCGCAGGCGGAGCGGGCTCAGGCTGCGCCGCGGGGCGCGGCTCGGGCATCGATCCGTCACGCCCCAGCTGCGCGCCCGCGGGACGTCCCGGTAGCGAACCCGGCGCTGCTGTCGGCTTCGGCGGTGGCGGCGGCTCGTTTGCCTTGGCTTCCTTCTCGGCCGCTTCGCGCGCCTGCCGCTCCTCGCGGGCCTTGGCATCGCGTTCGGCGGCTTCCTTTTCGGCGGCTTCCTTCTGCGCCTTCTGGCCACCCTTCGCGTCCACCAGGGAGCCTATCCGCGGCTGGCGGGTCTCGTCGGTGGCGGCGATTCCCTGGTCGTACCCGCGGCCGCCATTGCTGGCGGGCAGCGCGTTAGCGCCCTGGACCTGACTGTCCGCCCCCGGCCGCGCCTTCTGGCTGGTTGCCGGGGAGCCGCCGCCAAGCCAGCCGCAGCCCGTCAGCAACGCCAAAGCGGAGACGCTGAGCAGGCCGCGCAGAATGCGACCGCCGCTGATCCCGTCCACGTGTCGCCGCATCACCGCCACCCGTTGCCTCGCCCGTATACCCCGCGCGTCCTTCGGTGTAGCGAAGTCCGAGAGGAAGTTTGACCCGTCAGTTGTCGCAGCCTACCTATGACGTCAGATGGGCGGCCCGGGAAGACGGTTCCGGTGGGCCGCCGATCGATGAAGGTATCGCAAGAAATGCCCCAAAGGCAATGATTCAGAAGGGGAAACGAATGTCGGAGACGTCAACCCCCAACGTCATTCCAGAGTTGACGTCGGCCGAATCCGAAAAGATGCAGGCGGCGTTCAGGGACATTGCGCAGCGTAGTCAGAAGCTGCTCGAAACCTTCGCCGAGCGGCAAAAGGCCGAGGGCCCACAGCCGGCTGATCCGCTGCGCCTCACCCAGACCTTCATGGATTTCACGGCCAAGCTGATGGCCGACCCCAATCGCCTGGTGCAGGCGCAGATCGAGCTGTGGCAGCAATACATGAAGCTATGGCAGATCACCGCCCAGCGCATGATGGGCCAGCCGGTCACGCCACTGGTCGAGCCGGCCAAGGGCGACAAGCGGTTCAACGATCCGGCGTGGAAGGACGAGGTCGTCTTCGACTACCTGAAGCAGTCCTACCTGCTGACTTCGCGCTGGCTGCAGGACAACGTCAAGCAGGTCGAAGGTCTCGACGACAAGACCGCGAAGAAGGTCGATTTCTACACGCGGCAGTTCATCGACGCCCTGTCGCCGTCGAACTTCGCCCTGACCAATCCGCAGGTGGTAAAGGCGACCGTCGAGAGCAAGGGCGAGAACCTGCTGAAGGGCCTGCAGAACCTGCTGACCGATCTCGAGCGCGGCAAGGGCAAGCTCGCCATCCGACAGACCGACATGTCGGCCTTCAAGGTCGGCGAGAATGTCGCCACCTCCCCCGGCAAGGTCGTCTTCCAGAACGACCTGATCCAGCTGCTGCAGTACGCGCCGTCGACCGACGAGGTCTACGCCATGCCGCTGCTGATCGTGCCGCCGTGGATCAACAAGTTCTACATCCTCGACCTCAAGCCGGAGAACTCGTTCATCAAGTGGGCGACCGAGCAGGGCTACACGGTGTTCGTCATCTCCTGGGTCAATCCCGACGAGCGCCTGACCAGACTGGTGTTCGAGGACTACATGAGGTTGGGGCCGCTGGCGGCGCTCGACGCCATCGAGAAGGCGACCGGCGAGAAGAAGGTCTCGGCGATCGGCTATTGCATCGGCGGCACGCTGATGGCGGCGACGCTGGCCTGGATGGCGGCGCGCGGCGACGACCGCATCGCCGCCTGCACGTTCTTCACCGCGCAGGTCGATTTCTCCGAGCCGGGCGAGCTCGGCGTCTTCATCGACGAGGACCAGCTCGCCGGCCTCGAGGAGATGATGAGCAAGAAGGGCTATCTCGAGGGCAGCGAGATGGCGACCACCTTCAACATGCTGCGCGCCAACGACCTCATCTGGTCGTTCGTGGTCAACAACTACCTGATGGGCAAGGACCCCTTCCCGTTCGACCTGCTGTTCTGGAATGCCGACGCCACGCGCATGCCGGCGGCCATGCACAGTTACTACCTGCGCAACATGTACCAGAAGAACCTGCTGGTGCAGCCGGGCGCGCTCACCCTCGACGGCGTGCCGATCGACCTGCGCAAGATCGCCATCCCGATCTACCTGCAGGCCGGCAAGGAGGACCACATCGCGCCGGCCAAGTCGGTCTACAAGGCGACGCAGATCTTCTCCGGCCCGGTGCGCTTCATGCTGGCCGGCTCGGGCCATATCGCTGGCGTCGTCAATCCGCCGCGCAACAGGAAGTACCAGCACTGGCTGAACGAGACGCAGCACAATCCGCCCACGCTGGAGGAATGGCGCGCCGGAGCCCAGGAGTTCCCGGGCTCGTGGTGGCACGATTGGGACAAGTGGCTGTCGGCCAAGTCGGGCCCGAAGGTGCCGGCCCGCATCCCCGGCGCCGGCGGCCTGCCCGCCCTCGAGGACGCGCCCGGCAGCTACGTCAAGCTGCGCACGGTGGAGTGAGGCTTCGCTGGGAGCGCGCCACTCCGATGGCGCTCATGGGATGTGTGATTGGCAAGAAGAGCGCCATCAGAGTGGCGCGCTCCCAGCCATGACCCCTCCGTCGCCGTAAGACGGTGACACCTCCCCAGCTTCGCTGGGGAGAAACATGAGTCCTATTCCGCGGCCTGGCGCTCGCCCATCCTGTAGCGCCGGCTGAGCTTCACGTAGCCGTCGACGACGTCCCCGAAGGTCTCGAAATCCTTTCCGGTGAGGTCGCGCATCTTCCGCGCCGGATTGCCGGCCCACAATTCGCCGCGGCGGACGATCTTGCCCGGCGTCACGAGGGCGCCGGCCGCGACCATGGCGCCGCTCTCCACCACGGCGCCATCGAGCACGCTGGCGCGCATGCCGACGAAGGCGTCGTCCTGGATTTCACAGGCATGCAGCAGCGCCATATGGCCGACCGACACGTTGCGGCCGACGACCGTCATCAGGCCGCGCTTGGCGATATGGACGACCGTGCCGTCCTGCAGGTTGGTGTTCTCGCCGATGCGAATTCCCGGCCCGTCGCCGCGCAGGATGCAGCCGAACCAGATGCTCGCATTCGCACCGATCTCGACGTCGCCGACGAGGGTGGCGTTGACGGCGACGAAGGCCGACCTGTCGACCCGCGGCACGAACCCGCCGAACGGGACGATCAGGCCGGACATCGATGCCTGTGGCGGCCGATCAGCGCTTCGAGAACTGGAAGCGGCGGCGGGCGCCGGCCCGGCCGTACTTCTTGCGCTCGACGACGCGGCTGTCGCGCGTCAGGAAGCCGTTCGACTTCATGGCGCCGCGCAGGGCCGGCTCGAACTTGGCCAGCGCCTGGGCGATGCCGTGGCGCACGGCGCCGGCCTGGCCCGACAGCCCGCCGCCCGAGACGGTGGCGAACACGTCGAACTGGTCGCGCCGCTGCGAGACGTCGAACGGCTGCTGGATGACCATCTGCTGGGTCGGACGAGCGAAGTAGATCGCCTGGTCGCGGCCGTTGACGGTGATCTTGCCGGTGCCCGGCTTCACCCAGACGCGGGCGACGGCGTTCTTGCGCCGGCCGGTGGCGTAGGCGCGCCCCTGGCTGTCGACTTCCCGCTCGCGCACCGCCGCCGGCGCGACCGTGCCGGCAACCGGTGCCTTCTTCAGTTCGGCAAACGACGAAAGTTCGGTAGCCATATCAGCCGATCCTCGAGTTCTTGCGGTTCAGGGCAGCGACGTCGAGCTTCTCCGGCTGCTGCGCTTCGTGGGTGTGGTCGGGCCCCTTGAAGACCCGCAGGTTCTTCATCTGGGCGCGTCCCAGCGGACCGCGCGTGATCATGCGCTCCACCGCCTTGACGATGACGCGCTCGGGGAAACGGCCCTCCAGCCGCTTGCCCAGGGTCTCGCCCTTGATGCCGCCGGGATGGCCGGTGTGCCAGTAGAAGTACTCTCGCTCGGCCTTGCGGCCGGTCAGGCGCACCTTTTCGGCATTGACGACGATGATGTTGTCGCCGCAATCGATATGCGGCGTGAAGGTCGGCTTGTGCTTGCCGCGCAGGCGCATGGCGATGATCGAGGCGAGGCGGCCAAGGACCAGCCCGTCGGCGTCGATCAGCACCCACTTCTTCTGCACGTCGGCAGTTTTGAGACTGAAGGTTTTCATGGGTCTTTCTTCCGTGAGCGCGGGCTTATGGCCATAAACGCATGGCCTGTCAATCACTTAAGAGCGCGGTAGTATATTACCTCAACCTTGGGGCAGACCACGTTTGGGCGGAATGGAGTAGGTCACCGTCGCATGGGCTACCGGATCTGGTTTCCCCTCGCTCCGGATCATGAAATCGCCGACCGCCAGCGACCGTCCGAGCTTCAGGAGTCGCCCCTCGCCGATCAGGTCGGCGCGCTCGGGCCGGCGCATGAAATTGATGTTGAGGTTGGTGGTCACCGCGAGCGCGACCGGACCCAGCCGTCCCAGCAGCAGCAGGTAGAAGCCGAAATCGACCAGGAACATAAGGGTGGGGCCCGAGACGGTGCCGCCCGGCCTCAGGTTGCGTTCATGGGTCGGCAGACGGATCCGAATGCTGGTGTCGTCGAGATGCTCGATCACCGCCCCCGCCTCTACGGCCTGGGGAAACTCCTCGTCGATGAACTTCTGCAGATCGGCGGGTGACATCACTGGCATGACGACAACGGTCCTCCTGTGTCAGGATGTAGCATGACCGAAGCGATCAACGAGCCCGTGCTGCTGCGCCGCGACGACGGTCGCGTCGCCATTCTCACGCTCAATCGGCCGAAGGCGATGAACGCGCTGTCCGGCGAGCTGATCGATGCCCTGCAGGCCGAGTTCGACAAGCTCGCGAGGGACAGGGAGATCCGCTGCGTTGTCATCGAGGCGGCCGGCCGTGCGTTCTCCTCCGGGCACGATCTGCGCGAAGTCCGCTCGAGCGACGACTACGGCTTCCATCACGACCTGCTGACGCGCTGCTCGACGATGATGATGTCGATTCGCCGCCTGCCCCAGCCGGTCATCGCCAAGGTGCATGCCATCGCCACGGCCGCAGGCTGCCAGCTCGTCGCGGCCTGCGATCTCGCGGTCGCCTCGACCGACGCCAGGTTCGCCACGCCGGGCGTCAATATCGGCCTGTTCTGCGGCACGCCGTCGGTGCCGCTCGGCCGCAATGTCGGCTCCAAGCGGGCGCTCGACATGCTGTTCACCGGCGAGCCGATCGACGCCGAAAGCGCGCTGCGCGACGGCTTGGTGAGCCGGGTCGTGCCGCCGGCCGAGCTCGACAGCACGACGATGGCCGTCGCCCGCACGATCGCCGGCAAGTCGCCCCTGGTTCTCGCCCAGGGCAAGGAGCTGTTCCACAAGCACATGGAGATGGATGTCGAGAAGGCCTACGCCTACGCCACCGCCTACATGGCCGGCGCCATCAAGCGCGAGGACGCCAAGCTCGGCATCGACGCCTTCGTGAACAAGCGGGGCTTGCCCGAGTGGACGGGGCGATAGGCAATGAGCGTTCAGGTAGCTCCCCATAAGCAAGCGATGGATTGGATCCGCTCGCGCGGGATGTCTGCTCATAGTCGCTGAGTTTGCCGGGCCGACGTCCCATAGGCGCCAACTCTTCGACCTCGCGTCATTGCTGGGAGCGCCACTCCGATGGCGCTCATGGGATGTCTAGTCATCAAGAAGAGCGCCATCGGAGTGGCGCTCCCAGCACATGGTGCGTCTTTCCGCACTCCGGCATGAAGCCTCGACTGCCTAGCGAACAGGCACAGGCGCCGCCCTGCGGCAAACTTTGGCAATCTCCCTCGCCTGCGCGTTCGGCATGGGCTAGGGTTCGCCGCAAGTGCCGACGTGACCAAGATCGGCAGGGTTCAAGGGAGGCTTCTTGGATACGCTCGAGCGCGCCGTGAGGTCCATCGACTGGGTCAATCGCTGTGTCGGCCGGATCGTCGCCTGGTTGACCCTCGTCACCGTGGTTATCTGCGGCGCCGTCGTGCTGCTGCGGTATTCCGCCGGCGTCGGCCATGTGTGGATGCAGGAACTCTATGTCTGGACCCACGCCATGACCTTCCTGCTGGCGGCGGGTTTCGCCTACCTGCTGAACGCCCACGTCCGCGTCGACATCTTTTACGCCGGGTTCAGCGCCCGCGGGAAAGCCTGGGTCGATCTGTTCGGCGTGATCTTCCTGCTCATGCCCTGGCTGGTCCTGCTCGGCTGGACGGCGTGGACCTACGTCTCCTACTCCTGGCAGACGAACGAGATATCGGTGCAGAGCAACGGCATGCCGGCGATGTACGTGCTCAAGTCGTCGATCCTGGGCTTCGTGGCGCTCGTCGGCCTGCAGGGCGTGGCCTGGATCGGTCGTTCCATCCTGGTGCTCGGCGGACGCGAGCCGCCGCCTTCCGAGACGCTGACCGGGCCACTGGGTTAGGGCGCGTACGCGATGTCCACCGCTACGGTCGGCGATATCCTCGCCATTTTGTTGTTCGTGATCGGCACCTTCGGCGTGCTGGTCGGCTTCCCCATTGCCTTCAGCCTCGCCGGCTTCTCGCTGATGTTCGCAGCGCTGGGCTGGGCGCTCGGCGCATTCGATCCGATCATCCTCACCAGCCTGCCGTCCCGCTACTTCGGCCTGATGACCAACGAGGTGCTGGTCGCCGTGCCGTTGTTCATCTTCATGGGCGCCGTGCTCGAACGCTCCAAGATCGCCGAGGCGCTGCTCGAGACCATGGGCCAGCTGTTCGGCTCGATGCGCGGCGGCCTGGCGATCTCGGTGGTGATCGTCGGCGCCCTGCTCGCCGCGTCGACCGGCGTGGTCGGCGCCACCGTCGTCACCATGGGCCTGCTCAGCCTGCCGGCGATGATGCGCGCCGGCTACCATCCAGGGCTCGCCACTGGAGTCATCTGCGCCTCTGGCACGCTCGGCCAGATCATTCCGCCCTCGGTGATCCTGATCTTCGTCGGCGACCTGCTGATGGGCGCCAACCTGCTCGCCGGCCAGCGCACCGGCAAGCCGGTCGACCCGGTTTCGGTCGGCGATCTGTTCGCCGGCGCATTTCTGCCGGGGCTTGCGCTGGTCGGGCTCTATATCATCTACATCCTCGTGCTGGCCGTGGTCCGGCCGCGCGACTGCCCGGCCCTGGTGATGACCGACGCGGAGCGCGCTTCGCTTGGCCGCCGCTTCGTGCGCGCCCTGATCCCGCCGCTGCTGCTGATCATCGCCGTGCTGGGCTCGATCCTGGGCGGCATCGCCACGCCGACCGAGGCCGCCTCGATCGGCGCCGTCGGCGCCATGGTGCTGGCTGCCTTCAACCGCGCCTTCTCGTTCGCCACCCTGCTGGCCGTCATGCGCAACACCGCGGTGATCAGCGCCCTGGTGTTCGGAATCGTGCTCGGCGTGTCGGTGTTCTCGCTGGTCTTCCGCGGGTTGGGCGGCGAGCACCTGGTCGAGCAGGTCCTGTCCAACGTTCCGGGCGGCGCCTTCGGCGCGGTCATGGCGGTCATGCTGGTCATGTTCGTGCTCGGCTTCTTCATGGACACGATCGAGATCATCCTGATCGTCGTGCCGATCACCGCGCCCGTCATCATCGCCATGGGCGTGGAGCCGGTGTGGCTGGGGGTCATGATCGGGGTGAACCTGCAGACCGCCTTCCTGACGCCGCCGGTCGGTTTCGCGCTGTTCTACATGCGCGCCGTCGCACCGGCATCGATCACCACGGGCGCGATCTATCGTGGCATCATCCCGTTCGTGGCCCTGCAGGTGATGGCCATCGCCATCCTGTGGATGGCGCCCGGGCTGGCGACCTGGCTGCCCAAGATGGTGTTTCCCGACGCGGTTCCCGCTGCCGGCAGCGGGCAGCCCGGCTCGGTGCTCGACGACATCCTGAAGAACCCGTCGGGCGGAGCGCCGGCGCCGGCCGGCTCCCCGCTCGATCAGCTGCTGAACCAGCCGCCACCGTCCGACAAGCCGTCGGCGGACGATCCCGTGCTCGACCGCCTGCTCAACAAGCGCAATTGACGCGACGAGGGCCGGCGTTGCCGCCGGCCCTCGCTCGTCCCTCGGCGATCGCGAAGGGAGATATCAGGTCGGCCGGAAGCCGATCAGGCGGGCGTTGAGAAATTCCTGCAGACCGATCCGGGTCCACGCCATCTGCTGACGCTGGAACTTGTAGTACGAATCCAGCGTCTTCTTTGTCAGCGCGTCGCCGCCGTCGCGAAGCTCGCCCAGCACGTCGCTCCAGGCCTTGCCGTAGGCCTTGATGAAGTCCTCCGGCAGGTGCTTCAGCTGCACGTTGTGCTGCTTGATCAGCACCTCGAGCGCGCCGGCGTTGCTCGCATCGTTCTCGGCTGTGAGCTGGACGTGTTCCTCGGCGCAGGCCCAGGCGAAGATCTGCTGGATGTCCTTGGGCAGCGAGTCGAACTTCGCCTTGTTGACCGAGATCTCGTTCAAGGTCGCCGGCTCGTGCAGCCCGGGCCAGTAATAGTACTTGGTGACCTTGTAGAAGCCCGCGGCCAGGTCTTGCCACGGCCCGACCCATTCGGTGGCATCGATCGCACCGGACTGCAAGGCGCCGAAGATCTCGCCCACCGGCAGGTTGACGATGGTGGCGCCCAGCTTGCGCAGCGCTTCGCCGCCGAAGCCGGGAATGCGCATCTTGAGGCCCTTGAAGTCGGCCGCCGACTTGATCTCCTTGTTGAACCAGCCAGCCATCTGCACGCTGGTCGAGCCGGCGTGGAAGCCCTTGAGGCCGAAATTGGCGTAGGCCTCGTCCCACAGCTGCTGGCCGCCCCCGTAACGCAGCCAGGCCACCGTCTCGTAGTTGGTCATGCCGAACGGCACCGTGGTGTAGAGACTGAGGATCTTGGCCTTGTTCTGCCAGTAGTAGGGGGTCGAGTGCATGGCGTCCGCCGTGCCGCGTTGCACCGCATCGAACGCCTCGAAGGCCGGCACCAGCTCGCCGGCGGCAAACACCTTGATCGTCAGCCGGCCACCCGTGACCTCGCTGATGTTCTTGGCGAAGCGCTCCGCGGCGGTACCGCCGCCAGGGAACATCTTCGGCCAGCTCGTCACCATGCGCCATTCCTGACGGCCCTGCGAGATGGCTGGCGAGGCCAGCGTGGTCGCCACCGTCGCCGCGGCGATCCCGCCCGCCGCCACCTTGCCCAACTTGCGTCGCTTGATCTTGTCCATCGTCCTCTCCTCCCAATAGTGAGGCCCTGGTCAACTCCCCGCGTACTTGCTCACGGACCTCGATTGTCGAGCCCCATGTAGGCACATCCTAATGCCACCGACTCGCCTTGCGCATCATCAAAGAGCCGCCGAGCGGCGATTCCGCGAGCTCTTGCGCTTGTTCGGCCCGCCCCGAGGTCGGGGCGGCCACATGTCCTGTCGGGGTGAACGTAAGCTTCTCTTCAGGCGGCCCCGCCTCGTTCGTCAGGACGGCCTCTCTACGAGATCGATCGGCCGCTCACCTCGCACCAGCCGGGCGATATTCTCGGCCACCACGGCGACGCGCGCCTGAACCGTGCCTTCGCTGCCGCCGGCGACGTGCGGCCTCATCAGGACGTTCGGCAGCTCGTGAAACGCCTGCGAGGCCGGCCAGGTAGGAGATTGATCCTGCGGATAGCGATACCACACGTCGATTGCCGCACCGGCGATGCGGCGCTCGGCGAGGGCCTGATAGAGCGCTTCGCCGTCGATGATCTCGGCGCGCGCGACGTTGACGAGCCAGGCGGTGGGCTTCATCAGGCCAAGCTCGTGCGTCCCGATCAGGCCGCGTGTCGTCTCGTTCAGTGAGAAGGAGATCACGCCAAAGACGACCTTCTGCATGGCCGGACTGTGCGACCCAGGCTCGACCGCTGGCAATTACCCGACCGGTCGTCGAAGGCTGATTGGATGACTTGCCATCTATTGGCAAGTCATCGATCATGAGCCATGCCTTCCCGCACAACCACCGGCCGCGATGCCTTCGGCTCGCTGCTCTCGCGGGCGGCCCGCCAGTGGCGGCGGGCCGCCGACCTTCGCCTGCAACCCTTTGCCCTCACCGAGGCGACCTGGCTGCCGCTGATCCGCATTGCGCGCGCCCCGACCCCGCCGCGTCAGAAGGACCTCGCGGAATCGATGTCGCTCGACGGCTCGTCGGTCGTGCGCCTGCTCGACAACCTCGAAGCGGCCGGGCTGGTCCGACGCAAGGAAGGCGCGCACGACAGGCGCGCCAAGGTCATCGTGCTGACGCCGCGCGGCCGCGGCATCGCCGACCAGGTCGAGACGATTTCGCGGCGCGTCCGCAGCGACGCGCTGGCCGGTCTCACGGCAAAGGACATCGACACGGCGATCCGCGTGCTCGAGCATGTCTGCCGCGCGCTCGACACCGCCACCGGAGTCGATGCTTGAGCGCGCCGCTGTGGCTGCTGACGCTGATCACCTTCAGCGGCACCTTCGCCATGCACTCGTTCGTGCCGGCCCTGCCCGAGGCGGCACAGGCGCTTGGCGCCAGCCTGGCCGAGATGCAGGCGACGATGAGCGTCTATATTTTCGGCTTGGCCATCGGCCAGCTCGCCTACGGCCCTTTGTCCGACCGGTTCGGCCGGCGGCCGGTGCTGATGGCGGGCCTGGTGCTCTATGCCGCGGCCGGCCTCGCTGCTGCGTTCGTGTCGGACGCCCACTCCCTGATCGTCGCCCGCCTGCTGCAGGCGCTGGGCGGCAGCGCCGGGCTGGTGATCGGCCGGGCCATCGTGCGCGACTCGGCCCTGCCCCACGAAGCCGGACGACGCCTGGCGGTGATGAACCTGATGATCGTGCTCGGTCCTGGCCTGGCGCCGCTGGTCGGCGGCGTGCTCGCGGCGAGCCTGGGCTGGCGCTCGATTTTCCTCGGCCTCGCGCTGCTCGGGATCGTCAACCTGCTGTTCAGCTGGAGCCTGCTGCCCGAGACCCGATCGGCCGACACCATGCCGAGGATGTCCGCGCTGGCCCGCAACTACGGGCGCCTTCTCGTGTCGCCGGCCTTCGTCGGCTTCGCAGTCGGCGGCGGGTGCGCGACGACATCGATGTATGCCTTCCTCGGCGCCTCTCCCTTCATCTTCATGCAGCAACTGCATCGGCCGGACTACGAGGTCGGCCTCTACCCCGCCATCGTCATGGCCGGCGTATGGCTGGGAACGGTCGCCGCGACGCGGCTCATTCGTCGTCTGCCGATCGACCGCCTGGCCGTGTCGGCGAACCTGCTGAGCGTTCTCGCCTCCTTCGTCTTCCTGGGCGCGGTGCTGTCGAACCAGCTTACCGTGCCGCTGGCGATCGTCCCGATGTTCGTGTTCGGCATCGGTGTCGGCGTCGCTTCGCCGGCGGCCCTTACCCAGGCGCTCGGCGTCGACCCGGCGGTCATCGGTTCGGCCTCGGGCCTCTACGGATTCTCACAGATGGGTGTGGGCGCAATCTGCACCACCCTGGTCGGGGTGGGCACAGATCCCGCCCTCACGACGGCGATCATCCTGGTTGGCGCCGGCGTCGTCGGCCAAGTCGCGTTCTGGTGCGCGATGCGCCGCCGGCAGCCATAGGGCACACAGGCGCCAACTTTGGCGGGTATCATCAACAAGAAAAGCGCCACGCGAGTGGCGCGCTCATATGCGCCACTTTACAGAAGACCTCACCCTGAGGAGCGGCCCGGAGGGCAGCGTCTCGATTCGGGCGAAGTAACCTTCGCCCTTTGGTCGGCAACAAATCAGGTGCTGCGACACTGCCGTTCCAGCGATCTCGTATGTTGCCCATCCTTCGAGACGGTCGCTACGCGACCTCCTCAGGATGAGGACTTTGCTGGTCCAGCCAAAATAGCGCCTATGAGTGGCGCCCCTCGCAGCGATGAGTTCGGCTATTGCCGCCAGTCGGTGCCCTTGCCCTCGATCAGGCGCAGCGCCGCCTTCCAGTCGGAGACGCCGAAGTCCGGCGAAGCCCGTTGCTGGCGCGCCCGCTCGCCGTAGCGGCGGACGACCTCGTCGTCGATTGGCGCCGGCTCCTCGTCGAGGCCGCGAGCGATGATCTCGACCTCGCAGGCGCGCTCCAGCATGTACAGCCGGCGCAGCGCCGCCGGGACGGTGGCGCCGACGGCCAGCAGGCCGTGATTGCGCAGCACGACCGCGCTGCCCTTCTGGCAGGTGATACCGAGCGCCTCGCATTCCTCGTCCGAGGTCGGCATGCCGTACTCGTGGTAGACGACCTCGTCGAGCACGGCGAGCGCGTCCTGGCTAATCGGGCGCAGGCCCTTCTTCAGCACCGAGATGCCCGTGCCGGCGCGGGTATGGGTATGCATGACGCAATTGACGTCGGGCCGTGCCTTGTAGACGCCGCTGTGGATGGTGAAGCCCGCCGCGTTGAAGCTGCCGTCGTCGCTGTAGACCTTGCCGTCGAGGTCCATCTTGACCAGGCTCGAGGCGGTGATCTCGTGGAACAGGTCGCCGTAATTGTTGATCAGGAAGCACTTCGGATCGTCGGCGATGCGCACCGTCATGTGGGTGTTGATGGTGTCGGTCCAGCCGTACACATCGGTGATCCGATAGAGCGCGGCGAGATCGCAGCGCGCCTGCCATTCGGCATCGGTCATGTTGAGACGGCCCTGCTGAACAACGGTATCCATCGCTGCATTCCTTTCGTTAGCCGACGTTCATGCCCTTCATGAAGGTCGACGGAACCACGCTCTTCACCGATTGCGCGCGCTTGGCGAGCCAATAGGCCTGCGCCGGCGGCACCGAGCCGAACTGCTTGTCGACTCCGAGCTTCTGCGCGGCGTCCATCGGCCAATTGGGATTGTAGAGCAACTCACGGGCCAGAGCGATCAGGTCTGCCCTGCCCTCCTGCAGGATCTGCTCTGCCTGGTCGGCATGGACGATCAGGCCGACCGCCATGGTCATGATCCCGGCATCGCGGCGCAGCCGCTCGGCATAGGGCACCTGGTAGCCGTAGGTCACCGGGCCCGCGCTCACCACCGGCGAGCCGCGCATGCCGCCCGAGCTGCAGTCGATCACGTCGACACCCTTGGGCTTCAGGATCCGGGCCAGGGCCACGCTCTGGTCGGGTCCCCAGCCGGCGTCGTCCTCGACCGAGAAGCGCACGAACAGCGGCTTGCTGGCCGGCCAGTGCGCCCGCACGCTTTCCACCACCTCGATGCAGAAGCGCATGCGGTTGAGCTCGCTGCCGCCATACTCGTCGTTGCGCAGGTTGGAGAATGGCGAGAGGAACTGGTGGATCAGGTAGCCATGTGCGGCATGGACATCGAGCACGTCGAACCCCGCCTCGTGGGCGCGCCGTGCCGCCTGGCCCCAGCGCTCGACCACCTCGGGGATCTCCGCGCGCGTGAGCGCGCGCGGCGTCGGATCGGTCTCAGGCGCGCTGCGGGCGCTCGACGACACCAGCTCCCACGCCTCCCAGTCGTCGATCTCGGGCGACGGCACGAGCGGTGCACCGCCCTCCCACGGCCGGAACCGGCGGGCCTTGCGCCCGGAATGGCCGAGCTGGATGCCCGGCACGGCGTTGTGCTTGCGGATGAATTCCACGCAGCGCTTCAGGCCGGGGATGAAGGCGTCGTCCCAGATACCAAGGTCGCCGACCGTGCCGCAGCCGCGCCGCTCGACCTTGGTCGATTCCATGATCACCAGCCCGGCGCCGCCGGCGGCGTAGCGGCCGGCATTCATCAGGTGCCAGTCGGTGGCGAAGCCCTTGACCGCCGAGTACTGGTGCATCGGCGCCACCACGACGCGGTTCTTCAGGGTCACGTCACGCAGGGAAATCGGTTCGAAAAGCAGGGGTTGCGCCATGTATACTCCTTGCATGACCGCCGTGATCCACGACCACTACGACGATTCCTACCTGCGCAAAATCCTGCGCGAGTGCAAGACAATCGCCATGGTCGGCGCCTCGGCCAACTGGAATCGCCCGAGCTATTTCGCGATGAAGTATCTGCTGGATCGCGGCTACAGGGTCATCCCGGTCAATCCCGCCGCAGCCGGCCAGGAAATCATGGGCCAGAAGGTCTACGCGGCCCTGGCCGAACTGCCGGTCAAGGCCGACATGGTCGACATCTTCCGCAACTCGGCGGCGGCCGGCCCGATCACCGACGACGCGATCGCCCACGGCGCCAAGGTCGTATGGATGCAGCTCGGCGTGCGCAACGACGCCGCGGCTGAGCGGGCCGAGGCGGCCGGCCTGCGCGTGGTGATGAACCGCTGCCCCAAGATCGAGCATTCCCGCCTCGC
>NZ_JBFWZI010000084.1:0-6292 GCF_050185545.1 Reyranella sp. | reverse complement strand
GACGGCGCTCGCCCAGGAAAAGCGCCCTTCCCAGGCCGCCCAGATACCGACGCCGGCCGACCCGGCGGATTTCGAGGCCGCGTTGCGCATGAGATTTGCGCGCGGCGATGTGCTGAACTGGACCGGCGGCAACGTCCGCCTGAAGCGGCCTATCGCCATCGATGTGACCGAGTCGCTGACGACCGCCGGCGTCGACCTGAACGGCGCCAGGATCGTCGCCGACTTCAATGATGCCAACCGTAGCGCTCTCACGATTCGCATTCCGGCGGATCGCAGGAACATCGCCTTTCGCGGCCTGAAGATCTTCAACGGCTCGATGATCGCGGCCAGCCCGGCGCGCGACGCGATCGACCTGGTCTGCCTGACCAACCAGAGCTGGATCTTCTCGTGGAAGCTCATGAACCTCGACATCGAGGGCTTCTCCCGCGATGGCCTGTTCTTCGACGGCTCGGTGTTCGAGGGCGACATTCACGCCACGACGGTGTCCGACTGCGGCCGCAACGGGATGACGTTCCGCAACGACGGGCCGAGAAACGACACCGGCATGGTGTCGGCGATCGCCATCTTCGGCGGCCAGCTGCGCAAGAACGGCAATGCCGGCATCGAGACGCAGGCGGCCATTCACGGCCAGGAGCCGCGCGACCTCAATATTTCGCAGACGTACTTCGTCGAGAATCGCGGCCCCGGCCTGCACGCCACGGCCGGCCTGTCGATGGCCCAGGGATGCGGCTTCGAGAACAACGCCCAGTGTGGCATCAGGCTCGCCAACGAGGGCCGCCTCTATGCCTGCCGCGCCAGCACCTACGGGCCGCAGCCCTATCTCGTGCACGCCTTCTTCAAAAGCGGCCGCATGCTCCTGGATGCCTGTCGCATCGAAGGCTACAGCGGCTTCGAAGGCAAGATGAAGCTTGCGAAAGTGGGCGGCGTCGGCTCGGTGAGCCTGCGCGACTGCGGTGACCAGTCCGACCTCGACCTCGTGGGCGCCATAACGGTCAAGTCGGCTTGACGCTGGGAGCGCGCCACTCCGATGGCGCTCACAGGGCGTGTAGTCACCAAGAAGAGCGCCACCGGAGTGGCGCGCTCCCAGCCATGAGCCATCGCCGGACGGAGATACTTCTTCACGCGGACCCTGTAGCATTGGCGCAAAGGGAGAAACGCATGAAGTTCGGTGTCTTCGATCACATGGATCGGGCTGGTGCCAGCCTGGGGCACCAGTTCGACGAGCGGCTGCGGCTGATCGAGCTCTACGAGCAGGCGGGCTTCCACGCCTATCACCTGGCCGAGCATCATGCGACGCCACTCGGCATGGCGCCGTCGCCCAGCGTGTTCCTCGCCGCGGTGGCGCAGCGCACCAGCCGGCTGCGCTTCGGCCCGTTGGTCTACACCGTGAATCTCTACCACCCGCTGCGCCTCATCGACGAGATCTGCATGCTCGACCAGATGAGCGGCGGCCGGCTCGAGCTCGGCGTCGGACGCGGCATCTCGCCGTACGAGGTCGGCTACTACGGGGTCGATCCGGCCACCGGCCCGGAGCGTTTTGCCGAGGCGCTCGACGTGATCCTGATGGGCCTCACCCAGCCGCGGCTCGATCATACCGGCAAGTACTTCACCTTCAAGGACGTGCCGATGGAGATGCAGCCCGTCCAGCGCCCCTACCCGCCGCTGTGGTACGGCGCCAATTCCCTGGAGAGCGCCGACCGGCTGGCCAAGCAGGCGTGCAACACGGTGGTAGGCATGCGCGCCGACGGTGTCGGCCAGTTCGCGGCGCGCTATCGCGCCGCGTGGCAGGCGCTCGGCCGCGACCCCAAGGCAATGCCCTTGATAGGGCTCAGTCGGCATGTCGTGGTGGGCGACAGCGACCGCGAGGCGCAGGGTGCGGCCAAGCGGGCCTTCGTGCTGTGGTACGACGCGCTGATCCATCTCTGGCGGGCACACGGTGTCGGCCTGCCGCGCCAGCTGATTCCCGCCGAATTCGAGGACGCGCTGGAACAGGGCTACATCATTGCAGGCTCCGCCTCGACCGTGCGCGAGCGCATGAAGAAGGACAACGACATCGCCGGCATCAACTACAGCCTGTGCCGCCTCGCCTTCGGCGATTTGTCATTCGAGGAGTCGGCGCGCTCGATCGAGCTTTTCGCCAGGGAAGTCATGCCGGCGCTGTAGCGATTCATTGCTGGGAGCGCGCCACTCCAGTGGCGCCCATGGGATGTGTGATCGACAAGAAGAGCGCCATCGGAGTGGCGCGCTCCCAGCGCAGCATGACCCCTCCCTCGGCGTAAGACGCAGACACCTCCCCAGCGAAGCTGGGGAGGCGCATGAATCAAAGAAGCCCGCGGTCCCACTTACGCGTGAACCGCGGGCTTCCCGCCCCCTCCATGAACGCGCCCGACTGCGGGTTCCCCGTCTAGCGGCGCGCGCCCCCCTGCTGAAGGAGAAGACTGCCAAGTCGAGGGGGCTTGTTAAGATAAAGCCGGCGGTGGTGGGGCCACCGCCGGCTCCTCGAGAGGATCAGCTACGCCGCCCGGGGAGAGATAGCGACGAACCTGGTCATCCCCTCTCGATACACTTTCATCAGCACCGGCTTGCCGGCGTCCTTGGCTTCCTTGAGCTTCTCGACAGCCGCCTTCGGGCTGTCGACGGCCTCGCGACCGACCTGCTGCAGGATGTCACCCGCCTTCAGGCCCATCTCCTCGGCCGGGCTGCCCGCCTCGACCGAGGCGATCAGCGCGCCTTTGACCGAGTCGTCCAGCTTCATTTCCTGCCGCGTCTCCTTGGAGAGCGGCGCCAGCGACACGCCGTAGGACAGCGGCTCGGCCTTCTTGTCGGCCTTCTCGGCCTTGGCCTTGACCATCCCGCCCTCTTCCTTCTGGTCGCCGATCTTGGCGTTGATGGTCATATCCTTGCCGTCGCGCCACACGCCGAGCTTGACCGCGGTGCCAGGCTTCATCGCCGAGATCATGCGGGTCAGGTCCTTGATCGTGTCGACGTTCTTGCCGTCGACGCTCACGATCACGTCACCCGACTTGATTCCGGCGGCCAGAGCCGGGCTGTCCGGCTGGACCTGCGCTACCACGGCACCCTTCTCGCCGTTGAACGACATGCTCTGGGAGAGCTCGCCGGTCATCGGCTGGATCTGCACGCCCAGCATGCCGCGCTCGACCTTGCCGTTGACCTTGAGCTGGGCCACCACCGGCTCGGCGAGGCTCGCCGGGATGGCGAAGCCCAGGCCGATATTGCCGCCGCTCGGCGAGAAGATGGCGGTGTTGATGCCGATCACCCTGCCTTCCATGTCGAACAGCGGGCCGCCCGAGTTGCCGCGATTGATGGCGGCGTCGGTCTGGATGTAGTCGTCGAAGGGGCCGGAGTGGATGTCACGGCCGCGCGCCGACACGATGCCGGTGGTCACGGTGCCACCGAGGCCGAACGGGTTGCCGACCGCCATCACCGGCTGGCCGACACGCACCTTGGTGGCGTCGCCGAAAGCGACGAACGGCAGCGGCTTGTCGCTCTCGACCTTGAGCAGCGCAAGGTCGGTCTTCTCGTCGCCGCCCACCATCTTGGCGTCGAGCTTGCGGCCGTCCGAGAGGGTCACGACGATTTTGTCGGCCTTGCCGGCGACGTGATGGTTGGTCACGATCCATCCGGCGGGGTCGATGATGAACCCGGTGCCGACCGCCTCGGCCTTCTGGTTGGCCCGCGGCTGCGGCTTCATCGGACGCATCGGCTGGCCGAAACGCTCGGCGAAGCGCTGCATGAACTCTTCCATCTGCTTCTGCGAGCGGTCCGACATCTGGACCTCGTCGTCGCCCGCAGCGCCAGCCTTCATGGTCACGGCGACATTGACGACCGCCGGGGTCACCTTGGCGGCGAGGTCGGAAAAGTCCTGCACGCCCGACACGGTCGGAGCGGTCGGAGCCGCGGCGATCGCCGACGGCGCCGAGAACAGGGGAGCAATGAGCGCCGGCGCGGTCAACGCCGTCGTCAACGCCAGGGCTGAAAGAATGGTCTTGGTCTTCGTCACTTCATCCTCCTGAAAGGGGCTTGGCAGGAGGGAATATGGGACTGGGCCCATGGCGCCCGGATGGCCGCCGCATTGAATGTTTGTATAGTTGGGGAACGTTGCTTTTGCCGCGAAAACCGCGCAAACGGCGCGTGTTCGGCTCCCGTGCCCGGCCGCGGACGGCGCTCTGTCCCGTCGCCCCCCGGCCGGCAGGGGACCGATGGTCAGGCAGCGGGTGACGACGTGAAGATCCTCCTCGTCGAAGACGACAAACAGACGTCCGACTACATCAGCAAGGGCCTGCGCGAGCATGGCCATGTCGTCGACCGTGCCGACAACGGGCGCGACGGTCTCTACCTCGCGACCGGCGAGAAGTACGACGTCATCATCGTCGACCGCATGCTGCCGGCAATGGACGGGCTGTCGCTGGTCAAGGCGGCGCGCGCCTCGCAGGTTCGCACGCCGGTGCTGTTCCTCACCACGATGGGCGGCATCGACGATCGGGTGAACGGCCTCGAGGCCGGCGGCGACGACTATCTGGTGAAGCCGTTCGCCTTCGCCGAGCTGCTGGCGCGGGTCGGGGCGCTCGCGCGCCGGCCGCCGATCGTGGCGACGACCTCTCTCAGCGTCGGGGACCTGCAGGTCGATCTGCTCACCCGCACGGTGACGCGCGCCGGCAGGCGGCTCGACCTGCTGGCGCAGGAGTTCAAGATCCTCGAGTACCTGATGCGCCATGCCGGCGAGGTGGTGACGCGCACCATGCTGCTCGAGAAGGTCTGGGACTTCCATTTCGATCCCAAGACCAACATCGTCGAGACCCATATCAGCCGCCTGCGTTCGAAGATCGACAAGGGCTTCGACAAGCCCCTGCTGCACACGGTCCGGGGAGCCGGCTATGTCATCCGCACCCAGGACTAGACACGGTCCGGGTGGCGAGCCGGCCACGAGCTTCGGGCAGACCCTGTCGCGCATCCTGCGCTCGGCCAGCTTCCGGCTGACGCTGTTCTACGCAATTCTCTTCATGGCCTCGGCCGGTACGCTGTTCGCCGCGGTCTACTGGATCGCGACAGCGGCCATGCAAGACGACATGGCGGCGGTTCTGCGTTCCGAAGCCTACCAACTGGCCGACGTCCATGGCCGCACCGGGCCCAAGGGACTCACCGACCAGATCACACGGCGCATCAGCTACCGCACGCGCGGGCCGATCTTCTACCTGCTGCAGGCGCCGGGCGGACGGGTCGTGGTCGGCAACCTGCCCGGCATGCCGCCGGTCAACGGCGCGGTCGATTTCGTGCCCCAGAGCGATGCGCCGGAGGCCGACGGCGAGCGCGCCAGGCTCACCGGCTTCGGCCTCACCCTTTCCGACGGTGCGTTCCTGCTGGTCGCGCAGGACGCCAACCGGCTCACCGACATGCAGCACGCGATCGTCGTGGCCTTCGCCTGGGCGAGCGGGCTCACCCTGCTGCTCGCGATCGCCGGCGGCGCGCTGATCGGGTCGAGCTTCCTCGGCCGCATCGACGCCATCACCCGTACCAGCCGCACCATCATGGAGGGCGATCTCTCGGCGCGCATCCCGACGCGCGGCACCAACGACGAGATCGACCAGCTGGTCGCCAGCCTCAATGCCATGCTGACACGCATCCAGCAGCTGATGGACGGCTTGCGCCAGGTCTCGAGCGACATCGCCCACGACCTGCGCACGCCCCTGGGGCGCCTGCGCCAGCATCTCGAAGATGCGCGCGAGCGCGCCACGACGACCGGCGAGTACGAGGCCGCGACCGACTCGGCGATCGCCGAGGCCGACGCGCTGCTGGAGACCTTCTCGGCCCTGCTGCGCATCGCCCAGATCGAGGCCGGCGCGCAGCGCAGCGCCTTCACCCAGGTCGACCTGTCGGCGCTGGCGCGCAGCATCGCCGAGGCCTACCGGCCGGCCGCGGAAGATGCCGACCACCGGCTGGACTGCCGAATCGAGGACGGCATCCAGGTAACCGGCGATCGTCAGCTCCTGGCGCAGATGATCTCCAACCTGGTCGAGAACGCCCTCAATCACACGCCGGCGCGCTCGACCGTGTCGCTCGCGCTCGCCAAGGCGGCGGTGGGCTTCACGCTCGAGGTCGCCGACAACGGTCCGGGAATCCCCGCTGACGAGCACGACAAGGTGTTCGACCGCTTCTATCGCCTCGACCGCAGCCGCTCGACCGCCGGCAGCGGCCTCGGCCTCCCCCTGGTCAAGGCCATCGCCGGCCTGCACGGCCTCACCATCCGCCTCGAGGACCGCAAGCCCGGCCTGGG
>NZ_JBFWZI010000083.1:0-29808 GCF_050185545.1 Reyranella sp. | reverse complement strand
ACAAGTCGGGCGACACGCTGGTCGAGCGCATCGCGCGCGACGGCCATGTCCTGGCCGATCGCGCCATCGTCACCGACGACGTGCCGCGGATCCAGGCGCAGGTGAAGAAATGGATCGACGACCCGCGTGTCGAGGTGGTGATCACCACCGGCGGCACCGGCGTCACCGGGCGCGACGTCACGCCGGAGGCGCTCGAGGCGCTGTTCGAGAAGCGCATCGATGGCTTCGGCGAGGTGTTCCGCTGGATCAGCTTCCAGAAGATCGGCACCTCGACGATGCAGTCGCGCGCCACCGCCGGCGTCGCCAACGCGACCTACATCTTCGCGCTGCCCGGCTCGACCGGCGCCTGCCGCGACGGCTGGGACGACATCCTGCGCCAGCAGCTCGACATCCGCTATCGCCCCTGCAATTTCGCCGAGCTGATGCCGCGCCTCAACGAAGGCCGCCCGCCGCGGAGCGGCTGAACGGTGATAGTGCGCGGAGCGGCTGAACGATGATCGTACTCGGAGCGGTTGAACGATGATAGTGCGCGGAGCGGCAGGGCGATGATCGCGCCGAGCTGCCGAGCGATGATCGCGCGCAGTGGCTGAGCGGTGATCGCGAGCCTGCTGGCCGCGCTCCGCGAGCGGCCGGCGTTTGCCGCGCTGGCGGAACGCGATCTCGTGCGATTGCCGGCGATCGGCACGGCGCATGGTCATGTACGCCTGCCGAAGGGGCTGCTGGCGCGCGTCGCCTACGCCCACGAGGGCGACGCGGGGGCGGCGGCTCGGCTTGCGACCCAGGCCGCAGGGTTCCGCCATCTGGCGCCGGCCGGCCGCACGCCGCGCCTGCATGCGGTGATCGAGCCGCGTGTCGGCCTGCCCGGCGGAGCGCTGATCGTCGACTGCATCGAGGGCCGTGCGCCCGACCTGCCGGCCGAGTTGACGGCGATGGCCGACACCCTGGCGCGGCTTCACGCCGTGCCGCTTCCCCCGTCCGGCTCGCCGATCCCGCGGCAGGAGAATCCCTTCCGCGCCACGCTCGAGGCGGTCGAGGCTGGCGCCGCGCGGTTTCTCGACCAGGCCATGCCGGATCCCCGCGCGCGCGCCGGGATCGTCGAGGAGCTGCAGGCGATGCGCGTCCTGGCGCGCGCCGTTTCCGATCGTCCGCAGCCCCTGACGATGGCGCTGGCTGACACGCATCCCGGCAACTTCATCGTCGATCTGAACGGCATCGACTGGTTCGTCGACCTCGAGAAGGTCCATGTCGGCTCACCCGCGATTGATCTCGCGCACGCCACCCTGCCGACCTCGACCCTGTGGGATCCCAATGTCGGGACAATCCTGTCGCGCCGTGACGTCGAGGATTTCCATGCGGCCTATCTCGCAAGGGTCGGCAAGGCACAGGCGGCGGCGCTCGAGCCGTGGCTGCTGCCGATGCGCCGGCTCACCTGGCTGCGCACCATGCTGTTCATGGCGCGCTGGCGGGTCCAGACGCGCAGCCCGCGCGATCCCGCCGATCCCACGCAATGGAGCGATGCCGGGCTCGATCCCGCGATGAAGGCCCACATCGACGCCCGCATCGACGACGCCTTCCAGCGGGATACCATCCGCGGCATCCGGGCCGAGTGGATGGAGGCTTGACGAGTTCCTGTTTTGTTCTCATGATTCGTTCATGAGGCCGAAAGCGCCGCCGGACTACCCCGACGACCCGATCCCCGAGCCGGTGCATCGCGGCCGCGGCGCGCTGTCGAACGAATCGAGCCGCTACGACAGCGAGAAGCGAATCCGCACGACCGACGGCTGGGAGGCGGGCAGCCCGGAAGGTGGCGCCTCCGCCGAAGCCGCCGATGACGACGACGCCCTGCCGCCGCTGCGCACCACGCTGACGCGCGACGCCACGCGCACGATCCTGGCACGCAATTCGTCGCCCGACATTCCGTTCGATCGCTCGATCAATCCCTACCGCGGCTGCGAGCACGGCTGCATCTACTGCTTCGCGCGGCCGACCCACGCCTATCTCGGCCTGTCGCCCGGGCTCGATTTCGAGACGAAGATTCTGTTCAAGCCCGATGCCGCGGCGCTGCTGACCGCCGAGCTCGCCTCGCCCAAGTACCGGCCCGACGTGATCGCCATGGGCACCAACACCGATCCCTACCAGCCGGTCGAGCGCGAGCTCAAGATCACGCGCCAGATCCTGCGCGTGCTGAGCGACTTCAACAACCCGGTCGGCATCGTCACCAAGAACCACATGGTGACGCGCGACATCGACATCCTGGGCGGCATGGCCAGACGCAATCTCGCCGAGGTGTTCGTGTCGGTGACGACGCTCGACAAGGACCTGGCGCGCACCATGGAGCCGCGCGCCTCGGCGCCGCATCGAAGGCTCGCGGCGATCCGCGCCCTTGCCGCCGCCGGCGTGCCGGTCGGCGTCATGACCTCGCCGATGATCCCCGGCCTCAACGATCACGAGATGGAGGCGATCCTCGAGGCGGCGTCTGACGCCGGCGCGACGCGCGCGGGCTTCATCGTCCTCCGGCTCCCGCTCGAGATCAAGGAACTGTTCGAGGAGTGGCTGCGCCAGCATCGGCCCGACCGCGCCGAGCGCGTGCTGTCGCTGATCCGCCAGCTCCGGGGCGGCGCGCTTTATCAGGCCGAGTTCGGCAAGCGCATGCGCGGCGAGGGTCCGATCGCCGATCTCCTGGCCTCGCGTTTCGCTGTCGCCGTCAAGCGCCTCGGCCTCAACAGGCAGCGCTACCGGCTCGACACCGCCCGCTTCCGCGTTCCCGAGGCGGCGCGCACGGCGCTGGTCGACGCCAGGCGCGACGCGCGGCAGCTCAAGCTGCTCTGACGGCCTCTCTTCTTGGACCGCCGGCGCTCATGCGGACCGCGGGCGTCCCGCCCGCTCATGGAGCGCGCCACTCCAGTGGTGCTCTTCTTATTGATCATGCCATCTCATGAGCGCCACTGGAGTGGCGCGCACCCGGCAAAGACTCATGAGCGGGCGGGACGCCCGCGGTCCGGAAGATCATGAGCGGGCGGGACGCCCGCGGTCCAAATGAACGGCTCCGCGAGGGTTCTTGGCTTCGTCGAGGAGCGCAGTCATGATCCAGCGTCGCATGAGGGAGAGATCGACGTCATGGCCAACAACCCACAGGTGCTGATCGCCGGCGCGGGCCCGGTCGGACTGACGATGGCCAACGAGCTGGTGCGGCGCGGCATCGGCGTGCGCATCGTCGACAAGGCGCCGGCGCGCACCGACAAGTCCAAGGCGCTGGTGCTGTGGAGCCGCACGCTCGAGCTGCTCGACGACGCGGGTTACGTGAAGGGGTTCCTGTCGGCCGGCATGCAGGCGCATGGTGCCACCATCTCGACCGGTCGCGAGATCGTGGCCAACGTCTCGCTCGATTCGATCGACAGCCGCTATCCGTACGCCCTGATGATCCCGCAAAGCGAGACCGAGCGTGTCCTCGATGAGCACCTCGTTGCCCGCGGCGTCACCGTCGAGCGTCCCGTGGAGCTGACGAAATTCACCGACACGGGCAGCGGCATCGAAGCAACGCTGAAAAAGGCGAGCGGCGAGACCGAGACGGTATCGGCCGACTGGCTGATCGGCTGCGACGGCGCGCATTCGTCAGTGCGGCACGGGCTGGGTTTCGCCTTCGAAGGCTCGACCCTGCAGAGCGACTGGGCGCTGGCCGACGGCTTCATCGCCGGGCTGGAGCCCAAGGACAGGCTTCACATCTTCTGGCACCGCGACGGCATCCTCGCCTTCTTTCCCATCGTCGGCGATCGCTGGCGGGTCATTGGTGATCTCGGTGCGGCCGAGGGCGAGAGCCATCGCGCCGATCCCACGCTGGAGGAGATCCAGGCGCTGCTCAGCCATCGCAGCGGGCGGGATCTCGTAATGACCAACCCCTATTGGCTCGCCTGCTTCCGCATCAACGAGCGCAAGGTGAAGGACTATCGCAAGGGCCGCGTCTTCCTCGCCGGCGACGCCGCCCATATCCACAGCCCGGCCGGCGGCCAGGGCATGAACACCGGCATGCAGGATGCCTTCAATCTCGCCTGGAAGCTCTCGCTGGTGATCCAGGGCAGCGCCAGGCCGGCTCTGCTCGACAGCTACTCGCCGGAGCGCAGCGCCGTCGGCGACCGCGTGCTGCGCAACGCCGGCCGCCTGACCGAAGCGGCCATCGCCCGCAACCCGATCGTCCAGGGCGTGCGCAACACGATCGTGCGCTTCGCTACCAGCTTTCCGCTGATCCAGCACAAGATCGCCGACCAGCTCTCGGAGATGGATATCGGCTATCCCGACAGTCCGCTGACTTTCACGGACGGCATCGGCGGGAGCGGACCGAGCCCGGGCGAGCGCTGGCCGCATCCCTTGCCCGAAGGCCCGCAGGGCGCGCGCTTCACCGCCATCGGTCCGGCCGCCGCCGTCGCCGCCCTGGCGCGGAATTTCCCCGGCCTGGTGGTGGCGAAGCCCAACCCGGAGATTACCCTGCGCCTGATCCGTCCCGACGGCTATGTCTGCTTCGCCGATGCCCATGCCGATCGGGCGCTGGCGGAGAAGTATCTGGCGGGGATTGCCGGCTGACCTTGCACCTCATCCGCGAGCGCGGGCCAGGGATGCTGCGATGTCGCCGAGTGATCGGAACAGGACAAGTGGATCGTCCCTCGAGGGGATGAAGCCGCGACGGCGCCAGAACGACGGCAAGCGCAGGCGATGGGCGAGTCGGCCGTGCGACCTGATGGGTAACGGCCCAGCAATGCCCGGCAAGTTGCCCGAAGGCCGTTCGTCGCGATCATTTCCGCGCTGCCCTCGCGCGGAACGATTGATAGGTGGCGCAACAGACGATAAGGCAAGCGCGCGGTCGACGGCACTCAGGGCTGCTCCGCGACCTCACCAGTAACCTCGTTGGCCGGGAAATCGAGAGGCACGTTGTGAACCCGACGACTGCGCGCTGTGACGGCATGGCGACCTGAGCGATGGCCATGGCCAATACCGATCTCACCCTCGAGCAGGCTCTTCATCGCGCCATCGAGTGTCACAAGGCGGGGAACCTGCCGGAAGCCGAGCGGCTGTACCGGGCCATCCTGCAGACGCAGCCGTCCCACGCGTTCGCCAACCACAACCTTGCCTCCCTGGCCGTCGGTGTCGGCAGGATCGCCGAGGCCTTGCCTTACTTCGAGGCGGCCTTGCGCGCGGCGCCGCAGCAGGAGGCGAGCTGGCTGAGCTACGTCGCCGCCCTCGCCAACTGCGGCCGTCTGGCGGACGCCCGGCGCGCGCTCCTGCAGGCGAGGGACTCCGGAATTGCAGTCGCGTCGCTGGAGGCACTGGAGGGACGGTTGCCGCGCGAGCCCACCGCGGCCGAGATCGGCACGCTGCAGCGTGCCGTCGAGGCAGGATCCTTCACCGACCTCGAGCGCGCCGCCCTTCCGCTCACCGAGGCGTATCCGCAATCGGCGCTGGCTTGGAAGGCATTGGGTCTCGCGCTGGTCGCGACGGCGCGGCCGCAGGAGGCCCTGCCTGTCCTCGATCGATCGCTGGCTCTGAGGGCCGACGATCCGGAAGTGTACGCCTACCAGGGCGACGCCTTCCGCAGGCTCGGTGACACGGCGCGCGCCGAGGCAAGCTACAGGCATGTGATCGCGCTTCAGCCCGCCGCTGCCGCGGGCGCCCATCTGGAGCTGGGCAAGCTGCTGTTCGCACAGGACCGCTTCGCCGAGGCCGAGGGGCACTTTCGGCGGGTGACCGAGGCGCAGCCGGCACTCGCCGAGGCTCACAGCTCCCTCGGCACCACGCTTCGCCATCTCGGCAGGCTCGACGAGGCCGAAGGATGCTTCCGCGAGGCCGTGGCGCGCGATCCCGGCAACACGCATCATCACTACAATCTCGGCAATCTCCTGCGCGATGCCGACCGGCCGGTCGAGGCGGAGGCGCCGTATCGACGCGCCCTCGAGCTCGATGCGGACAACCGGCTGGCGATGAACAACCTCGCCGAGACGCTGGTCGAGCGCGGTCGCTTCGCCGAGGCGCTCGATCTCCTCCGGGCCGCGATCGCCCGCCATCCCGATTACGCCACGGCGCACTGGAACAAGAGCCTGCTCGATCTTCGCCTCGGCAACTTCGCCGAGGGATGGCGCGGCTATGAATGGCGCTGGCGCTACGAAGGGTTCCCGACCCCGCGGCGCGACCTGCCGCGGCCGCTGTGGCTCGGCGAGGAGTCGGTCGACGGCAAGACCGTCGCCGTGCCCTGGGAGCAGGGGCTCGGCGATACGATCCATTTCTGCCGCTACCTGCCGCTGCTCGAGGCGCGCGGCGCCAGGGTGCTGTTCGCGCCGCAACGGCCGCTGCGGGGGCTGATGAAGGGTCTACCCGGCAGTGTCGAGCTGATCGACCTCGGCGACCTCATCGAAGGTCGCGTGACGTACGACTTCCAGGTGCCGCTGATCAGCCTGCCGCTCGCCCTCGGGACGGCGAGCGATAGCATTCCGAACGGCGTCCCCTATCTCCGCGCCGATCCTGCGCGCGTCGAGCGCTGGCGGGACAGGATCGGCGGTCATGGCTTCAAGGTCGGCATCTGCTGGCAGGGCAACACCGGCGCTTTGGATCGCGGCCGATCCTTCCCGGTCACGTGTTTCGCCGGCATCGCCCGCCTGCCCGGCGTCCGCCTGATCAGCCTGCACAAGGGCGAAGGCCTCGAGCAGCTGTCCAACCTGCCCAATGGCCTGCACGTGGAGACGCCGGGCGACGGCTTCGACGCCGGTCCCGACGCCTTCGTCGATACCGCGGCGGTGATGACCCACTGCGACCTGGTCATCACGTCGGACACGGCGGTGGCACATCTCGCCGGCGCGTTGGGCATCAGGACGTGGGTCGCGCTGAAGGCCGTGCCCGACTGGCGCTGGCAGGACGATCGGACGGACAGCCCGTGGTACCCCACCCTGCGGCTGTTTCGTCAGAGCTCGCGTGGTGACTGGCAGCCGGTGTTCCGCGAGATCGAAGCCGAGCTCGCGCGCCTGCTCGAAGCGGCCGGCCGCTCGCGGACGCCGCGGGCGCGTGCGGGGGCGCCGTCGGTCCCGGTCTCGTGGGGCGAGCTGGTCGACAAGATCACGATCCTCGAGATCAAGAGCGAACGCCTGCGTGACGAGCGGGCGCGCGCCAACGTCGGCCGGGAGCTGGCCCTGCTGGCCGCCGTCGTCGATCCGGAGCTTGCGGCGTCACCCGATCTCGTGGCGAGGAAGGCTGCTCTGCGTGCGGTCAACGAGGCCTTGTGGGATATCGAGGACGCCCTGAGGCAGAAGGAGGCGACGGGACAGTTCGACGATCGCTTCGTCGCGCTGGCCCGCTCGGTGTATCGCCAGAACGACCAGAGGGCCGCCCTCAAGCGGCAGATCAACGAGCTCCTGGGCTCCGAGCTCGTCGAGGAGAAAAGCTACGAGCCGTACTGAGCGGCGCATCTCTTCTTGCCGGAATAACGCGTCATGCGCTGGGAGCGCGCCACTCCGATGGCGCTCATGCTTCCTTACTTGGACCGCGGGCGTCTCGCCCGCTCATAGCTCATGGGAAGAGCGGGCGAGACGCCCGCGGTCCAAATGAAGTGCATGAGCGCCATCGGAGTGGCGCGCTCCCAGCCATGAGAGTCCACCCCTCACCGCCACCAGTCCTGTGGCCCCATCACCTCGCGCAGGCCATTCACCGTGATGTCGCGGCTCGCGGGGACGCACAGCATGTTGGACGACATCAGGGGCGGGAATGTGTTCTCGGTGTTGCCGCGGAAGTTCGGCATCCTGATGCACCGCGGCAGGTGCCAGAAGCATCGGTAGCCCAGGGCCTGCAGCTGCCCGATCAGCGCCGGCGATCGATCCTGCCGGTCGTTCTCGGTGTAGATCAGGGGAACACACCGGCGGATCGTGTCGGCGGCGCCGCGCAGGACATCGAGCTCCATACCCTCGACGTCGACCTTGACGAGGTGACAGGCCGGCAGGCCGAGACTGTCCACTCTGACCAGGCGCACGCTGTCGCCCGTCTGCTGGCGGTCGAGCGCAAGGCCACCGAAATTCTGTTGCCGCGCGCTGTCGAGCCGCGGCACGGCGATGACGCCGTCGACATTGCCCATCGCCGCCCAGTGCGGCTCGACCTGCTCCAGCCCGTTCAAGGCCAGGTTGGCGCACAGGATCTGGAACACCGAACGCTGCGGCTCGAACGCCAGCACGCGGCCCGAGGGCCCGACGCCCTGCGCGATCGCCAGCGTGTGAACGCCGATATTGGCCCCCGCTTCCACCACGGTCATGCCCGGCTTCACGATCTGGCGGAAGATCTCGTTCTCCTCCTCCGAGAACTCGCCGTACCGATCCAGCATCGCGCCGATGAACCGGTCGTTGATGTTGTAGAGCATCATGCCGTGCCGGCACTGGCGCAGGCGCAGATGGTCCTTCTGGTAGAGCGGCGCATCCGCGGTCGATGCGGCGGATTCTGTCACGGCTGGGCCATGCGGCTGTTCCCTGGCCTGGGCAGCGGCGACACGCTACGCGGCCGCCTGGTCGGCATAGGGCACCGGCGTGCACCAGGCGTCGTCCTCGTGCCGGCGCCAGTAGAGCTCCTCGATGCGGCGGGTCAGCGGGCCGGGCCGTCCGTCGCCGACCGGGCGCCCCTCGTATCGCGTGACCGGCATGATGCCGCCGGCCGTGCTGCTGACGAAGATCTCGCCGGCCTCGGCGACCTCGCGGGCGTGGACGGCGCGCACCTCGCAGCGCAGTTGCAGATCGCGCGCGATCTCGATCACGGTGCGCCGCGTGATGCCCTCGAACAGACCGCGCGCCGGCGTCGCCAGCACGCCGTCCTTCACGACGAAGACGTTGAAGCCCGGCCCCTCGGTGATCGAACCATCGGCCGCCGGCAGGATCGCCACCGTGGCGTCGCGGTCGTAGGCCTCGAAGATGCTCATGGTGAGGTCGAGCCAGTGGAAGTTCTTGATCCGCTGGTCGAGCGACTCGGGCGGGATGCGCTGGGTGTGCGACAGCACCATGCGCAAGCCGTCGCGGCGCTGCTGTTCGTCGGCGATCCAGACGAAGGGCTGGGCGAAGGCATAGAGGCGATTGCGGGAGAGCCGTGGATCGCGCGTGCCCTGCGGCGGCAGCCCGCGCGTGCAGGTCACGTGGACATAGGCGTCGCGCAGGCCGGTGCGGCTCGCGCACTGGATCATGATGTCGGCGATCTCCCGGGCCGAGTACGGCAGCGACATGCGCAGCCCGGCCATCGAGGCCTGGAAGCGCTCGACGTGATCCATCAGCCGGAAGAAGCGCCCCTTCCAGACATGGGCGACGTCGTAGGTCGCGTCGGAGCGCACGAAGCCGCGGTCGAGGATGGGCACCGAGGCTTCGGCGAGCGGCACCCAGCGTCCGTCCATGAAGGCAATTCCCGTGATGCCGGCGGTCTCGTTGTCGATGGTCATCGCCACGCCTCCTGGTTGATTGGCCCGGGGAGGGACAATGCCAGCATCCGCCCGTCCCTGACCACGCCCAATGAGAATGCGCTGGGCGCGCGCCACTGGCGGCGGAGGTTACTCCGCCAAAGTGGCGCGATATTCGGCAACGGTCGCGCGGTCGTGTAGGATGGCTCCAGAAGCGCAGGGGGGATCTTTGCAAATCCGGCGTGCGGCCGACGATGGCGCACCGTCTCCGCGGTTTGGTCTTGCGTTGCTGGGAGACTTCGAACTCACTCGTCCGGGCGGCTCTGTCGAGCTGGCGAGCGGCAAGCTCGCGGGCCTGCTCGCCTATCTGGCCTGCACGGCGCCCCGCCCGCAGTCGCGCGAGAAGCTGTCGACCCTGTTGTGGGGCTCGCACTTCGACGCGCAGGCCAGGCAGAACCTGCGCCAGGCGCTCGCCCGGCTGCGTCGGATGCTGGGTCAGGACGCCGTGCACGGCGACGGCGAGACTGTTTGGCTCAATCCGGCAGCCGTGGAAACCGACGTCGTCCGGTTCGAGGCGCTGATCCGCCAGGGCAGCCGCGAGGCGCTGAGTGCGGCGGTCGATCTCTACCGCGGCCCGCTGATCGCCGACATCGCCATCAGCGAAGAAGGCTGGAACGAATGGCTGACGGGAGAACGCCAGCGATTGCTGGAACTCGCCCTTGGCGCGCTGGTGCGGTTGGCCGGGCAGGAGCTGGTGGCCGGTCGCGGCGAGCCGGCGCTGAAGGCCGCCCGTCGCGCCGTCGCGCTCGATGGCTTGCGCGAGGACGCCCATCGGCTGGTCATGCAGGCGCTCGCCGCCACCGGGCGCAAGGCCGAGGCGCTCAAGCACTACCAGGACTTGGCCGCACTCCTGAAGCGCGAGCTCGCCACCGAACCGGGTCGGGCGACGAGAGCGCTTGCCGTGGAGCTGCGCGTCTCCCAGTCGACGAGCGGACCATCGACTGCTGCCGACATCGCCGAGCCTGTATCCGTCGGCCACGACACGCCGGCGCCGACAGCCCACCCGGAGCGGCGGCAGCTCACCGTGATGGCCTGCGGCATGGTGAACACGATCGCCTTGTCGGCGCTCCTCGATCCCGAGGACATGCGCGACCTGATCGCCTCCTTCCACAACACTGTCGCCGAGGTGGTGTCGCGCTTCGACGGGTTCGTCGCCCAGTATCTCGGCGACGGCGTGCGCGTCTATTTCGGCTATCCGGTGGCGCACGAGCACGATACCGAACAGGCCGTGCGCGCCGGTCTCGCCCTGTGCGAGGCCATCGGCGGACTAAGGGTCGGGTCCGGCGTGGCCCTGCAGGCGCGCGTCGGCATCGCCACCGGACTGGTCGTCGTCGGCGAGCAGCCCGGCGACGGCAACGGCGGCCACGCCATGGCGGTCGGCAAGGCACCGGACCTCGCGGCGCGGCTGCAGGCCGTGGCGGCGCCCGGCGCCGTGTTGATCGACGCCGGTACGCATCGGCTGGTGGGCAGGATGTTCGACTGCCGCGCGCTCGGCGCAGACGAGGCGAGAGGCCTGCTGCAGGCCGCGGAAGCGTGGGAGGCAGGCGGCGAGACGGCGGGCGTCAGCCGCTTCGAGTCGCGGCGGTCGGGCGTGCTGTCGCCGTTCGTCGGCCGCGTGGAGGAGATCGAGCTGCTGCTGCGCCGCTGGCAGCAGGCCAAGTCTGGCGAGGGGCGGGTCGTGCTGCTGTCCGGCGAGCCCGGCATTGGCAAGTCGCGCATTGCCGAAAGCCTGCTGGCGGGACTGGAGGGCGAGCTGTCGGCGCAGGAGCGCTATTTCTGCTCGCCCCATCACGCCAACAGTGCCCTCTACCCGTTCATAGGCCAGCTCGAGCGGGCCGCGGGCTTCGAGCCGGGCAGCCGTCCCGAGACGAGGCTCGACAGGCTGGAGGCCTTGCTCGGGCCAATCTCGAGGAATCCGACGCGCGACATATCCCTGCTTGCCGAGCTGCTGGGCGTGCCGGCGGAACTGCGCTACCCGACCGCGGCGATGAGCGCGCGGCAGAAGCGCGAGATAATCTTCACCACGCTGCTCGATCGGCTTGACGGCATGGCGGCGCAAGGCCCTGTGCTGATCGTGTTCGAGGACGCCCACTGGATCGATCCGACGTCGCTCGAGCTGCTCGATCGCATGGTCGCCCGGGTCGCCAACCTGCCGGCGCTGCTGATCATCACCTTCCGGCCGGAGCTCGTGCCGACCTGGATCGGGCAACCGCACGTGACGACGCTGCCGTTGAACCGTCTCGGCCGTCGCGAGAGCGCCAGACTCATCGAGAGCATCGCCAGAGAGAAGGCGCTGCCAGGTGCCGTCGTCGAGCAGGTGCTGGCGCGGGCAGACGGCGTGCCGCTGTTCATCGAGGAACTCATGATTACCACGATGGAAAGCGGGCTGTTGCGCGAGACGTCGGACGGCTACGCGCTCACCGGACCTTTGTTGCCGCTTGCCATACCGACGACGCTCCAGGCCTCGCTGACGACCCGCCTCGATCGACTTGGTCCGGCCAGGGATGTCGCGGTGATCGGCGCCGCGATCGGGCGGGAGTTCTCCCACGAGCTGATCGCTGCGGTGTCACCATTGACCGCGATGGAGCTCGACGCCGCGCTCGAACGGCTGGTGGCGTCCGGCCTCGCCTATCGGCGGGGCATACCGCCGGACGCGACCTACTCGTTCAAGCACGCGCTGGTGCAGGACGCCGCCTACGCCACGATGCTCAGGAGGCGGCGTCGCCAGGTGCACGCCGACATCGCCAAGGCGCTGATCGAACGCTTTGCCGCGCTGGTCGAGAGCAATCCCGAGATCGTCGCCCGGCACCTCACCGAGGCCGGCCTCGTCGAACAATCCGTCGATTATTGGAGCAAGGCCGGGCGGAGGTCCGCTGGCCGATCGGCAATGGCCGAGGCGGCTGCGCAGCTCCAAAAGGCACTCGACCAGCTGGCTCTGTTGCCGGGCACCTCCGAACGCCCACGACAGGAACTCGAGCTTCTCAGCTCTCTGGGGGCGGCGTTGCGTTTCGTGAACGGCCTCGGATCGCCGGAAACCGGCCGTGTCTTTGCCCGCGCACGAGAGCTGTGGGATCAGCTGGGATCTCCCTCGGAATTCCTTCAGGTTCCCTACGTGCAGTCGCTGCATCACGCGGCTTGCGGCGAGCTCGAGCGTGCCCGGCGCCTCGACGAAGAGTTGCTGCGTCTGAGCGCCGAGCGCAAGGATCCCGTCGGGCTCGTGATGGGCCGCCTGTGCTCCGCTCGAACATTGACGTACTGCGGCGAGTTCGCCCTGGCCCGGTCGCATCTGGAAACGGCGCTCACGGTCTATGATCCGACCTTGCACCGCTCGCTTGTCCGTCAGATCGGAACCCATCTGCACGTCGGGTTGCAGGGGTTCCTGGGGATTGTTCTTTTTTGCCTCGGCTATCCGGACCAGGCGCTGGCACACAGCGAGGCAGCCATTGCCGAGGCCCACGAGCTGGAACATCCGCCGACCTTGGCAACGGGCTTGACCCTGGGCACCAGACTGCTCTCGCTGATCGGAGACGACTCGCTACTGGATTTGCGGGCGGGCCAGCTCGCCGCGTTGGCGATCGACCAGGGTTTTCCCGTGTGGCGTGCCGAGGGAACGATGTACCGGGGCTGGGTCAAAGTCAGAAATGGCGATGTGGCTGCAGGGGCCTCGCTGCTGCGCCGTGGTTGGGCAGCTTACCGGGCCACCGGGTCGCAGATGTGGATGCCCCGCTTCTTCGCCTACCAGGCCGCAGCCTGTGAAATCGGCGGACAAACCGAGGAGGCACTGACTCACCTGAACGATGCGATGCAAATCGTCGAACGCACAGGGGAGCGCTGGTTCGTCGCCGAGTTGCATCGGCAGAAGGGTCGGTTGCTGCTGCGGCAGGGGCATTCCAAGGCTGCTGAGGAACAGTATCGCAAAGCGCTGAGCATCGCCCAACGGCAGGGAGCCAAGCTCTGGGAATTGCGCGCCACGACAAGCCTCGCTCGACTCCGCCACGATGAGGGCCGATGCACTGAAGCGCGCGACCTCCTCGCCCCCGTTTATGGCTGGTTCACCGAAGGCTTTGCGACACCAGACCTGAAAGAAGCCGGAGAGCTTCTCGATGAGATCCGCGAAGCGCCGACTGTAGCAGGGCCGCAAGAGTGAGACAGGGAAAATGCGGGCGGTTGCTGGTGGGCAGAACTGGCGCTTCCAATCGGTAAAATGCCGTAGAATGCGGCCTCGAAGGGAGCGCCATCGTGCGACCAAGGTGAATCCAGTGACGGGTGGCGTGCCATCCGCGAAGTTCGGTCTGGCGTTGCTGGGGGGCTTCAAACTTACCGGTCCGGAGGGCGTTGTCGATCTGGCGGGCGGCAAGCTGGCCGGTCTGCTGGCCTACCTGGCCTGCATGACACCCAGGCCACAGTCGCGAGAGAAGCTCTCGACGCTGTTGTGGGGCTCGCATTTCGATGCGCAGGCCAAGCAGAACCTGCGCCAGGCGCTCGCCCGGCTGCGCCGCGTGCTCGGCCAGGACGCGCTACGGGGCGACGGCGAGACGGTTTGGCTCGACGAAGCGGCCGTGGAGTGCGACGTCGTCCGCTTCGAGGCCCTGATCCGCCGGGGCGGCCGCGAGGCGCTCAGCGCAGCGGTCGATCTCTACCGCGGTCCACTGATCGACGATGTCGCCGTCCGCGAAGAGGGCTTCAACGAATGGTTGGCCGTCGAGCGCGAGCGGCTGCTCGAGCTGGTGCTGGGCGCCCTGATGCGGCTCGGCGCACAGGAACTCGCGGCCGGTCGCGCCGATCAGGCCCTGAAGGCCGGCCGGCGCGCAATCGCCCTCAACGGCTTGCGCGAGGACGCGCATCGGTTGGTCGTGCAGGCGCTGGTCGCGGCCGGACGCAAGGCGGAGGCGCTGAAGCACTACCAGGATCTTACGGCGCTGCTGAAACGCAAGCTCGCGACCGAACCCGACGCGGCGACTCGTGCGCTCGTCGCCGGGCTCGACCGCGCGCAGCCGCAAGTCGCCGCGGTCGAGACTGTCCCGCCGGCAGCCGAGGCACCGTCTGCTGCGAGCGTGCCCGAACGGCGGCAGCTCACCATCATCGCCTGCAATATGGTGAACGCCGTGGGCTTCTTGGCGCTGCACGAGCCCGAGGACATGCGCGATCTGATCACTGCCTTCCACAGGTTGGTCGCAGAGACGGCAGCGCGCTTCGACGGCTTCGTCGCGCAATATCTAAACGACGGCGTGCGCGTCTATTTCGGCTATCCGGCGGCGCGCGAGCACGACCCAGAGCAGGCCGTGCGAGCCGGTCTCGCCTTCTGCGAGGCGGTGCGCAGTCTGCGTGTCGCGTCCGGCGCGAGGTTGCAGGCGCGCGTCGGCATCGTCACGGGCGTGGTTGTCGTCGGCGAGTTGCTGGGAACCGGCGGCGCAGGGCCGCTGGTTGCGATCGGCGAGGCGCCGGACTTGGCAGCGCGGCTGCAAGCCGTGGCATCGCCTGGCGAGGTGGTGATCGCTTCCAGCACGCGCAGGCTGGTGGGTCGAGTGTTCGACTGCCGGGCGCTCGATGCCATCGAGATAGAAGGGCTGGCGCAACCCGTAGACGCGTGGCAGGTTCGCGGCGAGAGAACAGGCATCAGCCGGTTCGAGGCTCGGCGCAGCGGCGAGCTGACCCCTATGGTTGGGCGGCGAGAGGAGATCGAGCGGCTGCTGCGGCGCTGGGAGGAGGCCAAAGGGGGCGAGGGCCAGGTCGTGCTGCTCTCGGGCGAGCCTGGCATTGGCAAGTCGCGCATTGCCGAAAGCTTGGTGCTCAGGCTCCCCAGGGAGCCGGATGTATGCCTTCGCTATTTCTGCTCGCCCCATCACAGCCACAGCGCGCTCCATCCGTTCATCGAGCAGCTGAAGCAGGCCGCGAGCTTCGAGCCGGGCAGCGATGTTGGAGCGAAACTCGACAAGCTGGAGGCCTTGCTCGGACCTGCCGCGAAAAATGTGTCCCGGGACGTTGCGCTCCTGGCCGAGTTGCTGGGAGTGCAGGCGGAAGGACGATACCCGGCCCCGGTGGTCACCCCGCAGCAGAAGGGAGAGATGACGATCGCGGCATTTCTCGACCAGCTCGACGGCGTCGCGGCGCAGGGGCCCGCCCTGATCGTGTTCGAGGACATCCACTGGATCGACCCGACGTCTCAGGACCTGCTCAATCGCATGGTCGTGCGCATCGCCAGTCTTCCGGTGCTGCTGGTCGTCACGGTCCGGCCCGAGTTCCAGCCGGCCTGGGTCGGTGAGCCGCATGTGACGATGCTGCCGTTGAGCCGCCTCGGTCGCCGCGACAGCGCCGGCATTATCGCCGGTGTCGCCAAGGACAAGACGCTGCCTGATGAGGTGGTCCACCAGGTGCTGGTGCACGCCGATGGTGTGCCACTGTTCATCGAAGAGCTGACAAGCACTCTGCTCGAGAGCGGGCTGCTGCGTGAGATGTCGGACCGCTATGTTCTCGACGGACCGCTGCCGCCGTTCGCCACGCCGACGACGCTGCAGGCTTCGCTGGTGGCCCGCCTCGACCGGCTTGGTCCGGGCAAGGACGTGGCTGTGATCGGTGCCGTGATCGGGCGGGAGTTCTCCCACGAGCTGATCGCCGCGGTATCGACCCTGCCTCCTTCGGTCCTCGAGGCGGCCCTCGAGCGGCTGACCGCCTCCGGCCTCGTCTCCCGGCACGGATCGGCGCCGTATGCCAGCTACGCTTTCAAGCACGCGCTGGTGCGGGACGCCGCCTACGTCACAATGCTCAAGCGTCGGCGGAAGCAGCTTCACGCGAGCATCGCCAAGACGTTGGTCGAGCAGTTCCCCGCGCTGGCCGACAGCCAGCCCGAGATTGTCGCCGGGCACTTCGCCGAGGCCGGGCTTGCCGTGGAGGCGATCAGCCATTGGCGCAGGGCGGGTCAGCTTGCAGGCAGCCGCGGAGCATTTGCCGAGGCGCAGCAAGCCTATCAGGCGGCTCTATCGCTTCTGCTGGCCATGCCTCCCTCGTCTGATCGCGACGCTCTCGAGCTGCCGCTCCAGGGCTCTTTGGCCGACGTATTGCGCATCACCCGTGGCTATTCCGCTCATGAAACAATCGCAGCGACGACGCGGGCGCGCGCCCTCTCCGAGAAAAGCGGCGATATCGCGCAGCAATTTTCCCAGGCTGTCGGCATGTGGGCGGCTGCGTCCAGCAGCGGCGACTATCAGATCGCACGGCATCATGCCGATCAGGTCATGGAGCTTGCATTGGTCGATCGTAGCGAGGTTTCACTTGCTCACGCTCACATGATCCAGATGACGGCCTGGTATCGCGTCGGCAATCTTCTTGCCGCAGAGGACTATTTCGAACGCGGCGAGCACCTCTTCAAATCGCCGGAATTCCGGAAACAGCCAGGTTGGACGGCTCAAACCTATGGAAACGCCGCGAATGTGGCCTGGACCATGGGAGATCAGGTCAAGTCACAACAGCGAATCGATGAGGCACTGAGTGCTGCGCAGGAGAATGACAGCCCGTACGACTTGGCGTTCGCGCAGTACATGGCGGCACTCAATGCGGTTTTCACCGACAACCTGCTCGTCGCTACAAGGTTTGCCGAAAGCTCCATCCAGTTGTCGCGCGAACACGGCTTTCCTCAGTTCGTCTCGATATCGCGGATTGCGCTGGGTCGGGCAAGGGCGGGCTCCGGCGCTCCCGCCGAGGGTGTCGCGCTAATTCACGAGGGACTGGCCGCAATGGCGAGCACCCGCTCTCGCGTCGGCATGACCGTATATATGACCTGGCTTGCCGAAGCCGAACTTCTCGGCGGCCTCTTGGACGACAGCCAGCGAACGGCGGAACAGGCGCTCACTCTCAACCCCCAAGAGCTCTTTTTCCGTCCCGCAAGCCTGCAATTGCGCGGCGATCTGTACGCGCGAAAGGGATTGTCCGCGAAGGCGGAGCAGGATTTCCGCGAGGCCATGGATCTGTCCATCGCAATGGGCGCCAAGCGGTTTCACGATCGCGCCGCGGCGAGTTTGCAAAGGCTGATGAATGCAAAGCTCCCGGAATCGCAGCGCTCACCTGGGTGCCGGGTCTCCAAGGCTTGATCTTGGTTGCTCGGCATGTTTTGCAGGAGACGAATGTTCCTCACGGCTTCGGCAATGCCAGGCGAACGGCTTCGAGTGATGCCAATTCGACGGCCTCTCCAATAATCTCCCCTTCCTTGCTGTTCACGGCAAGCGCCTTCGACGACATCATCCAGAATTGATCGACGTTTCCCGCCAACCGGACGAAAAATTCCCCCAGGACATCCAACCCCTGTCCGCTTTTTTTCTGGAAGAGGATCGCGGCTCCGCCTCCACCATTGCTCTGAAGGGTCATTTGGCCAGTCAGCGTGTATTCGCCCGTCATCACCGTTGCGTCCTGACCCTGAAGTGCAGTCGACGACGACTGGTGGTCGCCGGTGATCTTTCCGGATGAGTCTATGCTGAGCTGACCGATACCGAGCAGGTAGAACGGCTTATCTTGGGTCACGGCATACCCATTGAATCGATAGGCGAAAGTACCGACGATCGCAGGTATGGCGAGCGGGCTGAATGGGGGGTCAGGGATGGGCGGCGGCTTATTTCCGTTCGTCATGCTTTTCTCTCCCTCGATTGGCTTAGAATCGTGCATTCCAATATCTACGCCCAAGTGTATTGACCTCGACGTATGAGAGAATCTACACTTTTCGCTCTACTGGGGGGAGAAAAGTCATCATGTTGAAAGAACCGCGCGACTCGATGGGTATTCTATCCTTGAACATTCGCTGTATGGATCCGGACGTCAAAGACCTTTCACCTGAACAGCAGTGCGCCTTGCATGAATTCTTTCATGTCGTATTGGCCGCAGGTTATAAGCTGTATCAGAGCGTTCAGCCGACGAAGGCCGACCCGATCATCCAGAAGAAGTTCGGCATTATTATTCCTAAGGACGAGTGACCGACAAGACGCGAAGCCGTTGCAGATGGCGCCGAGGCCTATTCGCATCTCGATCGAGAGATTCGAATTCCCCAGTGCAATCTTCAAGTCCGGCAAGTGGGATTTGGGCAATCCCCGCTACTAGAGCAGGCCGGCCACTGACGGCGGGCTGCCGCCGGGTGGCGGGTGTTGGTCATCTTCCTGGCCTGATTGCAGTTCAATCGCGATCTTGCGTAAAGTTGTGGCCTGCTTGCGACTGAGGGTCGTGGGCTGGATGTAGCAGGGCCACTTGTACTCCAGGACGTCGATTGCCAACGCCCGGAAGTGCTGCGCCTTGACCGACGCGTAGACAGGCTCGATCTCGGCCACGATTGCGGCGACGACGCGAAGGTGCGGGATGTCGGGCGGCACGACGAAACAGAAGTCGGCCGGGATCATCGCGCCGAGATAGAGCAGGCCGTCGATCAGGCCGCTGCAGAAGCCGGCCTCGGCCGTCGTCGGCACGCCCTCGGTGGCGAGCAGCGAGCGGCACCCCGGCAGGATGGTCTCGACGGTCACGGCAGGTCGCGCTGGCGTCGGCGGCTCGGCCGAGGCGGCGGGCGCGACCGCCAGGGCGGCGATGACAAGGAGGAAGGCGAGGACTCTCATGCCAGCGGCCGCAGGAGTGGCGCCACGATCAGGCCGGCGGCGCTCGCGAGCACCACCAGCAGAATCAGCAGGCGAAAAACCTTGATCGGCACGTGTGGGCGGATCCTGGTGCCCAGCGCCATGCCGACCATGACCGGTAGCACCGACATGAGGGAGATGCCGGCGTCGGCGAGGCTGAGAAGAGCGTAGCTGCTCATTACCAGCAGGAGCATCGCCGAGGCGAAGACGAGGTAGAGCGAGGCGTGCTTGACGAACAGGTTCTTATCACGCGACGTCGCCAGCAGATAGACGTACACGATCGGGCCAGAGAGCGCGGCGATGCCGCCGAACACGCCGCCCAGCGCGCCCGCGATCGGCGCCACCACCCGTTCGCCCGCAGGCGAGAGGGTGAGGTCGGGCTTGGAAAGCACGGTGAGGCCGGCGAGCAGCAGGGCCGCGCCGACCAGCGGCTTCAGCCAGGCATCGTCGAACGACATCAGCACCTTCACGCCAATCACGACTCCGACGCAGAAACCCAGCAACAACGGCGCCAGCTGGCGCAGCGCCGTCACTGTGCCACCGCCCTCGACGGCCTGCCTGAGATTGCTGAGCACGAGCGGGATTGAGAGCAGGGCTACAGCGGCCGGCAGGTCGATGATGTGGCTGACCAGCGGCATGGCGACGATCGGCGTGCCGACGCCGATCAGCCCCTTGGCGGCGCCGGCCGTCACCAGTGCCAGGAAGAGGGCGAAGCCTCCGCCCAGCGTGAGTTGGGCGACGTTGTGGGCGAGCATCTCAGCCCCCGGAGTTCCGGATGAGCCGCTTCAGGGGTTCGAACCGCGCGTCGACCTGTTCCGGCGACTTCCCCTGCTGTCCGTCGTGCAACGCGATGACCGCCGCGACCTGGGCCACGACGAACACCGCGAACGCCAGCATGCCTAGAGCCATTTCCATGGGCGTCCCCTCGAGATCGGTCAAGGGGACCATCCCGCAGCGCCGTGACTCGGCCCCGGGCGCGGGCGTGACATGAGCGTGAAATCGACGGCCGTGCCGCCTGAATCGGCCGCGATGCGTCCCGCAGCCCATTATCGACGGGCATCGGTGACGCGTCCTTCCTCACCATCGCCGGACGACTCCGACGCCTTGGCGGACCTTGCCATCCGGGCACCGCCGTCCTCGAAAACGCTTCCCGCATTCGCGAGCCGGTGGCTCTTCGAGGTTGAGGATGATCGGTTGCGCACATGAACGGTCGGGTCATTGGGAGGTGGCGACCGGGGAAGCTTCACGCCCGCCGGGCATCTCGCCATGGCGAGCATCACGCTTCTGCGTCTTGTCTGGTGTAACCGGTTTCGGGGCAAGGTAGATTTCCGAGTGTGACATGTAGACTTTTAGGTCCCACCTGTAGGCCTCGCGGGTCTGCGGGTGAACAAACGCAATTTCACCTTCAACCCAGAGTAAAATCCATTCGCGTCCGTCCTGGCATGTAGCGACCTCTCCCAGATCGTCGGTGTGGTCGACCTTCAGGACAGATAGGCATGGAACGCTGAGGCGTTGCAGGAATTGCAGTGCCACACCGCGAACGTCCCGTGAGCTCGCCCCTCCTGAGACGACGAGCACCCCGAGAGCGAAAAGCGCCCGTAAAAGCTCCTGATTGTGCATCGCATGCCCCACGGTCGAAGCTCACCAACACCATGAGCGAGCTTCGACTGGAGCACGACGCGGCGCATTTCAGCGTGACTCGAGCGTGAAAATGCGGAGATTTGCGCGTCGCGGCCGGGTAGGCCACGGTGAACTGTCGCCGAATACCGCGTGCGGCCAAGCCGACTGGACGGAACTGATCGAGCAGACATTTGGAAGGCGGCGCCTTCGTGGGCTTCGTCCTGACCCAGGTTGGGCGTTCGAATCCTTTCGGGCGCGCCATTCTACGCCAGAGGACGCCATTGCCGCCGACAAGCTCCGCGTTCGAGGCTCTCCCTGGTACGCGGCCGACCTTCGCCCGCGCGTTCGCGGCGGTGCAATCAGGGCTTCCGCCGGAATGTTCCATTCGGCCGTGGCGCACCCCCAGCCTCGAACCTGTTTCGACGCGCCGCAATCGCCGCCACCTCTCGGCATCGAGGGTCGCGCCAGGCATGCCGGATCTGCCCATGCTATCGTTTCTCCATGTGCGAGCTCTTCTGCCTCTCCAGCCGTCACCCGATGCGCACGACGCTGTCGCTTCGCCACTTCGCCGCCCACGGCGCGCCGGATGGACGCAACGTCGACGGATGGGGCGTGGTCTTCCACGAGGGCCGTGACATACGCCTCTACAAGGAGCCGGAGCCGGCCGGCGTCAGCCCATGGGTCGACTTCATCGAGAACTACGGCCCACCGACCAGGATGCTGATCTCGCACATCCGGCGCGCCACCGTTGGCGGCAACAGCCACGCCAACACCCAGCCGTTCGCGCGCGAGTTGGGCGGCCGCATGCATCTGTTCGCGCACAACGGCGGCTTGGGCGGCATCGACGCCCTGTTCGGCCGCTCGCCGCATCGCTTCCAGCCGGTCGGCGAGACCGATTCCGAACGAGGCTTCTGCATCTTGCTGGAGCGCCTCGCCGGCCTGTGGGCAGGTCACGCGAGCCCGTCGCTCGAGGCGCGACGCGACGTCGTGGCAGCCTTCGCCGCCGAGATGCGGCCGCTCGGGATCGCCAACTTTCTCTACAGCGACGGCGACTACGTGTTCGCCCACGGACACAAGCGCACGCAGGCCGACGGGAAAGTCGCGCCGCCCGGCCTGTGGCTGCGCCATCACCGTCACACGACCCGGGCGCAAGCCCGCCAGATCACATCGACGGCGCGGGGCCTGACCATCCACGCCGATACGGCGACAGCGGACGAGACGCAGGAAATGGCGCTGCTCGCCAGCGTGCCGGTGATGCACGGCGACTGGTCGCCGCTCGCCGAGGGCGAGGTCGTCGTCGTGGCGGCGGGAAAGCCGGTGCAGCTGGGACCGCACTAGAGCGATTTCCGATCGGATGGAACCGCCTGCGGTTCCATATTGGCGCGCCACTGGCGTGGCGCGCCCCGATCGGAAATGCGCGCACTGCAGTCGGTTGTTGCAGCAGGCACATTCTGTTCGGCTGTCCAAGCCGAACAGAATGTGCTCTGGCCATCACGTCCTCAGGAAGGCCACGCGATCGTCGGCGCGGCCCGGCGCGATCTCGATGATCTCGGCCGTGACGACTGGAACAGCGAAGCCGGGTTCTTCACGAGGCATGGCTGAAAGATCTGACGGCGCCGATCCTGCGCCTCGATGCAGCGTTGCCCGTGGAGCAACTTGCGGAAGCGGCAGTCGCCACGCTCGGCACGAGATGAGCACCGGTGTCGCTGATCCGGTACTGCCCACCCTCACTCCAGGAACCGCACCCTGGGCCACATCTCGCGCCAGCGCTTGGCGGCGATGCGCGCCTCGTACTCGTCCAGGCGCGTGCGGCCGAACGCCGTCGGCCGACAGCGCAGGCCGAGCAGATCGTCGGTGCCGAGCGGTGCCACGACGGTGAGAGACTCGTCATCCTCCAGGCGCACGCCGACGGCCGTCACCGTCTCCAGCCAGTGGATCATCGCGTCCGCCGTGTCGCGATGCGGCGGCAGCTCCTTCCACACATGCATGCGCGCCTGGTTGCGGACCTGCCAGGGCAGTCCGGGCAGCAGGACGGCGAGACGTCGCTCGTGCTCGCTCTCGCGCTCCCTGGAGAGATCGCCGGCATCGAAGTAGAGCACGTCGATATCCACGGGCTCGCGGGCCGGCACGATGCCGTGCAGGTGGTCCCATACCCGATTGCGCACGAATCCCGCGGCGATGCACCAGTCGGGCAGTGCCAGCGTGCGCACCGCACGAAGCTGTATCATAGCCACAGGGTCCTGGGTGATGATGGCGGCAATCGAGGTCATGCGAGCAGTGTAGGGACACCGGCAGGGGATATGCCGAGCTTTCGCTTCGAATGGGACTGCGCGGGCCGGGTGGCCGGTATCGACGAGACCGCCCGCGGTCCGCTGGCCGGGCCGGTGGTCGCGGCCGTGATCGACCGCGCCGTGGCCAAGCGCAAGCTGCCCTACCTTTGAGAAATCCGGTATCAGGTAGCAAAGGCACCCAAAAGGAGCCCGGGCCACAGCCAATTGATCAGATTGGGGCAACCACGGGCTCCACCACCAACGGAACATGGATGGGGCTGGCGGCCTCGATGTAACGGCGCCCCCGGTGGACGTTGCGTCCAATTCCGCGAAAAAGAAGGGCCGCCGTGGGGTGACAAGCGGCCCTTCCTGCGCGGGCGACATGGGGCACGAGCCCCCGCGCGCCGAAGTCCGCCATCGGGCATTGCGTGCAAAGGCGGGTTCGGCATCCCAAGAACGACCGCCCCTTCCGGACCGTGCGGTCAACGTAGGAATGCATGGGGTCGCATGGAGGTTGCTGTACGGCTTTGGACGAAGCCTAGTGGGAAGCAGGGGTAGTGGTACAGTTTGGCGCTATTGCCCGATGACGATTACGCTCGGGCGGCACGGGCGGCGGCAGTTTGTTCGCATCCTCCCGCTTAGCCATCCGCTCCCAAGTATCGGCGTCTTGCAGAGCCATTCGGCGGACGTGATCGTCCGTGGCGGTGGCGGCCTTGGCGCGGCATTCGTCGGCCCGTTGTCGGTACTCATCCGAGCGGCTACAGCCGGAAGGGGGTCAGGTCGGACAGGCGGCGTTCGTTTTTCTCACCCTCGCCCCCAATGCCGCCGCCTCTTGGGCGGGTGCTGATGCCGCTCGGGCCAGTTTCGAAGCCAACGAGCAAAACGCCGAAAACGTCCGCCGCCAGTTGCGGGCCTGTATGAGCGTCAAAACAATGAGCATTGAAGACTTCGCTCTCGGGCGCCCCGTAATCGTGCGCTAGGTGCTACCTGATGCCGGAGAAATCCGGGCTAGCCCGCTTCGCTCGCCAGCGATTGCTCGACGGCGGACAAGACCGACCGCACGTCGTCAGCCGATGGCTCCACCTGCAAGTCGCCATGGACGACGCGGTTGCGCAGCTCGATCAGAGGACGAACTCTCCGCTCGAGGGTCGGGTCGATGCGGCCAAGCATTGCCAAGGTCTCCACCACCGTTCCAGGGGTACGGGGCCGGGCTCCTTTCTCGCTGTCGATCCGATGAAGGGCCGCCTCCAACAAGGACCACGCCATGACAAAGGCAGCTCGTGGCTGCCCCTGAATCATCAAAGCCCGAGTCTCCTCGACCCGGCGGCGGATGTCAGGGATCGAAGAAGCCGGGATGGTGGGCGTCTTCAACGGATCGCGCCCCATGTCGGTAACGACGAGCTTCCAGTCGGATTGTCCTTCGAAGAGGCGCCGAATCTCTGTCGGTGGCCGCTCCGCACCAGCGTTCGGGCGGTTCAATATCGGATGGCAGGCTGCCCGGTCGTATCCGATTAGGCAAGTCTCAAGTGCAAGCGGACAGTCCCTTAAACCTATGAGTGTAGCTCCTGGCGGGCTGAAGGCAGTGATCCGCGCCATCCTCCAGGATCGCTGGCATCGAACAGCAGTCGATATCCACAGGCTCGCGGGCCGGCACGATGCCGTGCAGGTGGTCCCACACCCGATTGCGCACGAATCCCGCGGCGATGCACCAGTCGGGCAGCGCCAGCTCGCGCACCGCACGAAGCTGTATCATAGCCACAGGGTCCTGGGTGATGATGGCGGCAATCGAGGTCATGCGGGCAGTGTAGGGACACCGGCAGGGGATATGCCGAGCTTTCGCTTCGAACGGGATTGTGCGGGCCGTGTGGCCGGCATCGACGAGGCTGGCCGCGGTCCGCTGGCCGGGCCGGTGGTCGCCGCTGTCGCCGTGATCGACCGCGCCGTGGCCAAGCGCAAGCTGCTGCGGCTGATCGACGATTCCAAGAAGCTCGAGGAAGAGGCGCGCGAGATGGCCTACGACGCCATGGTGGCCTCGGGCATCGTCCAGTTCGCCGTCGGCGAGGCGAGCGTCGAGGAGATCGATCGCGTCAACATCCTGCAGGCGACATACCTCGCCATGCGGCGCGCCCTGCAGGCGCTGGCGGCGGCGCCCGGCATGGTGCCGCCCGACATGGTGCTGATCGACGGCGATCGGGTGCCGCCGGCGCTGGGCTGCAGCGCCCAGACGATCGTCGGCGGCGACGCCCGGTCCTACTCCATTGCCGCGGCATCGATCTTCGCCAAGGTCACGCGCGATCGCTATATGGCGCAGCTGGCGGAGGAATTTCCCGGCTATGGCTGGGAGACCAACCGCGGCTACGGCAGCCGCGAGCACCTCGAGGCCATCGACCGGCTCGGCCCGACACCGCATCACCGAATGAGCTTCGCACCGCTCAAGCTGCGCGCTTCGGGACTGCCCCTTCTGGATTACGTGGACAAGGTAGGCGACGACGGTGGATAAATCAGACAATCAACTGATATTGCAGGAACTTTCCGACAACATTCCGGTGGATAATTCATCCGGTTCCAATCCGGAGATAGACCGCATCCTGGTCGGCGACTGCGTTGAGCTGATGAACGGCCTGCCCGAAGCGTCGGTCGACATGGTGTTCGCCGATCCGCCGTACAATCTGCAGCTCAAGAACGACTTGCTGCGGCCGGAAAACACCAGCCACGTCGACGCGGTCGACGACGACTGGGACAAGTTCGCCGACTTCGCAACTTACGATACTTTCACGCGTGCCTGGCTCACGGCGGCGCGGCGCCTGCTGAAGCCTAACGGCACGCTGTGGGTGATCGGCAGCTATCACAACATCTTCCGCATCGGCACGGCGCTGCAGGATCTGGGGTACTGGCTGCTGAACGACGTCATCTGGCTCAAGACCAACCCGATGCCGAACTTCCGCGGCAAGCGCTTCACCAACGCGCACGAGACCCTGATCTGGGCGGCGCGCGACCAGAAGAGCCGCGCCACGTTCAACTACGATTCGCTGAAGGCGATGAACGAGGACCTGCAGATGCGCTCGGACTGGCTGCTGCCGCTCTGCACCGGGCCGGAGCGCCTGACGGATGCCGAGGGCCGCAAGCTCCATCCGACGCAGAAGCCGGAGGCGCTGCTGCATCGCTGCATCCTGGCGGCCTCCAATCCCGGCGACATCATCCTCGATCCGTTCTTCGGCACCGGCACCACCGGCGCGACGGCGCGGCGGCTCGGCCGGCACTTCATTGGCCTGGAGCGCGAACGCTCCTACGCCGATGCTGCGCGCGCGCGTATCGCCCGGGTGCGGCCGCTCGCGCGGCAGTTCGTCCTGCCGCTGGCCGGCAAGCGCGCCGAGCCGCGCATTCCCTTCGGCACCCTGATCGAGGCCGGGCTGCTCGAGCCGGGCGCTGTGCTGACCGACTCGCGCGGCCGCGTTCAGGCCAGCGTCTGCGCCGACGGCTCGCTGTTCGCCTCGGCGGAGGCGGGCGGCCATCGCGGCTCGATCCACAAGGTCGGCGCCCTGGTGCAGGGCGCCGAGGCCTGCAACGGCTGGACCTACTGGCACTACGAGCGGGAGGGCACACGCCGGCCGATCGACGAGCTGCGCGCGAAGGTGAGGGCGGCGCTGTAGACTCGTCGGGCATTGTAGACTCGCTGTAGACTCGTCGTACGACTTGGGGACGACGGCGCGCAGTGCGGGAGTTGCAACTTGGGAGTCGAATCTCGGGCCAGGACGAAGGTCGGCTGGTTCTCGACATGGAACTGCAGATGCGGCGTCGCCGAATATTCGCGCCATTTGCTCAACCATTTCGACGCTGATCGGTTCGACTGGACGATTCTCGCCTCGTACGACGATGAGGTGCTGGGACCTGATGGCGGCAACGTAGTCCGCTGCTGGGGTATCAACGCGGGTTCCGTGCTCTGCCATCTCATCGGCACGCAAGTCATCGTCGTGGCGCATGCAACGGATGGGGCGGACCTGTCGGGCAGGCCTGTTTCGTCGCGTATGCGCGCGGCGCTGGCGACGGTTCAGCGAATCCTCGTCCATTGCGACGCCGACGTCGAACGACTGCGGACCTTCGGCCTGTCGGCCAACGTCGAGATGTTGGCGCATGGCTTCCCCGACATCGTCGCGCACGACGGCAAGTCGGTGCGCGCCAGGTTGGGCATCCCGCAGGACAGCTTCGTCATCGGCACGTATGGCTTCATGCTTCCGGCAAAGGGGATCGACACGCTCATCGAGGCGTTCAGCATGCTGCGTCCGGTGCGCCCGGACGCCAGGCTGCTGCTGGCGAACGCGATGTATCCGCATCCGATATCACAGGACTGCCTGGCAACCTGCGAACGGGTCGCCATGGACCGCGGCGTGCGCGATCACGTGGTGCTCGAGACGCGCTTTCTTTCCGATGACGAGAGTGCGGAGCTGCTGAGCGCGTCCGACGTCGTCGTCTTTCCCTATCGCAGCGGCATGGATTCGAGCTCGGCCGCGGTGCGGGTTGGCCTGGCGTCCGGCCGCCCGGTGCTGTGCACACCGGCGTCGATATTCTCCGACGTCGCGGCGATCGTGCATTTCTTCGACGGATTTGCCGCCGAAGATATCAGCCGCGGCCTCCAGCCGCTCCTTGGCCGAAGCGGCGTTGACGAGGCACTTCGTAGCACTTGCGCCGCGGACGGCGGCGGCGGTGAAACGCCGGCGCCGTCTTGTGCCTGGGCGTGCGAAGTTCGGTATGCTGATCCTGTATCACGAGTTTTCAAGCTGAGACGGGCAATTGTGTGAGGTAGAGGCGCGGACGTGGTCATGGCGCCGGTCTGACCCACGGCCCACCGGCGCTCCAGCGATGCGGCTTATCGAAACCGTTCAACGGCGGCAGAGAGAACATGTGCAGATCTGCTACGAAGCCGAGCAGATCGAGGTCGCCGGTCGGACGGAAGGGATCATTCAGCCAAGCCACGAGCAGCATCGCGCCCTTTGAGGACGAAACGCTCGCGATCGGGCGAGATGCCGAGCCTGTAGAGCAACCGCTTGAGCGCATAGCGCGTCAGCAGGTTCTGGAAATCGGAACCGTCTCGTCTGGTTCGATCGAGCAAGCGGGCCCGCACCGATGCGCCGACATTGCGAAGCTCACGCGCCATCGGCGGCCATCGCCTCGACATAAGGCTGCATCACCGACCAGGCACGGCCCGCTCTGGCGTGATGCCAGAGCTGGTCGATGGTGAAGCTGCGACGACGCAGCCCCTCGCGAAGGCCTTCGAGCGCCACGTCCAGGCCGATCTTGTTCCTGTACCGAAAGCAGTCGACCACCGACTTGGGGGCATTGAAGACGGGGACGCGCACGCCCTCGATGGGATGGTGCTCGACTCCTTCGGCGAGCATCGGCGCGCGGAAGCGGACGAAGCGCATGGGAGGGTACGGGCACTCCGTAGGGGAGATTGCCGCCACGGTCCGCCGCCTGATCGACAGCGCCAATGTCGTCGTCAATCGTCCGGCAGCGGAAGCGGGATTGGACATGCTCGAGGCTGGAGGCGATTTTGCCGACGGTGCGATCGCCTATGAAGGAAGCTGGTTGGGCGCACAGACCTTCGTTTCCTTCGACCGGAAGGCCGCGAAGCTCATCGCGGCGCAGGGAAGGTCAACCCGGCTGCTGTCGTAGAAGGCTCATTCAGGAAAGCAGTCGAGCCGGTCGTTGAAACCGCCCTTGCTGGTGTAGTCGACGACGATCTTCGGCCGGCCGCGGCCGTCGGTGCCCTCGTACCGGATCTGGCGCATCATCCAGCCGGCGGGCAGGCCGCTGCGGAAGGTCGGCACACCGCCGCGCACGTCGACATGGCCGGCGGCTGCCATGGCCGTTCCCATGCCCGTCATCTGGCCGCAGGCATAGACGCCGTCCGGTGCCGCCTGCCCAGGCGACGCCGGCGTGCCGGCCGGCTTCGGGATCGTGTGGGCGGGGCCCGAACCCGGCGGCCGCAGCGAGTCCATGGCGACGGTGATGTCGTCGTAGTTGTCGCGGCGAACCGGACAGCGGCCGTTCGCGGTCGGAGGGCCGGTCACCGTCGCGGTGTACCAGGTGATGCCAACCGCCGCTTCGACCTTCGTTCCCGAAACGCAAAGCGCGCTCGCCGCGTCGGCGGCCGGTGCGGGTGCGTTCGGCGCCGGTGCTCCCGAGGCCGGAGGGGCCGCCGGGACCCCTTGTGCGGCCGGTCCCGGCGGCGCAGCCGGTACGCCCGCTGCCGCCCCGCCTCCAGAACGCATGAACTTGACCAGGCACTTGTAGGACGTGCCGCCGTGGTCCGGCTGCACTTCGTAGAAAGGATCGGGCCATCCCGGTCTCGGGATGATCGCGACCACGCGACCGCTTTCGAACCTGCCGATCTGTGAGCCGTCGCACTGTACGCTGTCGCCGACGTTGTAGCCTTGTGCCGACGCCGGCCTGGTCACGACGCTCATGCTCGACAAACTGCAGGCGGCAAGAATCACCAACCCGGCTCTGCAACCGACAGGCACTTGGTCCCCCAACTTCAGTCGCCCCATAGCGAGATCATAGAGCGAGTTTGTTCGTGAACGACAAGAGCGCCACGCTGGAGCATCGGCCCCGAGATGGAAAGCGCCGGATGGAGGCCTCTACGCGCTGGGAATCCACCGTCCCCGCCGATTCGTCCCTTTGGAACGGAAAGGAGATGCGGGTTGCCCTTTCGAGGGTGTGGCGCCGTCCTACAATCTAGATTTGTAGGTCAACCGCGGCACCTGGACCGGATCGGGGTGGTTCGTGCCGGAACTCTGCTGGACCGGGTTGACGTCACGCAAATCCCGGCTAGCGTGGGCAGAGGCGGGCGACGACTCGTTGC
>NZ_JBFWZI010000082.1:0-29873 GCF_050185545.1 Reyranella sp. | reverse complement strand
CCTCGATCGATTTCGATATCGAAGGTGCGGCCGTCGTCGACCTGTCGTCGATCCATTTGCGCAACCAGGCGATCGTCGGTCTCGAGGCGGCCAATCCCGATCTCGAGGTACGCTTCACCCTGCCGGTGCTGCCCACCGGCCTCGATGACAATGGCCTGGCTCTCCTGCAACATGCCAAGGCCGACGGCGTCGACATCGACATCGTCAACATCATGGCGATGGATTATGGCCCTGCGGTCGACAATGGCGGCCAGATGGGGCTGAACGCCATCAACGCCGCCAAGGCCACCGCCCAGCAGCTCCAGAGCCTCGGCATCGACGCCAAGATCGGCGTCACGCCGATGATCGGCGTCAACGACGTTGCCGGCGAGATCTTCACGCTGGCCGACGCGGAAGCCCTGCTCGACTACGCGCGGACGGATCCCAACATCGCGCTGCTTTCGATGTGGTCGGTGGCGCGCGACAACGGCAACGGCGCCGGCTCCCCCTGGGCCTCCCCCGAGTACAGCGGCCTCGCCCAGCAGCCATACGAATTCTCGGGGATCCTCAGGGGCTTCGACGTGCTGGCGTAGATGATCCTCCCCAGCCTCATCGCTGGGGAGGTGTCGCCGTCCTACGGCGACGGAGGGGCATGGATCTTGGACCGCGGGCGTCCCGCCCGCTCATGATCATGGACGGCGCTTTTGAATGCGCCGGGCGGGCGAGACGCCCGCGGCCCGCATGATTCATGACCCCTCCGTCGCCGAAGACGGCAACACCTCCCCAAGCTTCGCTTGGGGAGGAGAATGAATCACCCCGCAGCCGCGAGGTCGATGGCGCGGCGGTACATCGTCTTGGCGGCTTCCGGGGTGTTGTAGCCGGCGTGCGCCGTCAGGGTCACGTTGTCGAGCTCGAGCAGCGGCTCGTCCGGGTTCACCGGTTCCTGGTTGAAGACGTCGGTGGCGTAGTGGCCGACCTGGCCCGACTTCAGGGCCTCGAGAAGCGCCGGCTCGTCGACGACGCCGGCGCGCGCCGTGTTGATCAAGATGACCCCTTTTTTTGCCGCGGCGAATCTGGCCCGGTCCATGAAACCGAGCGTGCCGTCGTTCAATCCCAGGTGCAGGCTGATGATGTCGGACTTCGCCAGTAACTCGTCGATGCCGACCATCGGGACCGGCGGGTCGGCGATGGGCGAGCGGTTCCAGGCGATCGGCGCCAGGCCGATGCCCTTGGCCAGCCGCGCCATCTCCTTGCCGATGCCGCCCAGCCCGACGATGCCCAGCGTCTTGCCGCGCAACTCCATCCCCTGCATCGGCCGCCAGCCGCCGGCGCGCACCATGCCGTGCATGGTAGCGATGTGGCGCGCGGCAGCGAACACCAGGCCCATGGCGTGCTCGGCAACCGTGGTGTCACCGTAGCCGCCGATGGTCGACACCTTGATGCCGAACTTGGCCGCCGCCGCCAGGTCGACGAAGCTCGCTGCCCCGGTGCCGAGGAAGACGATGTGCTTCAGGCCCCTGCACTGGCCGAGAGTCGCCTCGTTGAAATAGCTCGCATCGTTGATCACGGTATCGTAGCCCGCGACGAGCGCGGGGATGTTCTCGGCCCTGGCCGGCCCCATGTTGACGGTGATGGGAATGTCGTTGGCGCCATGAACCTGGCGCCACACCAGATCGATGTCGGGCGTCGAATCGATGAACAGCGTTTTCGGCATCGTATCACCGCTCTGGTTGGGTCTCTTCCGCTGGGAGAGCGCCACTCCGATGGCGCTCATCTTCTCGATCATAGTCCTCATGAGCGCCATCGGAGTGGCGCGCTCCCAGCCATGAGTTTCATCCATGTGGGTCGGCGAGCCAGCCGATGGCAGATCCCTGTCTTCCCGAGTAAGGCGCCTATGGAGCAAGCGCCTTACTCGGGATGACAGCAAGTATGTAGCCCGTCACGCCTTGAAGGCGGCGATTGCCTTGTCGTCGAACTTCAGGCCGAGGCCGGGCTTTTCCGGCAGGACCATCTGGCCGTTCTCGATAGCCGGAGTCTCCTCGTAGAGCGCCAGCATCCAGGGCATGTACTCGACGGTCAGCCCGTTCGGGCAGGCGGCCACCATGTGGACCAGGATCTCGGGCATGACATGGCTCACGATCGGCAGGTTGAACGCCTCGGCCATGCCGGCGACCTTCATCCACTGGGTGACGCCGCCGACCCGCGCCAGGTCGACCATGACGATGTCGACCGAGCGCGCCTCGATCATCTGCCGGAACGGCGCGATGCCCCAGACATACTCGCCGCCGGCGATCGGCGTCTTGAGCGCGGCGGTGACCCGCGCCAGGCCCTGGTAATCGTCGAACGTGGTGACGTCCTCGAGCCAGAACAGGCCGACATCCTCGACCCGGCTGCCGATGTCGATCGCCTGCTCGGGCCGCCAGCGCTGGTTGATGTCGCACATCAGCTTGATGTCGGGGCCGATCGCCTCGCGCACCACGCGCACGCGGCGCACCTCCTCGGCCGGCGTCGGATTGCCGGGCAGAGCCATCTGGGTCTTCATCTCGCGAAAACCCTTCTGCAGCAGGATCTGCGCCGCCCGCTGCGCCTGGTCGTCGGTCAGGCCGCGCCGCAGCGAGCCCGAGGCGTAGGTGGCGACGCGGTCGCGATGGCCGCCCAGCAGCTTCCACAGCGGCTGCTCCAGCGCCTTGCCCTTGATGTCCCACAGCGCCGTGTCGATCGCCGACAGCGCCAGCGTGAACAGGCCGCCCGGCCCGCCGGCATCGCCCAGGGTGCGCAGGCGGGCAACGACGGCCTCGACGCGCATCGGGTCCTGGCCGACCGTCAGGGCAGCGAGCGCCTCGACAGTGGCCAGCAGGGCCGCATTGAGCCGCCCGCCATAGAGCGTGACACCGATGCCCTCGATCCCCTGGTCGGTGCGCAGGCGCAGGGCGACGATGGGGCGCTTGCGGCCGGCTTCCTCCGGCATGTTGGCCAGCGGGTCGTCCTCGGGAATGTTGAGTGCCGTGGCCTCGTAGCCGGTGATCTTCATCGCCGGGCCCTACTCTGCCGCGGCGCGCCGGGTGACCCGGTCGAAACGCTGTTGGCGGGCTTCGGTGCGCGGATCGTCCATCTCCGCCATCATCGCGTCGGCCACCCAGGCGTCGCGCCCGGAAACGTAGCTGCGGTTGGTCTGCGCCGGATTGCGGTTGACCAGGGGCCGGGCATAGAGCGGATGGCGCATGCTGCGCACCTCGTGCTCGATCTGAAAGAGCGGCTTGCCGCTGTCGAGGTCGGAGATCATCTCGAAGCGATACTGATGCTCGTTGCTCTCCTCGGTGATCAGGCTGCGCTCCAGCAGCTTCTTATGCGGCCCCGAGAAATTGGCGACGTAGACCTGGATGTGATGGCCGTCATAGGGAAGTTGCGGTGCATCGGTCTCGCGGAACACCAGCTCCTGGCCCGAACCGACGGAAACGTGCGCCGCCGGCCCGGCCTTCGACTTGTCGACGCGCGTCCTGGTGTCGAAGGCCTTGCGATAGAATTTCGCGATGCCGTCGGCCGTGCCGACCGGCACGTCGAACTCGACGAAGGCCATGCCGAGCGCCATGCGGCCGAAGCGCGGCGCCGGATCGTAGCAAAGCAGCGTGTTGCCCCACGGGCAGGTCGTCGCGACATGATCGTCATGCTCGACGAAGGCGAACCGGGTGCCTTCGAGCGGCTTCTTCATGCGCTCGAGCCTGCTCAGCAGCGCCGCGCGATCGGGCAGCACCAGGCCGACGCGGCCGCGCAGGCGCTGCGGCGTGCCTGTGATCAGGTGAAACTGGCTCTGCCCGACGTTGACCCACATGTTGTCTACGCTGGTCATCAGGTAGGGATCGCGCGTCAGGCCAAGGCCGCTGATATAGAACAGCGTGCCGGTGATCTGGTCGGCAATCTGCAGGTTGACATGCTCCAGGCCAACGATATTGCCGAGATCCTCGGCGCTTCGGTCATACTGCTTGCCCATGGCTGACCTCCGTTCCATCGCGGACCCCCACGGGTTCGCTGCCAGCCATGACTTTAAGCCAGCCTGATTTCGATTGGCAGCCCCCGGGAAACGTGCGGAACTGCGCCCAGGAGACCCCCGGCACGCCGGCGTGCATTACGACGCTGAGAAAATGAGGCGGGTTACCGCCCATTTTCATAGGAGGAAACAAGGCATGATCACCAAATTCGACAGTTCGTATGTCGGCTCTGTCGACATGGAAGACGCCGGATACCGCGGCAAGCCCATCAACGACCGCAACTACTCGAACGCGGAACTGGCCGAAACACTGCACAAGTCGGTGTCCTACGCCAGGAAGATGGACGAACTGGGCTACAACACCTTCTGGATGGCCGAGCACCATTTCCAGCCGGAAGGCACGGAATGCATCCCCAATCTCTTGATGATGGCGATGCACCTGGTGAACCAGACCAGGAACCTCAAGATCGGCTGCGGCTTCAACGTCGTGCCCATGTGGCACCCGCTGCGCCTGGCGGAAGACTATGCCATGGCCGACATCCTGAGCGGTGGCCGCGTCATCTTCGGCGTCGCCCGCGGCTACCACACACGCGAGGTCGAGACCTTCGGCGCGCCGCTCATCGACCAGGCGGCCAACCGCGAGCTGTTCGAGGAAGGCGTCGACATCGTCTTCAAGGCGTTCAACGAGGAACGCTTCTCGCACAAGGGCAAGTACTACACGATCCCGCCCGAGGTGCCTTACCGCGGCTACACGCTGAAGGAGATTGCCCTGGTTCCGCGCCCCGTGCGCCGGCCTGTCGAATGCTGGCAGCCGATCCAGAGCGGCTCGCAACGCGCCTTCGACTTCATGGCCAAACACGGCATCTGTGGCGTGATCGGAGGCGGCTCGGCCGAAGGCGGCGCCGTCGAGCGGCACATGAACGAGTTCCGGGCAGCCTATGCGCGCCGCGGCATCGCGCTCGAACTGGGCGAGCGCCTGTCGCTCGGCTACCAGTTCCACATCGCCGAGAGCCGCGAGGCCGCCATGCGCAACGCGGCGAAGTACTACGAAGAGAACATGAAGATGTTCGGCGAGCTGCGCCTGGTGCGGGCGCTGACCGACGAGCAGATCGCGGCGATGCGCGACCCGCGGCTGGTCGACACCGTCAAGCTGCCGACCATCGAGGACGCGGTGAAGGCGGGCGGCTTCCTGGCCGGCACGCCGGCCGACATCATCGCCCAGCTCAAGGCGGTCGAGAAGCGCTACCCCGGCCTCGAGCGTATCAACTGCAGCATGCCGCTCGGCACGCCGCTCGCCGTGACGTTGGAACAACTCGACCGCTTCGCCAAGGAAGTGATGCCGGCGTTCGGCGCCGGTACCGCGCAAGCCCGCGCCGCGGCCGATTGAGTTCTCCTCCCCGGCTCTGCCGGGGAGGTGCCCCTTCATAGGGGCGGAGGGGTCATGGTTCACGCGGACCGCGGGCGTCCCGCCCGCTTATATTGATGAGCGGGCGGGACGCCCGCGGTCCGGAAGGCCCTGACGAGTCCGTCGCCGCAAGATGGGACACCTCCCCAGCGAGGCTGGGAAGGAGCGTGACAGGCAAGGCATCCACCAAGGGGAGAAACCCATGATCTTCGAGATGAGAACCTACCTGCTGAAGCCCGGAACCGGGCCAGCGGTCGAGGAAGCATTCGGCGCTTCCTATCCGGCACGCGCCAAGCTCTCGCGCATTGCCGGCTTCTGGCGCACCGAGGTCGGCACGCTCAACCAGATCATCCACATCTGGCCTTACGAGAACATCGCTCAGCGCGAGAGCATCCGCGCCGAAGCGGTCAAGACCGGCGTTTGGCCGCCGCCCAAGGTCGCCGAGAACTTCCTGGAGATGGAAACCAAGATCCTCTACGCCGCGCCCTTCTCGAAGCATTTCGAGCCGGCCGAGCATGGCGGCCTCTACGAGTTCCGCACCTACACCTACGGTGCCGGCGCCATCCCCAAGGTCATCGAGGCGTGGAGCCCGCGCATCGAGGCGCGCGCCGCCATCTCCCCGCTGGTGTTCGCCGGCTACACCGAGATCGGCCCGCTCAACCAGTGGGTCCACATCTGGGCCTACAAGAACATGGCCGACCGCGAGACGCGGCGCGCCCAGGCGATGAAGCCCGGCCTGTGGCCGCCGCCGCGCCACGAGAGCGTGGTGCTGCACAAGCAGAACAGCACCTTCGCCGTCCCGGCGAAGTGGTCGCCGCTTCGCTGACCCTGCCGGCCTGGCTGCGAGACACGCCATGATCTTCGAGATGCGCACCTACCTCATGCAGCCCGGCAGCATCCCCCGGGTCGAGGAACTGATCGGCGCGGGCACGCCCGCGCGCGCCAGGCTCTCCCGCTTCGGCGGCTTCTGGCACACCGAGGTGGGTACGCTCAACCAGATCATCCATGTCTGGCCGTACAAGGACCTCGCCGAGCGCGAGCACATTCGCGCCGAGGCCATCCGCGCCGGCATCTGGCCGGTCAAGATCCAGGACGTCATCCTCGAGATGGAGTCCAAGATCCTCCACGCCGCGCCGTTCTCGCCCCATTTCGAGCCGGGCGAGCACGGCAATCTCTACGAATTCCGCACCTACACCTACAGCGCGGGCGACATTCCCAAGGTGATCGAGGCCTGGACGCCGCTGATCGGCGCGCGCTCGGCGATCTCGCCGCTGGTCTTCGCCGGCTACACCGAGATCGGCCCGCTCAATCAGTGGGTCCATGTCTGGGCCTACAGGAACATGGCCGACCGCGAGACGCGGCGCGCCCAGGCGATGAAACCCGGCCTGTGGCCGCCGCCGCGCCCGGAGGGCGTCGTGCTGCACCGGCAGACCAGCACCTTCGCAGTGCCTGCGTCGTGGTCTCCCTTGCGCTAGTATCCCGCAATACCCAATCGAGGAGACGTGAGAATGACGGTCGCGATTCGCCAAGTCGGACCGTGCTTCGCGGGTGAAGTCGACGGCGTCGACATGCGCCGTCCGCTCACGCCCGACGAGGTCGCGGCCATTCATGCCGGCATGGACAGGTACGCCGTGCTGGTGTTCCGCAACCAGGACATCGACGACGCCCAGCAGCTCGCCTTCACGCAGAGCCTGGGGCCGATCGAGCACGCCATCGGCTCGAGCCTGCGCGCCGCCAACGAGTATCGCCTGCCGACGACCTTTGCCGACGTCTCCAACCTCGACAAGGATGACACGCCCTATGCGCGCGACGATCGCCGGCGGTTGTTCGCCATCGGCAACCGGCTGTGGCACTCCGACAGCTCGTTCAAGGTGACGCCGGCGAAGTACTCCCTGTTGCACGCCGTCAAGCTGCCGTCGAAGGGCGGCGATACGCAGTTCGCCGACATGCGCGCCGCCTACGACGCGCTCGACGAGGAAACCAGGGAGCTGGTCGAGGGCATGGTGTGCGAGCATTCGCAGATCTACTCGCGCCAGCTGATCGGCTTTTTCGACCTCACCGACGAGGAGCGCGCGCGCTTCGCGCCGGTGCGCCAACGCATGGTGCGCACCCATCCGGTGACCGGCCGCAGGTCGCTCTACCTGTCGTCGCATGCCGGCGGTATCGTCGGCTGGCCGGTGCCCGAGGCGCGCGGCTTCCTGCGCGACCTGATCGAGCACGCCACCCAGCGCGAGTTCGTCTACACCCACAAATGGCGGCTGGGCGATCTCGTGATGTGGGACAATCGCCAGACCATGCATCGCGCCCGGCCGTTCCCGGCCGATGAGCCGCGCGACATGCGGCGCACCACCCTGGCAGGCGACGGACCGACCGCCGAGCAGATGCCCACCGCCGTGCACTGAGAGCGGCGACGATGCAACTCCAAAAAGCCGGAATTTGCGCTACTCTGTTCCGCGTCTCTCGAAGAGAGTTGGACCAGGCGACCGGAGGGAGTGGCATGACGATTCGTTCTGTGGACAAGTGGCTTGGCAGCCTGGCAGCGGGCCTCCTGGGTGCAATCGCCGCGACGGCGGTCGTCGCCCAGCAGCTCGGACCGCAGGAATTCCGCGATCCCAAGACAGGCCAGATCTGGACGCCCGAGAATGTCGGCGGCAAGAGCGGGCCCAACACGCCGCAGGACCGCGCCTTCAACCCGCAGGGGCAGGTCGTCACGTCTCCCGGAAACGTCGTGCAGACGCCGGCCGTGACCGTGCTCGGCACGGTGCCGATTACTGCCGGGCCGACAGTGCCGATCGCCATCATCGACAATGCCACGCTGTCGGCCATCCCGGCGCGGAACTGGCAGGTCGTGCTCTATCTCAACAACAACAGCGCGGCGCCGATCAATCCGGTGATCGAATGCCGGTTCACCAATGCGGGCAACGTGGTCCTGACTGCGACCGCCAACCTGCCGACGGTCGCCGGCGGCCAGCGCGTCGGCCTCACCGTCTACGGTCCGGCGACAACCCTGTTCGTCGACCGCGCCGACTGCCGCCTGCTCTCGCCGTCGTGATTCATGTTCCCTCCCCAGCGTCGTCGCTGGGGAGGTGTCCGCGCCTGCGCGGACGGAGGGGTCACGCGCTGGGAGCGCGCCACTCCTGAGGCGCTCTTCTTGTCGATCACATATCCCATGAGCGCCACAGGAGTGGCGCGCTCCCAGCCATGACCCCTCCGCCTGCCTGCGCGAAGCCGAAGCGGCTTCGCTTCGGCGAAGGCAGGTCGCCGTAAGACGGCGACACCTCTCCAGCGAAGCTAGGGAGGAGCATGATCCCTACCCCTTCAGCAACGCCGCCATGATGCGGTCGCGGCTGAGCGGCATGTCGTGGATGCGCACGCCGAGCGCGTGAGCGACGGCGTTGCCGATCGCGGCGGCGGTCGGACCGACCGTGCATTCGCCAACGCCGAGCGGCGGATTGCCGGCCGGCTCGACGAACTCGACCTCCATCTCCGGCACCTCGCTGAAGCGCAGGATCGGATAGCTTTCCCAGTCGCGCGAGGCGATGCCGTTCTCGTCGAGCTTGACCTGCTCCTTCAGGGTCCAGCTCACCGCCTGCACGATGCCGCCCTCGAGCTGGTTGCGCGCACCGTCCGGGTTGACCACGAGCCCGGCATCGGCGACGCACCAGATGCGGTCGACGCGCACCGTCTCCTGCACGGTGACCGCCGCCACCACCGCGGCGTAGGCGGCGCGGTTCTTGTAGCGGGCCATGGCGAGGCCCAGCCCCTCGCCCGTTCCCGCCGGACCGCGCGCGCTCCAATTGGCGCGCGCCGCCACCAGCTCGGTGATGCGGCGTGCCCGCTTCTCGGACAGTATCGACAGACGATAGGCCAGCGGATCCTGGCCGGCGCGAGCGGCCAGATCGTCGATCATCGATTCGATGGCGAAGACGTTGGGCAGCGCGCCGAGGCCGCGCAGCGCCGAAGTGCGCACCGGTGGCCGCAGCACCAAGTGGTGCAGCACGCGATGCGCCGGCACGTCGTAGATCGGCACGGTGTTGCGCGTGCCGCCGCCGCCGCGCGCCTCCGGCGGATCGAACGGCGCCACCTCCGGCGGCGGATTGGCCATCGCCTCGCTCGCCAGCAGATAGCCGGTGCCGTTGCCCGGCCGCTGCACGTGCGTGGCGCTCCATACCTCGCTGGTCCAGTCGGCCGGCCGACCCTGCTCGTCGAGATCGACATGCAGGCGGACCAGCATGGCAGGGCCGACCGGCTCGAAACCGAACTCCTCCTCGCGCCGCCATTGCAGACGAATCGGCCGTCCCGGAAGCTGCCGGGCGACCAGCGCGGCGTCGAGGGCCGCATCGTCGGCGCCGTTATGGCCATAGCAGCCGGCGCCGTGCAGATGCCGCGTGCTGATCGACTCCGCGGGCAGGCCGAGCGCCTCGGCGAGATTGCGGCGCAGCGGATGCATGCCCTGGCCGTGCGACCACACCGTCAGCCGCCCGTTGCTGAACTCGGCGATGGCGCACGACGGGGCCAGCGAGGCGTGGGCTATGTAGGGGCGCGAGAAGGTCGCGGTCACGAGGTTCCTGGCCGGCGTCGAGCGCTCGGGCGCCCCGAGCCGACGATCGTCGCTCTTCTGCCCCTCGAGCCAGGCCGCCTCCTGCTGCACGGGATCGAGGCGCCGCGCGTTCTTCCAGGTCGCATGGTTCGGCGCGGCGGTAGCGGCCGCCTGGGCGACACTCTCGACCGGGCTGACGAAGGCCACGAAGTTGGCCTCGCGCACGATCTGCAGTTCACCCTTGGCGGCGCGCCGGATCGCCGCCTCGTCGAGCGACTCCAGGGTCGCGCCGCGGCTGGGCTGCCGCAGGGTGCGGGCGTGCAGCACGCCTTTGGGCAGGACGTCATGCGCAAAGGCGGCGCCGCTCACCTTGGCCGGCAGGTCGACCCGCGGCACGCTCTGCCCGACCACGCGATAGGCCGAGGCCGGCTTGACGGGCGCCGTGCCGGTGACCGCCTGGCTGAGATCGAGCTCGGGCGCCACCGTCCAGTAATCCTGGCCGGTCGCCGCGCCGTTCTGCAGGATCTGTCCGTCGACGACGCTCAACTCGTCGCGGCTGCAATTGAGCCTGAGCGCCGCGCGCTCCAGCGCCTTGGCGCGCACTTCGGCGCAGACCAGGCGCACCGAGCCACCCGACACCTCGACCGACAGCGACGACGTCGTGTAGAGCTCGTCTGGCCCTTCGTCGCTGTCGCCCGACAGCACGGTGACCCGCTGGAACGGCACGTCGAGCTCGTCGGCGGCGATCTGGCCGATGGCAGTGACGACGCCCTGCCCCATCTCCACCTTGCCGGTGGCGATGCGGACAGTGCGATCGGGCAGGAAGCGAATCCAGCGATCGAGCCGGGGATTGTCGACCAGGCTCGCCGGCAGGGCGGGCGCGCTCATGCCGGCCTCCCGTTCTGCATCGTCTGTGCGGCGCGCTGGACGGCGCGGATGATGCGCTGGTGGGTGCCGCAGCGACAGAGATGGCGGTCGAGCGCCGTCACGATGTCGGCGCGGCTGGGTTGCGGATTGCGATCGAGCAGCGCCTTCGCCGACACGATGATGCCCGACAGGCAGTAGCCGCACTGGCCGGCCTGCTCGTCGACGAAGGCCTGCTGCAGGGGATGCATGTCGGCCGCCGAGCCGAGCCCTTCGATGGTGAGCACCGCGCGGCCGGCGACCGTGCCGACCTCGCGCGTGCAGGCATAGGCCGGCTCGCCATCGACCAGCACCGTGCAGCAGCCGCACTGCTCCAGCCCGCAGCCATAGCGCGTGCCCATCAGCCCGAGATGATTGCGCAGCACCTCGAGCAGCGACGCCGTCTCCGGCGCGTCGACGCGCCGTGCCTCGCCGTTTACCGTGAGGGTGATGTCCAAAGAAGGCCTCCCCGATCTACCGAACGTAAGGTCCCTCGCGACGCCCGGGATGACAACAGGATTGTCGCGTCCAGTTGGCCGCTCATGCTCTTCCGGACCGCGAGCGTCTCGCTCGCTCTTCCGTATGAGCGAGCGAGACGCTCGCGGTTCGGAAGAGCATGACCTCACGCCGAGAGCCGCTCGCGCCTGAGACGGATGCCGGCTTTCGCGCGGTCCCACGTGTCGGCCGTGATGCCCTCGCTGCGCAGCAGGTGCTTCTGCACCTTCTGCGTCGGCGTCTTGGGCAGCGCCGGCACGATCCGCACGAAGCGCGGCACCATGAAGTGCGCCATGCGCGGGATCAGGAACCGGATCAGCTCGGCCGGATCGAGCACGGCGTCGTCGACCACCGACAGTGCGACCAGCACCTCGTCCTCGGCGAGGTCGCTCGGCACCGCGACCACGGCAGCCTCCTTGACCAGCGGATGGGCGCAGACCTCGGTCTCGACCTCGAAGGACGAGATGTTCTCGCCGCGCCGGCGGATCGCGTCCTTCATGCGGTCGACGAAGAAGAACTGGCCGTCCTCACCGACGCGGAACGCGTCGCCGGTATGGAACCAGCCGTTGCGCCACGCCCGCGCCGTCGCCTCCGGGTTCTTGTAATAGCCATGGTTCATCGCCCATGGCCGATCGGTGCGCACGATGAGCTCGCCCACCGCACCCGGCTCGACCTCGCAATCGTTCTCGTCGACGACCCTCACCTCGACACCGGAGCGCGGCCGGCCGCAGGTGCCGAGCGGCGCCGGGTTCCTGCCCGACCTGAGCGGCGTCGACACCTCGGTCATGTTGAAGACGGTGTAGATGTCGCAGCCGAAGCGCGCCGAGAAGGCAGCCGCCTCCTCGCACAGCGGCACCATGACGGCGCTGGTGAGCGTGTGGTTGCGGTCCTGCGGCCCCGGCGCCTGCTTCACCAGGAAGGTCGCCATGACGCCGAGCAGCACACACGAGGTCGTGCCGGTCTCGGTCACCACGCGCCAGAACGAGGCGGTGTCGAACGCCTCGACGACGGCGATCGAGCCGCCCAGCGCCAGCATGGCATAGACCGCCGCCGTGCCGCCGACATGGAACAGCGGCAGGTTGACCATGAGGCGATCGTCGGCGCCGAGAAAGGGGAACGACTCCGTCCCCATCGAGTAGAGCTGCAGGTAGGACGACATCACGCCCTTCGACGGTCCGGTCGTGCCCGACGTATAGATGATCGACTGCATGTCCCACGGCGCCAAACCGTCGTCCGGCAGCGGCACGTCGCCGTCTGCAGGCGCGAGCGCCTCCGGTCCATGGATCTCGAGGCCCGGCACATCGACCGGTGTGCCGTGCAGGACGACGACGGAGGCGAGCGCGGCGTGGTCGACCTCGGCCAACCGGCCAAGCAGATCGCCATGCGCCACGATCAGTCGCGCATCGGAGTTCTCCACGACATGCGCCAGCAGGCCGCCGCGATAGGCGAGATTGATCGGCACGTAGACGGCACCGAGATAGTTGAGGCCGAACCACACGCGGATCGCATCGGGGCCGTTGGGCAGCCAGCACAGCACCTTGTCGCCTGCCGACACGCCGAGCGCGCAGAGGCCGCGCGCGGTCCGGCGCGCGATTGCGAGCATTTCCCGGTACGTCCACTCCGCGCCGTCGGCAAAACGCACGAACACCTTGTCGGGCATGCCGGCGGCGTGCCGCTCGAGCAGCGGCCGCAGCACGCACTGGTCCGCCGATGGGATACGCGGGTCGTGCCAGGGTTTCGACATGGGCGATTCTCCACTCAGTACGAATGTCTCGGTTCGGGCTCATGCTCTTCCGGACCGCGGGCGTCCCGCCCGCCCGGCGCATTCACATGCGCCGATCATGAGATGAGCGGGCGGGACGCCCGCGGTCCGGAAGAACATGATCAAAACGGCTCGATCAGCCTCTTGCGGGTCGTGCGCGGTGGGGGTGGCGGCAGGGTGGCAAGAGTCTTGATCAGGATATCGCGCGTGTCGGCCGGGTCGATCACGTCGTCGTAGAGGTAGCGCGCGGCGACCTCGAGGGCGGTGTTGGAGCGCTTCAGCTCGTCTGTCAGGCGCTTGTGGAGCGCCGCGCGCTCGCCTTCCGCCGCCGCCTCGAGCTCGGCCCGGTAAATGATGTTGACGGCGCCTTCGAGCCCCATGCCGCCATACTCGGCGGTCGGCCAGGCGAGCAGGATCGCCGGCTCGAGCGGCTGCGAGCCCATCACGTAGTAGCCGAGCCCGTAGGCCTTGCGCAGCACCACCGTCATCACCGGCACGGTGGCGTTGGCAAACGCCGTCAGCACGCGCGCGCTCTTGCGCACCAGGCCGGTCTTTTCGACGTCGGGACCGACCATCAGGCCCGGCGTATCGCACAGGGAGAGGATCGGGATATCGAAGGCATCGCAGATCTGGATGAAGCGTGCAGCCTTCTCCGAGGCCGGGCTGTCGATCGCGCCGGCGAGATACATCGGCTGGTTGGCGACGACGCCGACCGGCCGGCCGGCGATGCGGATCAGCGATGTCACTACGGCGCGGCCGAAGCCCGCCTTGAGCTCGAGCACGCTGCCCACGTCGGCGATGCCGTCGATCACCTTGCGCACATTGTAGGCGCGCCGCGGGTTGTCGGGCACGACGCTGCGCAGCGCGGTGACGTCGGGAGCTGGACCGAGAGCCGTCGGGCCGCCGAAATAGCCGAGGTACTTCCTGGCGACGGCGATCGCCTCGGCCTCGTCCTCGACCAGCACGTCGATGACGCCCGACGTGACATGGACCGAGGCCGGGCCGATCTCCTCCGGCGTGAGCTTGACGCCCAACGCCGCCTCGACGAGCGGTGGTCCCGCCATGCCCATCGCCGAATCTGGTGTCGCGATCAGCACGTCGCACAGGCCGGCGAGGTTGGCGTGCCCGGCGAAGGCGCGGCCGGGCAGGATGCCGACTGTCGGCACCAGCCCCGACAGGCGGGCGAACACGACGAAGGTCGGTGTCGAGCCGCGTCCTTCGACCTTCATATCGTGTGGTCGCGCGCCGCCGCCGTCGAGCCAGCACACGACCGGCAGGCGATGCCGTTCGGCATGCTCGAACATGCGCGTGGTCTTGGCGTGGTTGATGGTGCTCTGCGTACCGGCATAGACCGTGTAGTCGTAGAACAGCAGGTCGGCCGGCCGCCCCTCGATCTGCGCCGTGCCCATGACCACGCCGTCGGCCGCGCCGCTCATGCCGGCGACCGCCGGGCGTGCGAGGCCGCCATACTCGACGAAACTCCCCGGATCGGCGAGCGCGGCGATGGCTTCGCGCGCCGTCCAGCGCTTGCGCTTGCGTTGCTGCGCGACCGCCCCGGGGCGCGCTGCGTCGAGGATGGCGGAGCGGCTCTCGAGGACCCGCTGCAGGTCGGGGCGCAGGGGCGGATTGCTTGTCGGATCGGTCATCTGATGGCTCGTTCCCTTGCTGGACGCCGCAGCAGAAATCGCTATGCGGAAAGAAGATTCTGTGACTCAATGCGGCCGCGCAATCGGGCCCCGAATCGACGTTCCGTAGCATTATTCGGTCAACGGACGCGGGAATACCCCTATAGTAGGCGGGCCCTGCAAGAATTCCCGAGACAACGGGAACCGCAACAGGTCCGGAAACATCAACGGGATTTCGAGATGAATGACATCAGATACAGCGCGCCCCACACGATCGACGAGGCGGTTGGTGCCTTGCTCGCGGCCAAGGGTGCAGGACGTGTTCTCGCAGGCGGCACCGATCTTCTGGTGCAGATGAAGGCCGGCATGGCCAGGCCGGGCGCGATCGTCGACGTGAAGAACATCGCCGAGATGAACACCATCGAGGACAAGGGCGGCGGCGCGTTCCGCATCGGCGCCGCGGTCTCCGGTGCCAGGATCGGCGAGCACGCCGCGCTCAAGAAGGCCTGGCCCGGAGTGGTCGAAGCCATCAACCTGATCGGTTCCAAGCAGATCCAGGGTCGCGCGTCACCGGGCGGGAATCTGTGCAATGCCTCACCGGCCGCGGACAGCGTGCCGGCGCTGGTCGCGGCCGGCGCCATCGTCGCCGTGCACGGACCGAAAGGGCGGCGCGAGGTGCCGGTCGAGAAGATCCAGACCGGCCCGGGCAAGACCTCGCTGCAGCCGGGCGAGATCGTCGTCAGCTTCACCCTGCCGGCGCGCCCCAAGGGATCGAGCGACGCCTATCTGCGCCTGATCCCGCGCACCGAGATGGACATCGCCGTCGTCGGTTGCGGAGTCAATCTGACGATCGAGAACGGCACCTGCACGGCCGCCCGAGTCGGCCTCGGCGCCGTCGCACCGACCGTATTGCTCGTCGAGGCGGCCGGGGCCGCGCTCGTCGGCTCGCGCCTCGATGACGAAGCGCTGGAGAAAGCTGCCGCTGCCTGCCGCGCCGTGTGCAAGCCGATCAACGACAAGCGTGGCACCATCGACTATCGAACCAAGATTGCCGGCGTCCTGCTGAAGCGCGCCGTGGCCATCGCGGCCAAGCGCGCAGGAGGGCGCTGACATGGCAAAGACACACGTCACCACCACCATCAACGGCGAGCCGATCGAGTTTCTCTGCGATGCCTCGCAGACCATGCTCGACGTGCTGCGCGATCAGCTCGGCCTCACCGGCAGCAAGGAAGGTTGCGGCTCGGGCGACTGTGGCGCCTGCAGCATCACCCTCGACGATCGCCTGATCTGCAGCTGCCTGATGCTGGCCGTCGAGGCCGAGGGCAAGAAGATCGAGACCATCGAAGGCATGGCCCAGGGCGACCATCTCCATCCGCTGCAGAAGAAGTTCATCGAGTTCGCCGCCCTGCAGTGCGGCATCTGCACGCCCGGTTTTCTCGTCGCCTCCAAGGCGTTGCTCGCCAAGAACCCCAACCCGACCGAGACCGAGGTCCGTTTCTGGCTCGCCGGCAACCTCTGCCGGTGCACCGGCTACGACAAGATCGTCCGCGCGGTCATGGATGTGGCCGCTGAAATGAGGGAGACAGCCCGATGAGCAAGCACAAGTACAAGTGGATCGGCACGCGTCCCGACCGCCCGGACGGCGCCGACAAGGTCACCGGCCGCGCCCGCTTCGGAGCGGACTTCAACATGCCGGGCCAGCTGGTGGGCAAGGTCCTGCGCAGCCCGCACGCCCACGCCGTGATCAAGTCGATCGACACCTCGGCCGCCCTCGCGCTGCCGGGTGTGAAGGCCGTGGTGACGGCGCAGGACTTCCCGGAGCAGCCCAACGTCGTCGTCGCGGCCGGCGAGATGCAGGTCAATCTGCGCGACGTCACGCGCAACATCATCGCGCGCGAGAAGGCACTCTACGAGGGCCATCCGATCGCCGCCGTCGCGGCCACCACCGAGGCGATCGCCAAGGCCGCCCTCGGCCTGATCAGGGTCGAGTACGAAGTGCTGCCGCACGTCATCGACGTCGTCGAGGCGATGAAGCCCAATGCGCCGGTGCTGCACGACCACATGATCACCGAGGGCGTGAAGCCCGTGCCGACCAAGCCGTCGAACATCGCCAAGCGGATCGAAAATCTGAAGGGCGACGTCGACGACGGCTTCTCGCAGGCCGAGATCGTGGTCGAGCGTCACTACACCACACAGGCTGTGCACCAGGGCTACATCGAGCCGCACGCCACCCTGGCCAGCGCCGCCGAGGACGGCCAGGTGCAGCTCTGGTCGACGACCCAGGGCCACTTCCAGGTGCGCGGCTTCTGCAGCCGCCTGCTCAACATCGAGACGTCGCAGATCCGCGTCACGCCCTCCGAGATCGGCGGCGGCTTCGGCGGCAAGACCGTAGTCTATCTCGAGCCGATCGCCGTCCGCCTGTCGCAAAAGGCCGGCAAGCCGGTGAAGATGGTGATGACCCGCGACGAGGTGTTCCGTGCCTCCGGTCCGGCGCCGGGCGGCACGGTCCATGTCAAGATCGGCGCCAAGAAGAACGGTACGATCGTCGCGGCCGACTGCACCATCGCCCTGCAGGCCGGCGCCTTCCCCGGATCTCCGATCGGCCCGGCGTGCTGGACCAGCTTCGCCTGCTACGACATCCCCAACATCCGGGTCGTCGGCTACGACGTCGTGAGCAACCGGCCCAAGGTCGCGGCCTACCGTGCGCCGGGTGCGCCGATATCGGCGTGGGGCGTCGAATCGACGATCGATATCCTGGCGCAGGAGCTGCGCATGGATCCGATCGACCTGCGCCTCAAGAACGCCGCCAAGAAGGGCACCAAGACGAGCTACGGTCCGACCTTCGACACGATCGGCTTCGTCGAGACGCTGGAAGCCGCCAAGAACTCGGAACACTACAAGAGCAAGCCCAAGGCCGGCATGTCGCGCGGCGTGGCGGCGGGCTTCTGGTTCAACGTCGGCGCCGATTCGAGCGCCGCAGCGCACGTTGCCGAGGACGGTACGGTAACGATCATCTCCGGCAACCCCGACATCGGCGGTTCGCGCGCCTCGCTCGCCCTGATGGCGGCCGAGGAGCTCGGCGTCGATTACACCAAGGTCCGGCCGATCATCGCCGACACGAGCTCGATCGGCTTCAACTTCGTGACCGGCGGCAGCCGTGTCACCTTCGCCACGGGCCTGGCCGTGGTCAACTCGGTACGCGACCTCATCCGGGAGCTGAAGGTGCGCGCCGCCAAGACCTGGGGCGTCGACCCGGATGCGGTGATCTGGGAAGACGGCTGCGCCAAGCCCGCCGGCAGCAACGTCGGCGAATTCGAGCCGCTGTCGCTGGCCCAACTCGCCGCGACGGCCGGAAGAACCGGCGGGCCGATCAACGGGCATGCCCAGCTGAACGCCCAGGGCGCCGGCCCGGGCTTCGGCGTTCACATCGTCGATCTAGCGGTCGATCGCGACACCGGGATCGTCACGGTCGACCGCTACACTGCGGCCCAGGACGTCGGCACGGCCATCCATCCGAGCTACGTCGAAGGCCAGCTGCAGGGTGGCGCCGTGCAGGGCGTCGGCTGGGCCCTGAACGAGGAGTACATCTACGGCTCCAAGGGCCGGCTCGATAATGCAGGCTTCCTCGACTACCGCATGCCGGTGGCCTCGGACCTGCCGATGATCGAGACCATCCTGGTCGAGGTGCCCAATCCGCACCACCCCTACGGCGTTCGCGGCGTCGGCGAGGTGCCGATCGTGCCGCCGCTCGCTGCGGTCGGCAACGCCGTGGCGCGCAGCACGGGCATCCGCATGACGGATCTGCCCATGTCGCCGCCGCGCCTGTCGGCGGCGATCGACGCGGCGACCCCGCGGATGGCCGCGGAGTAGCCTGGCTCCGGGCTCTGCTGCGCGGAGCGGAGACATCGCTTTTTCCTCCCCCGTCATACGGGGGAGGCGCCCCCGAATGGGGGCGGAGGGAGAAGGCCTCAGGTGGGGATCCATGAGATTCCGACGTCGGAACTTCATAGCCCTCGGATGAGGCTCTCCCCCTCCGGCCCTTCGGGCCACCTCCCGCGATTAGGCGCTGCTTACAGCGCCACAGGGAGAGGGACATGTGCCCACTCCGCGGGGTGCCCCTCCGCTTTTGGTGACCAACGCGTGATCGGGCCTCCTCGTTCTGGAATCGAGGAGGGTTCGTGGCCATATGCAACCATGTGGGCTGGATTGCGGTTGTCGGAGCAGTGGTGCATGTTGTCCAGGCAATCCGACAAATTGCCGCCGGATTGCCGGAGCAAAAGAACTCGCCAAAAATTCCGGCCCGACGTATTTGCATTGGGACGGCTCGGGGTGGCAGGCACGCTTCCCCGCGCCGCTGAAACATGAGGACCTCTTCGGTTATGCCCTCTGCTCCCGCCGTTGGGGTCGTCGTCGCCAATCACAACAACTGTGCCTACGTCGCAAAAGCCATTGAATCGGTGGCGCGCCAGACCGTGCGCGACATCAGCGTGGTCATCGTCGACGATGCCTCGACCGACAGGTCGGACGAGGCGATCCGGCAGTGCCTGGCAAGGCTCGACGATCCGCGCTTTCGCTATGTCCGGCTCGAGTCCAACCTCGGCCAGGCCGGCGCGGTGCGCCGCGGCCTGATGGAACTCGATACCCAGTTCGTCTGCTTCCTCGATTCGGACGACCTGTGGTACGAGGATTTCATCGCCCGCCACCTGGCGGTGCACATGAACACCGACTTTCCCGTCGGCATGACCTACTGCGACTGCCACGTCATCGATGCCCACGATCGCCTGCTCGCGGGCACGGCCTGGTGGTTCGACTCCGACCCCTTCCCGCCGCCCGAACGGCCGGTCGACCCCGCGACGATGCCGTCGATCGATCCGCAGACCGGAAAGCTGACCTACGTCCAGACTCACAAGCTCACCTTGCACACGCAGTGGTCGCCGGCCGGCGCGACCAACAGCACGGCCAGCATGATGTTCCGGCGGAGCTTCGTCGATCTGATCTTCGTGCCGCCGAGCTCCGAGCTCAGGCTCTACGTCGACTTCTACCTGTCGACGTTCGCCTCCCTGCTGACCGGCACCATCGCCATCCACGATGCGCTCTACGGCTACCGCATGCATGGCAACAACAAGCATTCGAATGCCGCGGTCCTGGGAGGCGCCTACAACTCCTCGACCCAGCCGTGGGACCCCATCCGCAACTCGGTGCTCAAGCTGATCCAGCGGGTGCTGCGCAGCGAGGCGGTGGCGATTCGCACCGCCTTCGGCGAGGAGCGCCACGCCAAGGCGGAGGTGCTGATTGCCAGTACGCTGGGCGGCCTCGACCCCGATGCCGCGGCATCGGCCAACGGCTGGAATCTCGAACGCATCTTCGCCAGGGCGACCGACCTGATCGGCGGCGACAAGCCCGCCCGCCCGGCACCGCAGAACGGCACACGCGACATCCTCCAGCCGGCCCCGCGCCGCGATCGGTCGTGAGCGACCAGGAGCCATGCTAGACCGGAGGCGTGCCGTCTTCTTCGGCGCCGCCCGGGACTGCGCCGCCCATCTGCCCAACGTCCTGCAAAACCTCGATCGCTTCGCGGCAGGCTACGCCGAGGCGTCGTTTCTTTTTCTCGCCAGCGATTGCACCGACGATTCGGTGGCGATCCTGCAACAATGGCTCGCCGCCGGCCGCGGCGGACGCGTGCTCGACCTGGGCGTGCTGGCGCCCCGCCTGACCCGGCGGACCGAGCGGCTTGCCCACGTTCGCAACGCCGGGCTCGACGAGATCCGCCGCCTGGGCTGGCAGGATCATGATCATCTCGTGATCGCCGATCTCGACGACGTGCTGGACTCGCCCCTCGCGGCCGACGGCTTCATCCAGGCGGCGCGTTGGCTCGATGGCGAGCCGTCGCGCGCCGGCGTGTTCGCCAATGCCCTGCCGCGCTACTACGACGTGTGGGCGCTGCGACACGATCGCTGGTGCCCGCACGATGTCTGGCATTCGATCTGGGGGAGGCCCGACGGCGTCTCGTTCGAGGCGGCGAAGTTCCGCGAGGTGTTCTCGCGCCAGATCGAGATTCCGGCGAGCGCGCCGCCCATAGAGGTGCGCTCGGCGTTCGGCGGACTTGGGCTCTACCGCCTGTCGGCCGCGCTGGGCGCACGCTATGGCGGCGTCGATGCCCAGGACCGCGAGGTGTCGGAGCATGTCGCGTTCAACACGGCGATCGGCCGGGCGGGTGGGCGGCTGCACATCTTCCCGGCGCTCCAGGTGCACGCGCCGCGCCAGCATCTCTACCAGCCGGAGGAGTTCAAGCTGCCCTGGCGCATGGTAATGATGGGCCGCCGCGTCGCCGAATTCCGGCGGCCGCCGTGGCGCAGCCTGCTCGGCGCGCCATGAGGATCCTGTCATGAGGATCCTGATCGTCGATCCCGGCGTTCACTCCCGGGGAGGGCATCATTACAACGCCGTGCAGCGGCTGCAGCGCGAGCTCGCGGCGCTTGAGCTGGCGGCGCCTTGCCTGGGATCCGCCTACGCCGATGCCGAGGTTGTGCGCGATCTCGTCTGCACACCCACCTTCACCAGGTCGGTCTATGGCCGGTCCTACGAGGACCCCCGTGAGTTCGCCGATTCGGTCGACGAGGCGAGCCGCAATCTCGCGCAGGCCCTGGTCCGGCACGGCCGCAACGCCGACCTGCTCGTCCTGCCCTGCTGCGACCAGGTGCTCGCCGCATCGATCGCCCGCGCCTTCGGGCGCACGCGGTTCAGGTCGCCGCCCCATGTTCTTCTGTGGCTGCTCTACGGGCCGCATTACCTGCTGTCGACAGACGACCCGCGCGCCGTCGCGCTGGCAATCGAATGCCGCGACGCCTTCGCGGCATTGAGGGCGAGCCTCGGCAACGCCGCGCATCTGCATGCCTATGCCGAGACGCGGCAGATGGCGGAATTCTACAAGCCGCTGATCGGCCTGGAGGTCGGCGTCATGCCGGCGCCAGGCCTCCTCATGCCGGCGCGCGGCGCGCGACGTCAGGCCCCCGATCGGCCGCCGACCGTGCTGTGCATCGGCTTCGCCAATCGGCCGAAGGGCTATCGGCTGCTGCCCGAGGCCATCGGGCAGGTGCTGCAGCGCCATGGTACCGCGCGTTTCTTGATTCACGGCATCGTCAAGGGATCGGATGCGGAAGGCGATCAGCCGGTCTTCGACCGGCTGTCCGCGCTCGGCGAGCGCGTCAGGGTTCGCCAGGACGTGCTTTCCGACCAGGACTACGCCGGCCTGCTCAACCAGGCAGACCTGCTGCTGATGCCGTACGATCCGGCCGTTTATCACACGCGCGGCTCCGGCGTGTTCAGCGATGCTCGCAAGATCGGGCTGCCCGTCGTCGCCACAGGCGCCTGTGCGTTCGCCAGGCCGGCTTTCGAGCAGGGCTGGGGCGTCGCCATCACGGAGTACGGCCCACCGGGCGTGGCCACCGCCGTGTTGACGGCGCTGGAGCGCCTGGACGGCCTGGCGCGCCGCGCTGCGGCCGTCGCCGAGCCCCGGCCCGACGAGCTGCGATCGCTCCTCCAGTCCGTTGTCTCGGGCATCCGCGCGGAGCGCCAGCCCGGTCTTGCCGGATTCATGCGCCGCCTGTCCGCCCTACGACTGTGACGGACTGCTCGCCGGCAGGACCGGGAGCAGCTTGGCGATGAAGCTGCGCATCGTGCGCAGGTAGCTGACGATCAGCCGCGCGCGCTGGGCTTCCGGGCCGCGCCGCGCGCTTTCCGTCGCCGCCAGGATCTCGCCGAAAATGCCGAGCAGCTTCTGGCGCCAGGCGTCCATCTCGCCCAGCCGATGATCCATGGCGACGACCGGCTTGTGCTCCGCGATCAGGCCACACAGCGTCTCCAGGCGCTGGCCGTCCTGCGGGTCCAGAATGGCCTGCAGCGCAGCCTGGTCGATCAGGGTCAAGGAGCGGGAAAGGGCGGAAACGTCGGACATCACCAACTCGAGTACGGGGCTTCCATCGAACCATGCCTGCATCGACGCCGCAGGCATGGCCGCGGGCCAAGTCGGCCCGCGGCGCGACTATAGCCCACTCGCCCTCCCCAGTCCGGGTCCGATGGCCAGGCAGGCCGGGCCGATGTCTAGGCGATGGCCGCGACGGTGAACAGAGACCGATTTGTGGTTTGGATTCGCGGGTCAGAGCAGGTCGGCTACCGCGGCACGATAGTGCGTGATCGCCTCGAGGTGGTCGGTGAAGGTCTTGCCGGCGATCCGTCGATGATGGCCGCTTACGTAGGTGGTGTGCGCGTTGACGTGGGTCACCCCGGCGTTCTTCCAGAAGAGGAATTCGCGCCGCCAGTCGTCGGGCCCGCCGATGCCGGGCGAGACCCAGACTTCGAGCCCGACCGAGGCCGGATCGCGGCCGGCGGCGCGGATCAGGCCGCGCAACTTGTCGAAGGCAGCGAGCGCCGTGTCGCCCGCCGGATAGGCGAGCGGCATGAAGCCATCGCCATACTTAGCGGTGCGCCTGAACGTCGCCTCGGCGTGGCCGCCGAACCAGATCGGCACGCGGCCCGATTTCGGGCGCGGGTTGATGCCGCCGTCGTCGAGCTGATGGAACTCCCCCTTGAACTTCACGTGCGGCTCGGCCCACAGCGCCTGCATGAAGCGCACCTGCTCGGCCGAGCGCTTGCCGCGGCTGTGGAAGTCCACGCCGAGGCCCTGGAACTCGATCTCGTTCCAGCCGACGCCGATGCCGAGGCGGAAGCGGCCCTCGCTGAGCTCGTCCAGGCAGGCCGCCTGCTTGGCGACCAGCGCCGCCTGGCGCTGCGCCAGGATCAGGACGCCGGCGGCGAAGCCCACCCGCTTGCTGACGCCGGCGAGGAAGGCGAACAGGACGAACGGGTCGTGATAGGCCGTCGCCGTCGTGCCGACGCGCCGCCCACCGTAGTCCACCGCCGGATTGCCGCCCAGCACGTGGTCCGGCGCGACCAGGTAGTCGTAGCCCAGCCCCTCGGCCGCCTGCGCGTAGTCGCGCACGACGGCCGGGCCGGTGCCGATGTCGCCAACCGGCAGCGATGCCCCGAGCTGGATCGCCATCGGCTACTCCGCTGCCGCCGCCGCCCGGGTGGGCGCCAGGTCGGTCGAGTATTTGAGATGAACCGGCGCGTTGGCCTCGAACGGGCTCTTGAGGTCGAGGCTCTTGGCGATCTCGCGGATCGCCGGGAAGACCTCGGTGCCCATCAGCCTGATGCAGGTGAGCGAGTCCGCCTGGCTGACGCGGCCGTCGTTGCCCCACAGCGCCAGAATGCCGGGCCGCGTCTCCTCGAGGATGCGCTTCAGCTTGGCCACCACCGTCTTGGGCGTGCCGGCGATGATGCGCAGGTCGGCCATCTGCTGCTCGAAGCTGGTGTTGCCGCGCGGGTTGATCGCCCGGCCGGCGGCGAACTCGACGAAGGCGCGCCGGTTGCTGGGCGAGCCGTAGCCCGACGGCGTGCTCCACACCGGATGGGCGAGGCCGGTGAACTCGCCCTGCATCCAGCGGAACTGCTTGGCGTTCTCGATGGCCTTCTCCTCGGTGTCGGAAATATGAACCTGGATCAGGTAGCCGCGATTCTCCGGCCCGCCGACATAGCCGACCTGGGCGGCGACGTTGTCGTAGAGTTCCCAGATCTTCTTGGTCTGCTCGATCGAGGTGTTGAGCGCGATGTAGGGATAGCGCTGCTGCGCCGCCCAGATGATGGTCTCCTTGCTGATCACGCCGGGAATCCAGACGCGCGGATAGGGTTTCTGCAAGGGCACTGCCCACGGGTTGACCACGCGATGCTGGTAGTGCGTGCCCTCGTAGCGGAACGGCCCCGGCTGGGTCCATGCCTTCACGACCAGGTCGTGCGCCTCCTCGAAGCGCTCGCGGTTGAACGCCGGATTGACGCCGGTCGCGAGCTGTTCCTGGCCACCGCCGCGTACGAAGCCCGAGACCAGGCGGCCCTTCGAGATCATGTCGATCATCGCCAGCTCTTCGGCGAGCCGCACCGGGTTCTCGGCGAGCGGCAGCGGATTGCCGAGCATCACGATCTTGGTCTTCTTGGTCATGCCGGCCAGGATGGCGGCGAAGATGTTGGCCTTGGCCTGCATGCAGAACGGAGCGTTATGGTGCTCGTTCAGCATGATGCCGTCGATGCCGACCTCCTCGGCCAGCATGTACTGCTCGATGTACTCATTGTAGAGCCGCGAGCCCGCCACCGGATCGAAATGGGTGTTGGGAAACATCAGCGCGGTGGCGCCGAAGTCGCGGCCGGCCTGCTCGGAGTAGGCCGACATCGGTTGCTCGGTGAAATACATCAGGTGCATGGCATCTACTCCCGACCGATGAAATCGACGATCAGCCTGGCGAGCGCCTCGGGCTGCTCCATGTCGACACAGTGACCGCAATTCTTGACGACTTCCATCTTGGCGTTGGGTAACGCCTCGAGATAGCGCTTGCCCGCGCTCTGCGGCACCACCCGGTCGTCGTCGCCCCATACGACCAGCGAAGGAACGCGCACCGCGCCCAGGAGATGCGGCAGGGTCTGGCTGTACATGTAGGGCTTCCAGGCGATACGGAAGCTCATCTCGCGGCAAATGTCCCACATCTCGAGCTGGTCGCCCGACGGCTCGGCGCCATAGACGCGATCGAACGCTTTCTGGTCGTGGAAGCCGGCGCGGGCGTAGTCGATATAGCCGGTGATGGCGAGATCGAGGATGTCGCCCTGCGGCGGCTTGATGCCCATCGCGCCGACCAGCACGAGCTTCCCGAGGTCGCCCGGCGCCATGCTGGCCATCTCGGCGGCGATCCAGCCGCCGAAGCCAAGGCCGACGAGCACGACGTTGGTGAGCTTCAGATCGTTCAGCAGGCCGCGATAGATCACCGCGATGTCGCGCGGATGGCGCATCCACTCGGGCCGCTGCGAGCGGCTGTAGCCGGGATGATGCGGCACCAGCACGTCGAACTTCGCGGCCAGCGCGTCGTAGAAGGGCAGACGATCGAGCGTACCGGTCTCGTGATGCAGCACCAGGACAGGACGTCCCTTCCCGGCGCGCGACACGTGGAGCTTTATCCCGGCCGCCTCCGTGGTGGTGTCGGTCCAACTAACGCCAGCCATACGCGCTCCCTCCCGATCTGCACGATGGTTGCAATGGCAATGGCCCGAGTCAAACAAGGGACAGGCGTCGCTTTCGACTGGCGAAGATGTTGCAATCGATGCGGAAGGCCTGGAAGGGAGGCGAGTATGCTTATTTTATTGGTACTCGTATAAATTGCGAAGCTTGTTCATGCTCTTCCGGACCGCGAGCGTCTCGCTCGCGGTCCGGAAGAGCATGAACTGTATCTTTGCGTCATTTGCGTCATTGCGTCTCAAATCCCTTGAGATCAAGGGCTTGGAGCAGGTGCCGCGTCGTCGCGTTTGCGTCACGGTTAAGTCAGAGCCCGCTCTTCCGTCAGAGACAATTGAACTGGGCGCAGATCGAGGCGCACGGTCCTTCCTCCGGACAGCCTGAGGGACGTCCCAAGGTGCGCCTTCGGCGCTCGGCGATTCCTCGGGCCGCGCCGCCAACATGTCATGAGTTGCGCGGCACGCAAGCGTGTCCAGCCCCAATCCGGTCCAGGCTGCCCCACGCCCGGCATGGTATGGACTTGACACTCGTGTTCTATTTTTGTTCGATGCCGATCGCGGCACGGCTGGAGAGCCATGGAAGCCACCATCCTCCATGCAGACCTGGACGCCTTCTACGCGTCGGTCGAGCAACTGCTCGATCCGTCGTTGCGCGGCAAGCCGATCGCCGTCGGCGGTGGGGTGGTGCTGGCGGCTTCCTACGAAGCCAAGGCCTTCGGGGTGCAAAGCGCCATGCCGGGACGGCGGGCGCGCGAGCTTTGCCCCGAGCTCATCTTCGTCGAGGGTCATTTCAAGGACTACCAGCGGCTGGGCGACGCCTCGATCGAGGTGCTGGGCGACTTCACGCCGCTCGTCGAGCGCATCTCGATCGACGAGGCGTTCGCCGACGTGAAGGGCTGCACGCACCTCTTCGGCTCACCAACCGAGATTGCGCAAAAGATCCGCCACCGCGTGCGGACGGAAATCGGCCTGCCGATCTCGATCGGCGTGGCGCGCACCAAGCATCTCGCCAAGATCGCCTCGCAGGTTGCGAAGCCCGATGGGCTGGTCACCGTCGATCCCGATCGCGAGCTGGCGTTCCTGCACGACCTGCCGGTCGGCCTGATGTGGGGCGTCGGCCCGGTCACCGAGGCTCGATTGGCGGCGAGCGGCGTACGCACGATCGGACAGCTGGCGCAGATGCCGGGACGGTCGCTCACGCGTCTGCTCGGACCGGCTGCAGGCGAGAAGCTGTCGGCTCTGGCGTGGAACCGCGATCCGCGCGAGATCCTGACAAATCGCCGATCGCACTCGGCCGGGGCGCAGTCGGCGCTAGGCCGCAAACCCGCCCAGCCGCATGTCATCCGGCCGACCCTGGCTCATCTCGCCGACCGCATCGGCACGCGGCTGCGCGCCAAGTCGCTCGCCGGCCGCACCGTGACCGTGCGAGTCCGCTTCGCCGATCTACGCGCGGTGACTCGTTCGGCCACGTTCGACGCCTCCCTCGCGGCGACGGTGAGCCTCACCGAGATCGCGGAAGAGCTGGTCCAGGCCGCGCTCGCCGATCATCCGCGCGAGAAGCACATCTCGCTGCTGGCGATCTCGGTCTCGCATCTGGAGAAGGATCCGCGGCTGCAGCTCGAGCTGCCGCTCGGCCTTGCCAACGAGGCGCGCCGTCCCGGCACACGGCGAGGCCTGGCGCGCCACGCGGCCGATCGCGCCATGGACGCGATTCGCGATCGTTTCGGCCGGGATGCCATCGGCTACGGCTCGATCGCGCTCGGTGTGCAGCGCTCCGTCCCCGACGACTTCCGCAAGCTGGCCGAACGAGACTTGTAATCACCGTTTTTGGCGCGCGCGGAGCCCTTTCACATAGGTCGCCAAGGCGCCGCGCCAGACTCCGAGTGGGTCGCGGTCGTTGGCGAAAAAGCCGCCGAGCTCGCCCGAAGCAAGGCCCTGGCAAAGCGCATGGAAACCGACCGCGAGCCGCCGGGCTTCCTCATCCCCGAGGCCACGGGGCGGCCCCACCCGCTTGACCCTCGTCAGCAGCGCCTCGAATGCTGCCCACGCCTCTTGCCGATCCTCGTCGGTCGTGGTTGTCCGCCGCTTCGGCCATTCGAACGCCAACCGGAACAGGTGCGGATGAGCGAGCGCCTGGGCGCGAAAAGCTTCGACGCCCACCCCTACGAGGTCGGCGACCGGATCGCGGGTCTCCGGCACCGCGAGCACGCGCCGGCGCAAATCCCGGAACATCGACTGGTATAGCGCCCGCAGCAGGCCGTCCTTGCTGCCAAAGAGACTGTAGACCGCGCGCGTCGATGTACCTGCGGCATCGCTGACCCGCCGCACCGACAGCACATCCGGCCCACCTTCGGCCAGCAGGCCTTCCGCCGCCTCGAGAAGGGTCGCCCGCGTTGCCTCGTCATGTTCCTTGGGTCTGCCCACGATTCGTCAATAACTCGGCCCAACCCGTATTGCAACATTGTATCGAAACAGTGTAACGTAACCACGTATCAAAACAGGGATGACGGTGGCATCGGCAATCGAAAGGGACTTCCTGCGGCGGCGCAGCGATGCTGTGGTTGCGGGCGCCGGCGTGGCCGGGCTGCTTGCGGCATCAGTGCTGGCGGAATTCTTCGATCGGGTGAAGATCGTCGAGCGCGATATCGCAAGCCCCGGGCCCAGGGCGCGCCGCGGCGTCCCGCAGGGCCGGCATGCCCACGCCTTGTTGCCGCGTGGTCTCGCTGCGCTGGAGCAGTTGTTTCCAGGGTTCGCCCGGACAGCCATCGACCGGGGCGCGGTCGCCGCAAACGCCGCTTCGGAAGTGAGCTGGGGCTTGGGCGGCGACCGCCTCACTGCGGCGTCCGATACCTTGCCTGTCATCGTCTCGACCCGGCCGTTCCTCGAGGAGGAGATACGGCGCCAGGTCAGCCGGCTGCCAAACATCGAATTCGTCGGCGAGGCGCGAGTCTCGGACTTCGCGCTCGAGGGTGATCAGGTGACGGGCGTCGTTCTCGAACATGGCACGTCTGGAACTTTCGAGCGACTCGATGCGGAGCTCGTGATCGATGCCATGGGCCGCGCGTCGAGACTGCCTGCCTGGCTCGGCGCGCACGGCTTTGTCCCACCGCCCGAGGAGTTCATGGAGGTCGATGTCGGCTACGCTACTGCTCGCTACCAAGCCGACCCCGCTCGGCTTGGCGGTCTGCGAGCCCTGCTGGTCGGTGCGACGCCCGAATGCCCGCGCGGCGGGGTGGTGCACAGAGTCGAGAGCGACCTGATCGAGGTCAGCTTGACGGGCTATCGCAACGAACATCCGTCGGCGACGAGGACCGGCTTCGTGGCGCACGCGGCTTCGCTCGCCTTGCCGGACATTCACCGCTTGATTCAGGGTGCCGAACCCTGTTCCGAGATCGCAACCTTTCGGGTCGCGCGGACGGTGCGACGGCAATACCAGAAGCTCAGTCGTCCGCCATCGGGACTGCTCGCCATGGGCGACGCCATATGCGCCTTCAATCCGGTATTCGCCCAGGGCATGACGATTGCGGCATTGCAGGCTATTGCGCTCCAGGAGACGCTGCAACAAGCTGAGACCGGCCCATTGGACGGCGTCTTCGCTCGCCGCTTCTACCGACGCGCCGCCGTGGCGCTCGATCCAGCATGGCGCATGGCGCGCGGGAATGACCTGCTCGTGCCGCACATGGCGCCGCTCGCCTCGCCGCCGGATCGTCTGATGTCACGATGGATTCGGCGTGTGTTGGCCGCTGGCGTAGACGATCCCGAGGTGGCGCGGCGCTTCATTCGCGTCGCAAGCCTGATCGACCCACCGTCGGCGTTGCTCGCCCCTGCCCTCGTAGCGCGCACTGTGCGACTTCCTCTTCGCGGGTAGGGGAAAGAACAGCTGCTCATTGCATGGCGGGTCGGGCAGAGCAAAATCGTCCCAGGATCTTGTTCACGATCTCGTCCGGCGTGCCCGCGATGTCGACCACGATGGCGCGCTCGTCGGTCGCCGGCTCCTCCAGGACCGCGAACTGGCTGTCGAGCAGGGCCGGTGGCATGAAGTGGCCGCGGCGTTGGGCGAGCCGTTGCTT